>PWDX01000222.1 GCA_003553245.1 Phycisphaerae bacterium
ACATTGATGACACTTCTGCTCTGACGCCGCTGGAACTTCGTGCCAAGGCCAGACGCCTGAAGAGTCAGTACGATATTCAATGCATCTTTCTGGATTATTTGCAGCTCATGAGTGGCGGCGGCAAGCGAATCGAATCCCGCCAGCAGGAAATTACCGAGATAAGCCGGTATTTGAAAGCTTTGGCTCGTGAGTTGAATATACCGGTAGTTGTTCTCAGCCAGCTTAACCGCTCTCCTGAGGGTCGTGAAGACCATCGCCCGAGGATGAGCGATTTGCGAGAAAGCGGTAGTATCGAGCAGGATGCCGATGTCGTAGCTCTGCTTCACCGAGAGGCGTATTATCGACACAAAAAAGATATTGACCAGGATGATGAAATTGATGACTTTGAAGATAATACTGCTGAGATTATAATTGCCAAACAGCGAAATGGGCCTACAGGCACTGTTAAATTGATATTCAGGGATACTTTGACGCGTTTTGAGAATGCCAGTTTTGTTGAAGGGCCGATTTAGCCCGAGTAGGTTCATGGAAGAGCATGCGGTTTATTAAGGATTGGATGTATGTATATTAAAGCCGGCGGTAGTGCAGTGAAAACAAAGGTGTGGCTTTTTGCAGGTGTTTTCATAATTGCCTGGATTGCGGCGTTTTCAACAACGGATGCCTTGGGGCAGGATGAACCAGACGCTTCATCTGTGATAGAGCGTGTGGAGGTACGGAGCAATCGTCGCCTGAGCGATGCTCAGATACTTGCACGCGTCCGCAGCAGAGCCGGCCAGACTTTTGATCCGGAGGTTGCTGGCGAAGATGCCGATAGGATTGCCCGTCTTAAGGGCGTTGACTGGGCTTATTATAGCTTCGAGGAAGTTAACGGCCAACTCGTGCTTATTTTTGTAGTAGGTGAACGCCTGCAGATTCATTCAATCGCTTTCGAGGGTGATCAGTCATTTCGATCTGGACGTCTTTTGCGAGAATTGCCTTTTGAGCCGGGTGATTTTTTGGAGCCTGTAGATGCTGAAGCAGCAAGACGAACACTCGAGGATTTTTATCGAGAAAAAGGCTATGCTTTTATCGATATAGATCTGGACAGAGATAAATTGGAAGACGGTGTTATATTTTTTGATATAGATGAAGGTACTCGCGTTAGAATTGCCGATGTAAAATTCGAAGGTAACGAGCAAATATCTGACCGCAGGCTTCGCACGGCGCTGCGAGACACCCGAAAGCGGCGGTGGTTCTTATTTCCCCGGTATTTTGTCGAAGCAAAATTAGAGGATGACATTGTGCGACTTCAGGAGGCATATGAAAAAGCCGGGCATTTGAATACTTATGTTGAAGCTCAAAAGCAGTTCAGCGAGGACCGAAAGAGGGTTTATCTGACCTATACAATTGAAGAAGGCCGTGTTTACACGGTAGGCGAGATTTCGATTACGGGTAACGAGTTTTTCACCGACGAGCAGCTTCAGGATAAAACACAACTTGGCCAAGGGGATATATTTACCAGTATGCGGGCAACTCGTGATTTGCGTGCTGTACGCTCGGCATATCTTGAGAAGGGCTTTGTAGATGCAGAGATTGATCAACGCCGCGTTTTTGTTACGGATGAGATTGTAGATGTAACTTATAGCATACAGGAAGGCCGGCGTTTTCGTATAGGACAGATAAATATCAGCGGCAACGAGCAGACGCAGGATAAGGTCGTGCGGCGGATATTGAATGAAAAGAGCTTTTTCCCGGGCCAGTGGTATGATGCCGATGCCGCCCGCGGAGACGGCTCAGGATATCTTGAAAGGCTTATCCAGCGTCAGGCAATGATGGAGTCGGCTACGATAACCCCTCTTGAAACGGACGAAGAAGAGCTCAGGGATGCGGATGTTCGGGTTGTAGAAGGTCAGACGGGTATGGTCATGCTCGGCGCCGGCATTGCCAGTGACACCGGCGTGATAGGACAGGTAATGTTTGAGCAGCGTAATTTTGATATTACGGATTGGCCTACCAGTTTCAGGCAGTTTATCACCGGGCAGGCGTTCAAAGGCGCAGGTCAGAATTTGCGAATATCCCTGATGCCCGGTACAAGATTCAGCGAATATTCGGTTAGTTTTACGGAGCCTTATCTGCTTGACAGGCCGATTTCGTTTAGTGTTGACGGGGCAAGTTATCGCCGTTGGCGTGAAAGCCACGATGAGGCACGCCTTAGCGGGCGGTTAGGCTTGGAAAAACGCTATGAGACCGCTCTTCGCCGTAACATTGGTTTCAGGATCGAAGAGGTAGATATTAAGGACATTGAACCGCAGGCTCCGCCGGAGATTTTTGATGTAGCCGGTGAGCATACCATAGCGGGCATTAAATACGGCATTGGTTGGGATACCACCGATTTTGATATTTCTCCTACCGAAGGCCGCCGCATTCGTACAAGTTATGAGCAGGTTTTTGGCGACTTTTCTTTTGGGATTTTAGAAGGCAGTTACCGTCACTACTGGCCTGTTTATGAAGACCTCGGCGGACGCAGAACCGTGCTGGCCGGGCGCATTTCCGGTTCGACAATAGTAGGCAACGCTCCACCGTTCGAGAGGTTCTATGCCGGCGGACAAGGCAGCATTCGCGGCTTCGCGTTCCGAGGAGTAAGCCCAAGAAGCGGCCCTGCTAATGACCCGATAGGAAGCGACTGGATGGTAACAGGTGGAACAGAACTGATTACACCGCTGCCGCCGGAAAATCTCGCCGGACTTGTGTTTGTTGACGGCGGAGCTGTGGATACGGGCGGTTTGCGGCTTGCCGCAGGTGTCGGCCTACAGCTTGAACTGCCGCAATTGCTTGGCCCGGCGCCTATAAGGTTTGAACTTGGTTTCCCGATTATGCGTGAAGACGAAGACAAGACACGACCTTTCAGTTTTTCTATGGGAACGCTATTCTAAAGAATTTTAAGGAAGAAGGCTTATGAAAAGTAAAATTATTGTACTAACCGGACTAATTGTAATTCTTGGATTGCTTGCAGGCTACCAGCACAGTATGGCTGAATCCGCTTCTTCAGATACTGAGGGCAGGATCGGTGTTGTGGATATTCGCCGCATATTTGAAGAGGGCAGGAGGACAGCGGACTATCAGCAACAGACAATGTCCGAGCGTGAGCAGGTAATCCAGAAGCTTGAAAATCTTGACAGAGAGATAGGGCAGTTAGAATCCCGCGGCCAGACCTTGCGTCCCGGCAGTGACGAGCATCTGGATACACTTCGCCAGATGATGGAAAAACAGGGTCAGCTCGAAGCTTTGAAACAGTTTCACGAGCAGGAAAGCGCACTAAAAGACCAGAGGTGGACGGAAAACATCTATCGGGATATACTGGCTGTTACAGAGGAAGTCGCAGCTGCAAAGGGTTTGGTAATGGTTGTCGAGCAGGGACGCGTCGAGCTTCCCGCGGCCAACCCTAATGAATTGATGCTGACTATCCGGACACATAAGATACTATCTACTGGTGGCTGTATTGACATAACTTCAGAAGTTATGGAAAGAATGGACACCGATTTATAGGAAGAATATGAAAATATCTTTAAAAGAATTATCTCAGCGACTGGGAGCAACACTCCACGGAGACAGCTCTGTCGAAGTGGGGGCGGTAAATGCTATTACCATGGCCGGCCCCGGCGAGTTGAGTTTTGTCAGCGATGATAAGCACCGTAAGCTTTGCCGTGAAAGTTCTGCCTGCGCTGTTTTGACCAATTGCATACTCGAGGATGTCGATAAGCCGCAGTTGGTGGTTGATAATGTCCACAAGGCATTAATCGCTACACTGAATATGTTTGCACCCGAGCTTGAAGCACTGCCTTCGGGCGTTGATGAGACTGCCAAAATAGGCCACAAGGTCACTATTGGTCCAGGTGCGGCTATCGGGCCTGATGTTGTTATCCATGATGGTGTCGAAATTGGTCCCGGTACGATTATCGAGGCAGGATGCAAGATTGGTGAGGATACTAAAATAGGTTCCAACTGCCGAATAGACAGCAATGTTGTAATTTATCATCATTGTCATATAGGTGATAATGTCATTCTCCAAGCCAACACCACAATAGGTTCGGTAGGCTTTGGTTATGTTTATGTTGACGGCGCTCATAGGCTTGTGCCGCATAACGGCACTGTGTTTATTGAAGATGCTGTTGAAATAGGCGCTAACTGCTGTGTTGATCGGGCAAAATTCGGGCAAACTCTTATTGGCGCAGGTACAAAGATGGACAATCTGGTCCAAATCGGGCATAATTGTCGAATCGGCAGATGCTGCCTTATAGCGGGGCAGGTCGGCTTGGCCGGCAGCGTTGTTCTTGATGACGGCGTTGTCCTTGGCGGACAGGTCGGTGTGGGTGATAATGTGCATCTTCAAAGCAATGTGATAGTAGGTGCAAAAGGCGGCGTTATGACTCGTGAAGTTCCTGCCGGTTCGGTTCTTGTGGGCACCCCGGCCGAGGACAGGAGACGGCAGTTCCGTATTTTAGGTTATACTCGCAAACTTCCCGAAATGTTCCGCCAGTTGAAAGATCTTGTTGCAAGGGTAAATAAGCTTGAAGCTTCAGAAAACGATAAAAAGTGAAGGCGTTATATCCGCTCGCGGAATGTTCGGCGGTGTTCCATCAAAGGCTGTTTTTAAGCCTGCACCGGTTGACACGGGAGGGGTCTTTGTCCGTATGGATACGGGTAATTCGCCTGTGCGCATACCTGCTATTGCCCCAAATGTCGCTGACCGAGGCAGACGCACCAGCCTGATCAAGGATTCTGTTTCAATAGAAACCGTCGAGCATTGTCTTGCCGCGGTTTTTGCTCTGGAAATATCGAACTTAATTGTGGAAATCGAAGGTCCCGAGATGCCTTCTGCAGATTGCAGCAGCGCCAGTTATTATTCGGTTCTCAAGCGTTGCGGAGTTGTTGACCAGACCGCTGACAGAAAAGAATTTGTTATTACCAGGCCTTTTAGTCTCGAACTTGGTGACGCATCTATTTATGCCCTTCCGAGCAATACCGATGGGTTGGAAATTACTTATGACCTTGATTACGGTCAACATAAGGGCGTCGGCAGGCAGATATTGAGCTTTCGGATGTCATCTGATAATTTCGAGCGGGAACTCGCTCCTGCACGGACTTTTTTGCTTGAGTCCGAAGCAAAGCAGTTTCAGTCTCGAGGAATCGGTAAACACCTTTGCCCAAAGGATTTGCTGGTAATTGATTCCGACGGCCCAATAGACAATAAATGGCGATGGCCTGATGAATGTGTGCGCCACAAAATACTTGATGTGTGCGGAGATCTGGCTTTGGTAAGTCAGCCTATACACGGTAAGATAGTTGCCTACCGCAGCGGACATACCCTGAATCAGCGGCTTGCGAAGAAGCTCTACGATGATGCCCAGCGCCAGGCAAGAATTAAGAAATTCGGGACAGACGCCGTTCTTGACATACGCAGGATACAGAAAATACTTCCGCATCGTTATCCTTTTCTGCTGGTTGACAAGGTAATTGACATAGAAGGTGATAAAACGATTAAGGCGATAAAAAATGTCACATTCAATGAGCAGTTTTTCCAGGGGCATTTCCCCGGTACGCCGATAATGCCGGGAGTGTTGATAGTTGAGGCGATGGCGCAGGTTTCCGGTTTACTTTTCGCTCAAAAACTCGAACATACCGGTAAGCTCGCGGTCCTTCTGGCTATGGATGGCGTTAAGTTGAGAAAAGCAGTAGTCCCCGGCGATACTTTGCTGCTTACTGCCGATACGATAAAACTTCGCAAGCGTACTGCTGTATGCAGTTGCAAGGCGACTGTAGATGGCACGATTGCCGCTCAGGCTGAGATTAAGTTTATGCTTGTCGATGATGAGATGTTATAGGTAATATTGGAGCGATGAAGAGTTAGATGACTCAGATACATCCCAGTGCAGTAGTCAATAAAAATTGTTGCCTTTGCGACGATGTTGTCGTAGGCCCTAATTGCATAGTCCATAGCGGTGTCCAAATAGATTCGGGCACTGTGCTTGAAGCAAATGTTGTAATAGGTCCCAATGTGAAAATCGGACGGAACAATCGGTTTCACCCCAACAGTGTCGCCGGTGGTCTGCCGCAGGTTAAAGGCGTGGACAATGAAACAAAACTTGGCGGCCTCGAGATTGGCAACGACAATATATTCAGGGAGCAGGTTACGATTCATCCGAGTATGTATGAGGGGGAAGTGACAAAAATAGGTGATAACAACTTCCTTATGATAGGCGTTCATATTGGCCATGATTGTCTGCTGGAAGATGAGATTGTGATGAGCAACTATTGCCAGATAAGCGGCCACTGTAAAGTCGAATCCGGCGTATGGCTAAGCGGGATGGTGCTTGTTCATCAGTTCACGACCATTGGAAAATGGTCTTATGCGGCGGGCATGGCTGGTATAAATCACGACATTCCGCCATACCTTATAGTCAGTGGGCATTACCCGCCGCGCGTCCGCGGCGTAAATAAACGAGGCGTCCGCAGAGCCGGGCTAAGCCAGCATCAGGAAGAGAAAATCATTGAAGCGCATCGCAGGCTTTATCGAAGCCATAAGCCCTTACTTGAGTGTGTCAAAGAGCTTCAGGCCAAAGATGATCTCGACCAAAGCGTCAAAGACATAATTGAGATAATTCTTAAAAGCAGTAAGCATCGTTACGGGCGGTTTCTGGAAGTTTTCCGGAAATAATTCTATTTGTGAGAAGGATTTATGGATAAGATAGCAACAGCAATAGTCGGAGCGGGAAAAATGGGGCGGATTCACACCAAGGTGTGCAGCCAATTGCCCGAAAGCGAATTGGTTGCGGTGGTGGATGTGGATAAAGACCGTGCCGAGAAACTTGCCAACAAGCATAGTTGTGGCGCATATACCGACAGCAGAGACATTCTCGATAAGGTCGATGCCGCCACCATAGCCACCCCTACGGAATTTCATCTTGACCAGGCCAGGCTGTTTATCGAAAAGGGCATTCCAGTGATGATAGAAAAGCCACTGGCCTCAAATACTCATCAGGGCAGGCAAATTGTGGAGCTGGCAAAAAAGCATAATGTTACGGTGGCTGTCGGCCATTCCGAACGCTGCAATCCGGTGGTTCGAGCAATGAAAAGGCTTGAAATTGAGCCAAAATTTATCGAATGCAATCGGGTCAGCCCATACCCGTTTCGGTCAACGGATATTGGCGTTGTCCTTGATGTTATGATTCATGATATAGACATTGTGCTTTCTATGGCTGAGAGCACCATAAAAAATATACAGGCTATCGGAGTCAATGTTATTGAGGAAAATGAGGATATCTGTAATGCCAGAATCACATTTGAAAACGGCTGTGTAGCAGATATTACCGCATCCCGCCTTGCACTGCGCACTGAGCGCAAAGTTCGCGTTTTCAGCAGACAGGCATATTTGAGTATGGACTATTTCAAAAAATCCGGCATCGTAATCAAAGCAGATCCCAATTCCGGTGTCATTGATTGGATTAAACAGAAAAAGCAAGAGGGCGGATTTGACTTTACCAGCGTAAACTGGCCCGACCTGCTGCACATCGAAGAGCTGGAAATTGACGATAAGGAGCCGTTGCGTATCGAACAGGAATCGTTTTTGAGGGCCTGTGCAGGTAACGGCAGACCTGAAGTTACAGCCGAAGAAGGGCTGGCAGCCATCGACTGTGCCCAGAGGGTGTTAGAGGCCATCAAAGAGCATTCCTGGGACTAATCTGAAGCACTGGTCATTATGATGTATTTTTTGGCTATTGTATGTTGACGAGAATTGTTTGATGCTCTGATGAAATTTTGTCCGACTTTATAATAGGATGTGTTTCCTTGGGGGATAGACTGGCGGAAGCTGGTTTTCAGGCTGCCGGCAAGTTGCCATAGTGTACTAAAACAACCTTGACAGGCCTACAGCCAGCAAGTACAGTTCAAAGCTTTATTCAATAAATGAAACGCGAAAGGCAGCGTATGAAGATAAAACAAGAGTTGGCCCCTTTTATGCGTGTGTTGGGATATGTCTGGCCTCAGTGGCCCAGGCTGATAGCGATATTTCTGTGGGCGGCACTTATTTCAATGATGTTTTCGGCCAGTTTTCTGTCCATCATACCACTGCTTAAAGTAATGATGGAAGAAGAAGGTCTGCACAGCTGGGTCGATCGCAAAATCTCTAACGGGCGTTACGGCATGGATTTTTATGTGCCGAGTCTCAGCGATTTTTTTGATGAATCATCTGCTGCTGCGCGTTACTTGCTGATTAACAGCATTGATGATGAAGATTGGGCCTATGAGCAGGGGCTGCAACGCGGCGACATGATCATTGCGGTCGGTGTGGATGGGGATTTTGAAGAAAACGCAGGCCCGGCTCGGATGCTTGAGCTTTTGGCCACTTCCGAGGACGATCAGCCTCTGAGTATTAAGTTTCGCCGGCCAGATGCCGATGCGCTGATGGAGTCGCTTACCATTTCAGATCGAGCTCCCCCGAAGCCTTTTTATTCCGATATGGCCCACTGGGCGGTCGGTTTTGTGCCACGCGACGGCGGAAGGGAAACCGTCTTTCAGGCTATGGCTTTGGTAATTATTGGGCTGACGCTTGTGACGATATTGCGATGCTGGGCTCGCTTTAAGCAGTCTTATCTGGCCGAAAAAGTTGTTACCATCGCGAATACTCATCTGCGTGAGGATGTATTTCGACATGTGATGTTTATGCCGATGGGCTTTTTCGCATCCAAAGGAACCAGTGACACCACCAGTAGGATAATCAGCGATGTAAATATGAGCGGAAACGGTATGAAAGTGCTGTTCGGCAAAGCGATTCGGGAACCAATGATTGCTATAGGAGCATTAGGCGGGGCATTCATTATTAATTGGAAACTTACACTGATTTTTATGTGTTCGGGCCCGCTTGTCATTGGCTTGATTTCTGTATTGGGCAAAAAGATGAAAAAGGCCACCCACGGCTCGTTAGTTACATCGGCTAAAATGCTTGGACGAATTCAGGGTGCTATGCGTGCTTTAGGAGTTGTCAAGGTTTATAACAGGCAGAACTGGGAGATCGAACAATACAAAAAAGCCAATCGTTCACTGCTGCGATATCACCTCAAGAAAGCCAAAATCAGCATGATGACCAGTCCTTTGATGGACGCTATGGGGATGGTCGTCGGCGGTGCGGTGATTTTGTTGGGGGCTGCCTGGGTAACCAGACAGCATGAGGGGATGCAGGCCAGTTCATTTTTCGCATTGCTGGCTGGATTGGGTATTTCCGCAGAAGCCATTCGCAAAGTTACCCCTGTATGGAATCAGATCCAACAGTCCAATGCCGCTGCCGAGCGTGTGTTTGCGGTTATGGATGAGCAGCGAGAAAAAGAAGTCCCAAATGCCTTTGAGCTTAAGCCGTTGCGTAACAAAATTGAATTTCAAGACATCGTGTTTACCTATCCTGATGCGGCCGAATCGGCGCTGAAAGGAATCGACTTGACTGTCCCGGCCGGCCAGACTGTCGCTATTGTCGGCGGCAACGGTTCGGGCAAAACAACTCTGGTTAACCTGCTGCCTCGTTTTTATGACCCCGATAGTGGACAAATCCTGATCGACGGTCAGGATATCCACGAAGCTACGCTTGCCAGTTTGCGTGCCCAGATCAGTATGGTCACCCAAAGCACCATAACCTTTAACGATACAATTGCCAACAATATCGCCTATAGCAAGGCCGACGCAACAATTGATGAAATTGTCGCTGCCTCAAAAAAAGCATATGCTCATGAGTTCATTAGCGCTCTTCCGGAAGGCTATGACTCTAAAATCGGTGAATCCAACGCCGGTTTCAGCGGTGGGCAGCTTCAGCGCATAGTTATTGCCCGGGCAATTCTAAAAGACCCCAGGATACTGATCTTTGATGAAGCAATGAGCCAGATTGATGCCGATAGTGAATCCAAGATACATAAAGCTCTGTCGGAACTGATGAAAGGGCGAACCTGCTTTTTGATCGCACATCGCTTCAGCACTGTCATCTCCGCTGACCGTATTGTGGTGATTGATGATGGTCGGATCGTTGCCCAGGGCCGCCACAAGGAACTGATTCAAACCTGCGCGACCTATAAAAGACTTTATGAAACGCAACTGCTCGGCGGATTGTAGGTATGGGTATTTTTGAAGTACTTTTAGTGGCAGTTGGTTTAGTCGAGATTCTGTTCACATTAAATATACACAAGAATCTGCATTATGCCAGGAAGCATTACAGGCGACCACGGGCATACCAACCAAGCTGTCTGCTTATTATACCATGCAAAGGGCTGGACGAAAACTTTGAACGGAATATCCTTTCCTTCTACAAACAATCCTATAAAGGTTATAGACTGTGGTTCGTGGTTGAGGATATCTCGGACCCTGCCTATGCTGAACTTCAGCGTCTGAAAAATCAATATGCAGAGCAGTCTCAGTCGGCAGATATTCAGATACTCATAGCCGGTTATACCGATGGGTGCAGCCAGAAACTGCATAATCTTTTGTTTGCTTGCCATAAGGCTCCGCCGGATATCGAGGTGTTTGCTTTCGCTGATTCGGATGCTCTTGCCGGGTCGGATTGGCTAAGGCAGTTGGTCTGGCCTTTGGAAAGGGCGGAGATCGGCCTGTCCAGCGGCTACCGATGCTTTGTCCCTCGTCGAAATAATCCTGCGACGCTTGCGCTGTCATCGATGAACGCAAAAGTCTGTCAACTTCTGGGAGGTAAACGGTTTAATCTGGCCTGGGGCGGTTCGATGGCTGTTCGCAAAGAGGATTTCGAACGCCTTAAGATTGCGCAAATATGGTCCAGGGCACTCAGCGACGACCTTTCAATCAGCAAGGCGGTTAAGGAGGCTAATCTCGAAACCCAGTTTGTCCCGGGCTGTGTTGTTGCCTCTTATAAATCGACAACCTGGCGCCGATTGTGGGAGTTTGCACGGCGGCAGTTTGTTATTACAAGAATCTATGCCCCGGGAACATGGTTGTTTGGTTTGTTCGGAACGCTATGGTCGGTGGCTTGGCTTTGGGGTGGCCTGGCGCTGGCGATATGGGCATTGGCCACTGGAATTGATAAATGGCCGTTTTATGTTGCTTTTGCCGCGATTGTTCTGGGCTGCCAGATTGTGCGCGCAATCATGCGCCAGATACTCGCCGCAGTCCTGCTTACGGATGAGCGCGATGCATTACTCATCTCACGCTGGGCTGATTTGCTTGGGTTCTGGGCCTCAGGATTACTAATGCTGGCAGTAATAATCGCCTCCTCTTTTGGACGAACAATAACCTGGCGAGGCATTCGATACCGCATTAAAAGCCCTACAGACATAGAAATAATTGAACAGGCACCGACTTCGGGTTAAAATTACCGATACTATAAATTCGTGCTTGGGTTATTTTATCGGCAGTTAACTGATATTCAAAAAACAGAAGGGAAATATATGCCTTTTTTCAGAGGGTGGCTGCATTGGTTTATACAAAGAAAACGCCGCAAAGCGAATATTCGAGCAGGAGGCTATAGAACCGCAAGATGTATGCTGACAATAGGAAAAGCTAAAGCCCAAAAATGTTGAATGCGGATCGAACAATTCAGATATTTAATGAGCATTGTGTAGTTTTTCCGGATTCAATCAGGCTTTACGGCCAATTTATCCCTGAGCAGATAAGCAAAAGAACCGCTAAAAAGTTTCGTTTGATTGAAAAAACCAGTGGTGCGAAAAGCATAAAAACTCATATTTCAGGTAAGAAGCGAGATTTTTGCATAATCTTGCCGTATTTCGAAAATTTTGAACACAAAAGATATTGCTTGTCTGCGGGCAGGGATATTGTCTTTGAGGAGGTAAGACTCAAGTCTCCGTTTGAAGATATAAGTTTAACCGAAAATTCTGCGATCATTATTACAATGGTTAAAAACTACGAAAAACGGATCTTAGAATGGATAGAATATCATTTGAAATTAGGGTTTTCCAAAATTGTTGTATTCAGCAACAACTCCACAGACCGAACCGTTGAGGTTGTTGAGGAGTTAGATGACGACAGAGCTGTTGTGATTCCCTTTAACTATACTTGCTTTGAAGGATGTATCTATGATGAAATTCAGCGGATGGCGATATCTATTGGCAGTAATGCTTTCAAAAATGGCTTCAGATGGACATGCTTAATCGACGCAGATGAGTTTGTTTATATACCCGATATGCACCCAATGAACATTAAGGCCTTTTTGAACGACAAAAGATTTCAAAAGCGGCGTGCTGTCACGATGCAAAGCATAGTGTTGACAAACAAAAACAAACAGGACAAAATTGACAACAATATAATAGATTTATGCCGTTTCACTGAGGTTAAGCCCCTATACACCAAGACAATACTTAACAACCAGAAAACAAAAAAAGACATATTTGTCAAATCCCCGCACAGATTCAGAGGGCACCGTATATTACCGATGGATGAGATTTACCACTGCCACTGCTGGTGTAATGACCGGCTAAAGTATCAGGAGCATTTCAAGCAAAGAGATGATCTGCTGCGTTTCAAAAACAGCTACAGACACGGCAAAGGCGGTGATACCTGAAATTTTTACATACGCATTGAACCCACTATTTCTCAGCGATGGCATAAATAGATTCATGTTCTCTTTCTTTAAGGTCAAGCTCGGGATCAAATTCGCGTAGCCGAACATTTTTCATGCCTTTAGATTGCAGGATATGGATGAGATTCTCCTCATCAAACATATATTTGTGGCAACCGCCCATATAGGCTATATAATGTCAATGGGCGCCTCAAATTAGGTCACTATGGGCGCTTTCAAAATAGGTCAGTTAAATCATCTTTCATATAGTCTTTTTACTTCCTTTTTTCAAGCAAATTTCAGGACAATAGTGCCTAAATCGCGAACTTTTGAGGCCTGATTCGCCCGAACCGGCGGCCGGGTGAGAATGGGCCTTTAAAAAGCTCGTCGGAACCTGGCCGCCGCAAGTCGGGCGGGGCAGGCCGGTACATGTCCGAATTAACTTTTGTCATCCTTATTTTCCTGTTTGATATTTTCACCGTTTTTGGCTCTGTCCTTTAACCGATAACTTCGGCCAGTGATATTGATAATCTCGGCGTGATGCAGAAATCTATCCAGGATAGCTGTGGCTGAAGGCACATCGCCGATGAGTTTGCCCCAGTCCTCCAGCGGACGATTAGATGTCATTATCGTGGATTTGGTTTCGTACCGCCTCATAATGATTTCCAGAAGATACTCGCCGGATCTTTTCGGCAGATGCTTAATACCCATGTCATCAATAATGAGCAAATCTGGCTTGAGATATTTCTTCATGATTTTGTCCTGGCTGCTGAAGACATCCTCGTGCAAAAAATCCCTGGCAACATCAAAAATAGAGCGATACCGGACTGACAGCCCCATTTTAATTGCCTGGTAACCGACAGCCTGAGATAAGTGACTTTTCCCGACGCCAGGCGGGCCCAGGAACAAAAAATCAGTAGCCTCTTTTATGAATTGGCAGGTGGCCATATCGAATATCTTGCTTTTCTTGATCGAGTTGTTGAATTGCCAGTCAAAATCTTCAAGCGTTTTCAAGTCTCTGAATCCTGCTGCCTTAATGCCTCTTTTTATCTGGCGTTGTTTTCTTACCAGCATTTCATCCTGAACAATCAACTCTAAAAACTCGGTATGATTCAGGCTGTTGGCCGCAGCCTCCTGTAATCTTACCTCAAGGGTCTGGCGTATGCCAGATAGCCTTAACGCCTTTAATGTTTTCTCCAATGATTCGTTCATAATCAGTCTCCTTAAAATGATTTGGGTTAATTTTTAACAAAGCACATTTCTTACAAACTCTCCGTAATTGGACATATCCCGGATAATCGGATGCTCATCTATGAAATCCATCTGTTGCTGTTTTTTTGCTGATCTGTTGA
>PWDX01000051.1 GCA_003553245.1 Phycisphaerae bacterium
ACGGCATTAAAATGCCAGCCCTGGCTTACCAGATCATAAGTGTGACAGTCTCCGCATGTCTGCCGCATTGAAAAAGGAACCGCAGGATCGTCATCCGGGTATATAATCTGCCCCCGCTCATCGAATAGCTCTATCAGGTGCACTCTTTCAGCCCTGGAGCCGTCATCGATATCGCCAAGCTTAAGCTGTTGGGCCAATGTAACACCAGACAAAGCAAGCATGCTAATCAGGTAAAATAAAAATCCTTTTTTCAATCTGTTTGTTCCTTAAACTGTTGGCTGATTTATTTAAACTTCGAATTCATCATCGCTGAACTTCAATTCTTTGCCGGCCTCTACTGCTTCATTTACTTTAAGTATGGTAACAGCCGTTTCATAGCCTTTATCGTGAGGACAGGTCAGTTCTTCCTGGCCTCGCATCGCCGCAAAAAAGTTTTCAAGATGGGGCAGATGGAAAGCAACATCCATTACCACCGGAAGCTCGTATTCTGCCGCAGGAACAGTTGCTCTGACATCAGCAACGGCGTCCTGCTCTTCCTGGGTTACATCCTGCACTATCTTAACAATGCCTTCTCTGACCCATCTTTCCCATTGCCGCTCCGGTACATGTCCTTCGCGATAAACCTTGGTAAGTCCGGCGCCTTCGGTGACCACCAGCGTCCCTTCGTCGCCCATGAAATGTTCATAGTAGCCGTTGCTGCTGTTGGTCGTAATTGTCTGATAAAACGCCCTTACAGCGCCTTGGGCGGTTTCATATTCATAAACGGCCATTACATTATCATACCATTCATGATCTTTCCAGTAATCAATTCCACCGCTGGCCATTACGGCTTTCGGCCTGGCGTCGAGGAACCAGTTATAAATGTCTATCTGATGGCTTCCCAGGTCAACAATCGGTCCTCCACCGAGGCCTTTGAACCATCGCCAATTACGGAACTGATGCATTGATTCGTATCCGTACTCTCTAAGGATTTCTTTGTCAATCTCCGTACCGTCGGGCCAACCGAGGTCTTCGCAGGCGGCTTTGCCTCGATTCCACTGGCCGTTAATAGTCGTTATACGATTAAGAAGATTGGCCTCGTGAATAATTTTATCATAGCAATAAATATATCTTGGATTGCTGCGTCTTTGGTGGCCTATCTGTAGAAGCTTGCCGGTGCGCCTGGCAGCCTCGACCATTTTGCGAGCGCCTTCTATGGTGTCGGACATCTCTTTCTCACAATAGACATCAAGTCCGGCTTCAAGGCAGGCGACAGTATGCTCGGCATGCCAGAATTCGGGCGTACAGATTATTACTGCGTCAAGATCTTTTTCTTTGTCCAGCATTTCGCGATAATCGATATAAGCTGTTCCCTTGTGTCCAAAGCGACTGTAAGCATCCAATGTGCGCGATACACGGCGAAGATTATAAGCCTCCCATATATCACATACAGCACGAACTTTTATTCCGCTTGTCTGCCCCATTCGCAGCAGACTACTCATAAGAATCTGCCCTTGTGCTCCGGCGCCGAGAAGAGCTACATAAATGTCGTCTTCACCTTTGCCATTTTCATTATCAGAAGTCTGGCCAAATGCCGTCGGTGCAAAAACCAGCCCTGCTCCGGCAGCTGCCGATGATTGTAGAAATTTCCTGCGATCCATAGTTAATTACTCCGTAATACATCAATTAATTAATTCAAGGCTGTAAAACCATATTATATTACTTATCATTGCTAAGATTACTTACTACCTTATTGTAATGTTCGACACACTTTTTTACTTCAGGCAGGTTATTATCCCAGTTGTGCTCATATTCGATACTGATAACACCTTTAAAACCTTGTCGGTAGAGTTGTTTGAGCAGTTTATCAACATTAGCCTTACCAGTGCCCCAGACCACATCATGCGCGTCACGAGAACCAAACTCATTAAGGTCTTTCATATGCAGGCTGTTTACCCGGTCGCCGAGCATTTTAAGAGCTTCCAACGGATCTATGCCGCTTCGCATCCAATGGCCGATGTCTGCACATACTCCGACTCTTTTATCACGATCCTTAACAAGCTCGAATACAGTTTCAGGATTCCAATACCGCGTCGGTTCCGGATGATTATGAATGCCCAGGTTTATGTCGTAGGCAATACAAAGTTGCTCAACCATGTCAAGTTGATCCGGATGGGGTTCGGATGTTATTGTCTGGATACCCATATCTTTGCAGAATTCAAATAAATTTCGCCATTGCTGTTCCTGGTCCGGGTGTACTACGCCATATGCGCGAATGGAAACTCCTTTTTCATCGAGCCTATCTTTAATTACCTTTCGCATCTGCGCGGACATATTAAAATGCGTGTTTGCATCCCCGTGCTCGGCGCTGATTCTCTGGCCGGGAAATACCTCAACATATTTCAGCCCGGCAGCCGCGGCTTTATCTATCGCTTCAAACAGTGTGAATTGCCTGAATGTCCAGGTTTGCACAGCAAGGTCCCAGTTGGAGATGATATCATCCTCAAATTGATCAGTATCAGAAGCGTTCGAGACTCGACACATACAAGCCAGAATGAATATTACACCAACAAATTTGATTTTAGATGTTGATCGTAACATCATAAACTCCATCCCTTCCTATATTCCTGATTTACATATTCATTCAAATCGGGGATGTTTGTGACTTTCATATTTTTGCGATCCCATTGGACCAAATCGCCCTCAGACCTTATCGCAAGATTGCCAAGTAAAACAACTTCATTTAAGTCGGATGCGTATTCAAAGTCAGATGTCGGTTTACCTTGTCCTTTACAGGCTCTGACCCAATTTTGCTGATGGCTGCAATCAATTCTTTCGATAGTTTTCGGGGGTAACTCAAATTCCTGCATAGCGGTTTCAGGTACGAGCCTCGGGCTGCCGCCTAACCAGCCGCTTGACATCAATACTCCTTTATCACCGATATACAGTGCACCATTGCCGGGGAAGCTGCGCCGCATTTCGAAAGCTTCAGGGCGCTTGGGTTTTAAGCCGCCGTCATACCAGTGAAGATCAATCTCTCCACGGTGGCTCTTTTCGGCGAACTTATAATGAACCATTGAACTACTGGGGAATGTCTCGTCTTTAACTTTATCGTAGGCATTATAACGAGGCCCAGGAACACGTGGCGATAAATTCGGGCGGTTAAAACTTGCATAAACACTTACCGGATTATCAAGCTCAAGGGCATAAAACGGTGCATTTAAAATGTGACACCCCATGTCACCAAGAGCACCGGTACCAAAATCCCACCAGCCACGCCAACTGAAACGATGATAGTTAGAACTGTAAGGTCTTTTTTTAACAGGCCCAATCCACAGATCCCAATCCAGATGATCCGGGACAGGCTCGGGTTCAGGCCTTTGAATGCCCTGCGGCCAGATGGGGCGATCTGTCCAGCAATGAACTTCACGAACCTGACCAATAGCCCCGGCATCAAGCCATTCCTTGGTCATCCGAACACCTTCATCACTTTGGCCCTGATTTCCCATCTGAGTGACCACATTATACCTTTTTGCAGCCTCGCGCAGTTTTGCTGATTCCCATAGCAGCCGGGTCATCGGTTTTTCGCAATAGACATGCTTGCCCAACTGCATAGCTGCCATAGCGATAACTGCATGGCTATGGTCAGGCGTATTGATGACAACAGCATCTATGCTCTTTTCTTGTTCGAGCATTTTACGGTAATCACGATATCTTTTAGCTTTGGGAAACTGATCATTTAGATCAGTTCCCTGGCTATCGTCAACATCGCACAGTGCTACAATGTTCTCTGTAGAAGCAAACTCTTCGATTGGTCGCCTAAGGCCTACGAATGCAATGTTCAGCCTGTCACTGGGGGCCGCATTGCCTTGCCCGCTCAGAACATAGCTAGGGATTATGGAAAATGCCGCAACACCTGCAGTTGACCTTTTGATAAAACTTCTTCGGTTTATTTCCGGGTTAGTCATGCTTGAGCTTCCTTTCAATGTGTTACATTATAAGCTAACTGTTCGCCACGATTAAGAAATGCTTTGCCAGTCGCCCCGTTTACTCGAATTATATGCCGCTTCCATAACTATTACAGCATCCATTGTTGCCCGCAGGTCATTATCAATATCCTCTTGTGATATTTCATCTTTCAGAATCGCAAGAAGACGGTCAACTCGATCAGGAACACTCGAGGCACTTTCTACTTTTTCTGTCGAATGCCCTGCCCCACCGTAACGGTATCTCGAACCATCATACCATAAAGATCGTTCTGAACCAACTATTTCCAGGCCGCTTATACCGCCGGTTTGTGTCCAAGCGGCCTCTACGCTACCCAGAATGCCGTTTTTGAACTCAACTTTTGCAACGCCAAAATCATCAACCTCGGGATATTCGCCCGATTCATTACGAATCTTAGCCCAGACTTTGTCAGCTCTTCCAAAAAGCATTAACACAAGATGAACTGCGTGAGTGCCCATATCCATAAAAGCACCACCGCCGGCAAGTTCAGGATCAACAAACCAGGCAAGGTCGGGGTTATCAAACCAACGGCCATAGGCAGCGTGGTGAGCATTTCTGTATCTGACTCTTGTGATCTTGCCAAATACCCCGTCATCTATGAGCTTTTTTATCCCCTGCATCTGTCCCGTAAATGGCTGAAAATATCCACAAAATAGTGGCGTTTTATACTCAGTCAGCAGTTGTTGAACTATTTTTAAGTCTTCTGTGGATGTTACCAGCGGTTTTTCGCAAAAAACCGGCTTACCTGTAGGTAGTGATTTTTCAAGCAAAGGAAGATGGCGCGTATTTTCAGAGCATATTATGAAACCGTCCACATTCTGATCTGCTACAATAGCGTCTAGATCACCCTCAAACTCAACATTAAATTCCTCAGCATAGCGTCTGCCTCGGTCTTCAACATCATCCCACACATAAACCATCCTGCAATCACCACGATCTTTGATATTATTCATAAAACCGCGAGTATGAATGTGAGCTGTAGAGAGCATAGCGATGTTGTAAACACGATTATCAGCTTTTGCATTGGAGTTGCCAACAACAAAAGGCGCGGCCGCAGCAGTTGCAGAAACAGTTTTAAGGAAGTTTCGCCTGCTAATAGCTCCTTTAAAAGTCATAAATTACTCCATTTGTCTAAACCAACGAAAATAGTCATTTATTCTTTCTCATCGAATGCGGCGTCAAATGCTATCTGTGAAGGCGCAAAATCCACACCTTTTACAAATGTACAGGCTTCCTCAGCACCATGTTCACGATCCATTCCGCTGTCTTCCCATTCCACAGAAAGCGGCCCGGAATAGCCTATCCGATTCAGCCAGCGTATAATCTCCTCGAAATTGACATCACCATGGCCAAGTGAGCGAAAATCCCACCCTCGATTTACCTGCCCGAAATTCAGATGAGACGCCAGTATCCCGCTACGGCCGTCAAGCTGCAGGGCGGCATCTTTCATGTGAACATGGTAAATCCTGTCCTGAAAGGCTCGCAGAAATTCAGCAGGCTCAACCATTTGCCAAAGTAAATGACTGGGGTCGAAATTAAAGCCGAAAGCTTCTCTACCGCCGACAGCCTCAAGAGCGCGTTCGGCTGTATATAAATCAAAAGCTATTTCTGTAGGGTGCACTTCCAGCGCAAACCGCACGCCGCATTCATCGAAAACATCAAGAATCGGGTTCCACATATCGGCGAAATACTTGAATCCTTCATCAATCATCTTATCGGAAACCGGCGGGAAGCTGTATAGCATGTGCCATATCGGTGAGCCGGTAAAGCCTGCCACTGTTTTTAGGCCGAGATTCTTTGCTGCCCTGGCTGTATTCTTCATCGCCTCCACCGCCCATTCGCGCTTCTTGTCGGCACTACCGGCACAATCGTCAGGGGCAAATCCGTCCGAGCGGGAATCATCATTCGGATCGCACACTAACTGTCCGGCCAGATGATTACTTATCGTAAAAAGCTGCAAATCATTCTTCTTTAGTATATCCATTTGCTTTTTACAATAATCCTTGTCAGTAGCGGCCTTTGCGACATTCATATGATCGCCCCAGCACGCCAGTTCTAATCCGTCATAGCCCCATGATTTGGCTTTCTTTGCAAGTTCTTCAATAGGTAAATCTGCCCATTGGCCTGTAAATAATGTCACTGGTCTTGCCATTTTATTTCTCCTCAATTTAAGATTTAAGATTTTAGTTCAGTCCACTTCTTATCGCTTTTTGCGCTTTCCAAAAGTGTCTCCAAAAAAAGCATTCCTCGGAGCCCATCCTTAACATCGGGAAAGTCAAGCACAATTTCATCAGGCTTTTTGCCCTCTGTTTTTGCTATGATAGTGTCAGTAAAGTTTCTATAAATGTTGGCCATCGCTTCAAAGAAAGCCTCAGGGTGTCCCGGCGGGATTCTCATGAAACGGCCGGCAGCGGCACTTTTTTCAGCAACAAAGGGATTGCCCCGACGCCACTTCTGTTCCGGCTGGCCTAATGGCTTAACCCATAGATCATTGGGATATTCCTGGTGCCACTCAAGCCCGGCCTTTTCGCCATATACCCAGATAGCCAGATTATTTTCTTCACCTACGCTAATCTGGCTGGCGTGAAGAACACCCGAAGCGCCGTTATCAAATTTGAGCAGACAATTGACATCGTCATCAACCTTTCTACCCTCAACAAAAGTATTAAGCTGGGCACACAAATGTGTAATCTTCAGGCCGGTGATATATTCTGCCAGGTTCTCGGCGTGAGTGCCGATATCACCGCCGCAGCCGGAGCCGCCGCTTTTGGCAGGGTCTGTACGCCAGGATGCCTGCATATTTCCGGTGCTTTCCAGAGCCGTAGCAAGCCAGCCCTGAGGATATTGAACTACTACTTTGCGGATTTTGCCGACATCTCCCTGGCGAACCATATCTCGGGCGAGTTTAACCATTGGGTAGCCGGTATAGTTGTGCATCAAACCAAAAACCAGCCCTTTTTCGCTGACTATTTTATCCAACTGGCGAGCCTGATCAGCGCTTATTGTCATTGGTTTTTCGCACATAACATGAAAACCTGCCTCAAGAAAACCCTTGGCTATCGGAAAATGAGTGTGGTTAGGCGTACATATACTTACAAAATCAATGCGGTCGGATTCCGGCAACGCCTTTTCATGCTCTATCATTTCGTCATAGCTGCCGTAAACCCTTCTGTCATCAAGGAATAACTCCCTGCCGACTTTTTTTGATTTCTCAGGATCAATATCAAAGGCTCCGGCGACCAACTCTATCTGGCCGTCTAAAGCGGCAGCTTTGCGATGAACATCACCTATGAAAGCTCCGATTCCTCCGCCTACCATGCCCATTCTTAGCTTTCTGTTTGCAGCCATAATCAAACCTTTCTTTTAACAAAAATTAAACATTATTTAACGAACAATCCTTCGTAATCGGAATAAATCCCGCAGAATCCCAAAAGTGCTTTGACCCGCTGAAAGCCTGCTGTCAAGGTCACAATACCACGAAACAGGAAATTCACGGATAATATAGCCATATTTAGCCGCACGAAGGACAATTTCAACATCAAACAAAAATCCCTCGGTTTTGCACTCGCTGAATATCTTCCGGGCCACATCACCCTTAAAAATCTTAAATCCGCACTGTGTATCTGTCAAATCGGCAGGTACACGGGCAATTAATATAGCTGATAAACGAAACATGAAAGAACAAAAACGGCGCCATAGCCCTTTATCGAGCTTAATAACCGAATCGGGCAGTTTGCGGGAGGCAAACGCAAGATCACACTCCTTGTTCTCTATAAGCTTTAATCCTCTCATAGCCTGCTCGTATCCAATACAACAACCGCTGTCACTAAACATCACATACCTGCCCGAACTTGCCAAAATACCTTCTTTGACCGCCGCCCCTTTGCCAAGATGACTCTGTAAGGACAAAAGTCTCATATCCACACCGTGAGGATCTTCAATCGCCTTAACCTTGTCAGCCGTATCGTCTGTACTGCCATCATCAGAGACGATAATTTCGCCGGATAAATCGTATTCACACAAAAAATCTGCGGCGGCAAAAACATCTTTCTCTATTTTTGACGATTCATTAAAAACCGGTATAATAATGGATAAATCCAGCACATCTTCCATATCAAAAACGGAATTCTATACCAAACGGGCAAATAACACAAGAAAAGAAACTGCCTGATCAACAGCCGGTAATATTAATACTGTAAAATCTTAAAAAACTTTTCAGACAGAAATACTTATTGAACTTCATTGATAAGCTCAGCAATATCTTGCCTGACTTCTGCATTTTGCGTAGCTTCATGAGCCTTTTGCAGAATTGGTTCAATTTCCTGCAAATCACCCTTTGGTAAATTTTTGCTAATCCGAGCAATTGTAGTTGCTGCCTCATCTTCCAGCCCGGGCTTGTTCAGAAGTTTTGAAGTAAGCTTCACAGATTCCACCAGATGAATCTCTCGAAGCGCGGGTAATATTCGACGGGCTTCATTGGCGTCCGGGGCCACATCTATACACTTGCCTAACAATTGCAGGCGTTGCCGGTCAGCAACTTCTCCGCACTCTGAAGCCCGACTAACCGCCGCGCGGAACGCTACGACTCGGTGGGTTCTTTCATCGGTTTCCGAGACTACCTTCAGCAAAGGCTCAACAACTTCACACCCTGGCCAGTTACCGGCGGCGTCTATCGACGCCCGCTTTATCACATTTTCTTGACTTTCAAGCCCTTCCAGAATCACATCCAAACCTTTTTTGTATCCTGAATGTCCGAGCAAATTAAGAAGCAGGGCATGCGAGTCAACATCCTCGGTCGGTAAATACTGTAACGCCGAATCCGTTAATATATCAGAGCCGCCGCAACGGTTAAGAACTGTCAAGATAGTGTGCTCAACCTGCCCTTGCATGGAAGATTCAACATTTAGCATCAAATCAACCAACTGGGGAAATTGCTCCTTGTTGCCGATTCGCCTGAGACCGCCCATCGAGGCAGAGGCAATCTCTGCTTCATCAGACGCAGCATTTTTGAGAAGCAATTCAATCCCGTTATCCATATAACGCTGACCGATAGCTGTCAGTAGCTCTGCTTTTACTCGTTGCGGAGTCTCTGGTACAAGGTCAATAATTGTCGAATTCACATCCTGTCCGGGTATCGCATATAAGCTTTCGCGCGCTGCTCGTTGTTCTTGACCGGTAGTTTCTGCCGCTCTGACTGCCAGAAATTCCACTGCCGATCCATCACCGGTGTTTTTCAGTGCTTCCAGTGCGGCTACCCTTACGGATACATTGTCACTTTGAGCGGCTTTTTTGACATAGGGCATCGCGCTGATATCCGCTCTCTTAGAAAGCGCAGCCAGAACAGTAATCTGTGTCTGCTCGTCGGTTTCAGGCATAAGCTCACCAAGCAAAGAAACTATTTGCTCACTTTCAACTTTTGCCGAAAGCATAATAGCGGCCATCTGAAGGCGGCCACTCCTGCTGCCTATTATGTTCACAATACGCTCATCTGTGCCGTCGGCTCCTATTTCGACAAAGCCCTGCAAAGCACCTACCTGAACCTGAACAGGCATCGATTCACCAAGAAGCTGCTCATAAACTCCCATAGCACGGGAAACCTTTTGGTCCTGTACAAAATCAGCGGCGCAGGATAGCCTTGCATGGAGCAGTTCATTCAAAACACGCCCCTCGACATTACCCTGCAAGCGAGCAAGGGCATCCTCAGCATCAGACGATGCGATGCTACCCAGCGCATTTGCAGCCGCTATTGCCAGGTGTTCGTTTTTTTCATCGATTATCTGAGCTAATTGCTCTACAGATCCAGCATCTCTGCGGTGCCCAAGAGTGCCTATTATTCCTATACTAACAATATCGTCCTCGGATTCTTCAAGCTGCTTTCTCAAGGCTTCGTCAGCTTCGCTGCCGGGTATCGTTTCCATCGCATGGCGCGCCATCTGGCAAACTTCAGGGGCTTTAAGCATATTTGCCAGCAATTCAACAGATTCAGATGAGCCGATTATTCCCAGTTGACGCAACAAAAAATCACGGCCGGCACCACTTATGTCGTTACCGAGTACTTTCAAAAATTCTTTCTCCAGCACTCTACGCCCTTCGGAGATGCCGGAAAAGCGCCGAACAATGTCCGTCAATTGGTATTTGCTGCGTTGATTATCGCCGTACTGATAATCTGCAATATTCTCAAGCAAAGGCCTGAGTGCTTGGATAAGCTCTTTTTCCAACGGCTCGGCAGGCGCCTCGAAGTCACCGGCGGCAAATTGAACCCCGGCGAGAAAATGGCTTAATACTTCCTCATTCCAAAAAATATGGTGATTGTGTCCCAGACCGGAATAAAAAACCCTGCCATTGCCGTAATTACGAATCCAGCTTACGGGCACACGCTCTATTTCAGGGTCAGCGGCGCGAGTGTCGTGATCGTCAAAATCCAGTTCAAGTAATATACGACACTCATCCAGAGACACCGGTTTTATGCGGTATATTTCATCATTGAGCTTAAATCCAGGCTCCTCAAACATTTTATTCAGTGGATGCTCAGGCTCGGTAACTTTAATAGCCCAAGTATCACCAGAACCCCACGGATGGCCGTCAAAATAGCCCCCCATTATCGCGGCGCCTTCCTGCCATTCGTAAAAATTATCCGTAGCGCCGTGAATGCCGACAACACCTTTGCCTGCATTTAAGAACTCAAGCAACCCCTCTTGCTGGCTCTCGGTAGGCTCCAAACGAGTAGTGTTGTTAAAACAAACAACATCATACTCATCCAATCCATCCTCAAACACTGACATATCTGTGCTGATAGTAACGGTAAAAGCTCCCGTTTGCTCGGCCATTATCTCCAAGGCTTTTTCAAAATATGGTATGCTGCTATGTTCATATCCTTCACAATGGCTAAAAACCAAAACTTTTCGAGGACTGTCAGGTTCAATAAACGCTTCGATAGGCGAAGCCTCTTTCATGAGGGCAATCTCCTCATCGCTAATGCCGGGAGAATTTCCGGCCAACATGCTTAACAGAAACACAGATATGATAAGTGTCTTTACATTTAATTGCATTATAACACCTTTCCAGATTTATCGATAGGGATTATAAATATTCTTGCTTACAGATACCAGGGAGCGCGCATCGGACGCGACAGGTGGCGATTGGCTTGTTCGTCATCAATAAATGTTTCCTTGACCGGATCCCACAACAACCGTCTTCGGGTCAGCATTGCTATTTCGCCAACAAGTCCAATAGTATTTGTCTTGTAAAGCTCTTCAATAGGCGCTACCGGTTGACGGCGCGTTTTCACGGCGTCTATAAAATCCTTCCAGTGATCACGGCTCTTATATAGCCGAATATCACCGGGACCAATTCTTTCATCTAATATCGAATCCTTACTGGCAGATATCCCGTGCCGATCCACATGAATCCAACCCTCAGTGCCGTACCAGACAGCGCCACGACCCTTAGGCATATCAGTCTGATTTCCGACTTTCATTTCCAAACCATCGGAAAATTTAAAATCCACCATATATCTTATAGGAGCATTGTAAATACCTTTTTCGGGGTATTCTGCCCTGCCTTCAACTTGAATAGGTCTATTGAATTTGGCACCTAGTCCCCACAAAGCGATATCCATATGATGTCCCATCCAGTCTGTGTACTGTCCGCCGGAATAATCCATTATCCATCGCCAGTCCCAATGTGCAATACCGCGATAAGGCACATAAGGAGCTGGTCCAAGCCAGAAGTCCCAGTCCAAGCCATCCGGCACCGACTGCACCGGCAATACATCACCAACGCGACCGTTGGGCAGTCCAACCTCGACCCTGCTTATCTTGCCGAGTCTGCCATTTCTAACAAGTTCACATGCTCTATGAAAATCCGCACCAGAACGCTGCTGGGTACCGCTCTGCCATATTACGCAGTTACGCTGGACAGCATCCAGCATTTTGCGTCCTTCGATTACGGTTCTGCTTAATGGTTTCTCTCCATAAATATCCAGGCCCGCACGGGCTGATTCTATGGCGGGGATTGCGTGCCAGTGGTCAGGCAGTGACAGAGAAACCGCGTCAATGTCTCTGCGTTGCAGAAGTTCTCTGAAATCGTGATACATTGCGCAGCTATTGTTGCCGTAATGCTCATCGACAATGCCCTTAGCTCTTCGATTATGATTTTTGTCCACATCACAAACCGCAACAATTTGTGTCTCCGGAAAACGGAGGCAATTTCGCATATTGCCGGTGCCCATCGAGCCGACGCCTATACATGCTACCACAATACGGTCACTCGCAGCGACCCTATCAGCCCGACCAAGCGTTGAAGATGAAACAAAATACGGAAACCCTACTGTACCGGCGGCCATAGCCCCCAGACCTTTTAGGAATCCCCTACGATTTGTTCTTTTAGATATGAGCATAGTAAAGCACTCCTGCGCATTTATTATATGTATTCATTTATAATGTTCTCAATAAGCTCCTGCCTGCCGCTTTGCAGTTTAGGTTCGCCATGTTCAAGCGTGTATTTTTCGAGCTTTGAAAAGTTTGCATTGCCTGTTTCTATTTCATTGCCTATACCACTGTTCCATCCGGCATAGCGGTCTTTTACGATCTGCTCGACTCGGCCATCATTTATCATCTTTTCTGCGTTTTTCAAGCCGCGTGCGAAACAGTCTATAGCACCGATATGCGCGTAAAAGAGATCGACCGGGTCAATCGACTGCCGTCGCAGGTGTGCGTCAAAGTTAAGCCCGCCCTTGGTGAAACCACCGGCTTTGAGGATAATATACATTGCCAGCGTCGTATCGTATATATCCGTGGGGAACTGATCTGTATCCCAGCCTAACAGCAAATCCCCTCTGTTGGCATCTACCGAGCCGAAAATTCCGTTCGCAATAGAATACTGAAGCTCGTGTAAAAAAGAATGACCCGCCAGCGTTGCGTGATTGGCCTCAATATTGAGCTTGAAGTCATCGAGCAAGTCATATTTTTGCAAAAAAGCATAACAATTGCCCGCATCGAAATCATACTGATGCTTAGTCGGCTCTTTCGGCTTGGGCTCAATATAAAGGTCGCCGCCAAAACCTATTTCTTTTTTGTAATCGGCAGCCATGTTCATAAATATACCCATATGCTCAAGCTCGCGCTTGATATCAGTATTCAGCAATGTTTCATAGCCTTCCCTGCCTCCCCAGAATACATAACCTGCGCCGCCAAGTTCATGGGTTATTTCCATTGCCTTTTTTACCTGGCTTGCCGCATAGGCAAAAACCGAGGGTGAAGGATTCGTTGATGCTCCTGCGAGAAATCGCCTGTGACTGAATGCGTTTGTTGTTCCCCATAGCAGCTTTATGCCGCTTTCGTCCTGTAGTTTTTTGGCGATAGGCACTATTTTATCGAGTCTGCGATTAGTCTCAGCCAGATTATCTGCCTCCGGAGCGATGTCTCTGTCGTGGAAACACCAGAAGTTTACACCCAGTTTCGTGAAAAACTCAAAGGCTGCGTACATCGTATCTTCTGCTACCTTCATAGGATCCGAAGAGGCGTTATAACTGCGTATCATTGTAGGGCCGCCGAAGGGGTCATCGCCAAGCCCCTTAAAAGTGTGCCAGTAGCAGACTGCAAAACGAAGGTGCTCTGCCATAGTTTTGCCGAGAACTTTTTCATCGGCCTTGTAATGCTTAAATGACAGCGGATTCTTCGAATCTGCGCCTTCATATTTTATTGTCGTAACTTCCGGGAAAAATTCATTCATATTTTAACTCCTGTTTGTCTTCTGAGAACATCAATCCATTTTTCATAAGCTATTTTATAAGGCTGTTGCAGTTTTTTATTAGGCTCAATCTTGGCCGTGCATTTTAATCCCTGAAAAGCCTCATCCAAGTTACTGTATATACCTGCCCCTATGCCC
>PWDX01000253.1 GCA_003553245.1 Phycisphaerae bacterium
AAAGATTGTTTGCTTGCAGCGAGGCAAACAAGAAGATCTTGGTCTCGGCACTCGGTAGTAATACTTTCTATTTTCTATATACAACCTTCTCCGATATCAGGCACTTAAACGTAGCAGACATTAAAAATTTCTATTTAGGTAAAGATATGAAGTTAGAACAGCGAGAGCTCCTTCAGATATATTGTGATGAACTTATGGAATCATATTCGAATAATCTTGAATGGAGACAATGCAATTATAAAGGTTCGATAGGCAAATGTGATGTGCCTTTCTATAGACAGAGTGCATCGTTTGATGTTATTCGCAAAATAGATTGTGCTTTATCCAAGCACTACGGCTTCACCGAGGAAGAACTGGATTTCATCATCAACTACGACATCAAGTATCGGATGGGTGACGCGTTGTTTGAGAAGTAGATGGATAGTTCGGTTTTTTATTTTATTTCAAAGGCAGCAAAATCATGATTAATAAAATTATCGTACGTAACTTTAAGCGGTTCGACGAGGTCACTCTCGAATTGGGCGAAAATGTGGTTCTCATCGGCCCGAACAATGCTGGGAAAACCACGGCGCTGCAGGCACTTGCGCTCTGGGACATTGGCTACAAAACATGGGTAGATAAGCGCAGTGTCAACTCCACGGTGTCGAAACGCCCGGGGGTAGCCATCAATCGGCGTGATCTGATCTCGATTCCTGTGCCGGAGTCGAATCTTCTCTGGCGCGACAAGCATACGCGCAGTATCATGCGCAATCAGGGCAAGCAGCGCACCTCGAATGTGCGAATCGATATAATTGTCGAAGGGATAAACGAAGGCAAAGCTTGGAAATGCGGGCTTGAATTCGACTATGCCAACGAGGAAGGGTTCCACTGCCGCCCATTGCGGCTTGAGACGGGTAAAAACCCGGAACGTATGTTGGTACCAAACTTGAAGGGCCGCATAAACATCGCTTTTCTTCCGCCAATGTCAGGGCTTGCCGACCGGGAATTCCTGAAACAACCCGGCGAGATTGGCGTATTGCTCGGGCAGGGGCAGACCGCTCAGGTTCTGCGCAACCTCTGCTATCGCGTCTATAATGATGCCTCACCTTCCGCAAGCTGGTCCAATATCGTTGCGGCCATCCGCGATATTTTCGGAGTCGAATTGCTTGACCCGGTCATGGGAGAAACGGCGGAGATCACGTTGACATACAAGGACGAAAATGGTCAGGAATTCGACCTGTCAGCATCCGGCAGAGGCTTGCAGCAAACCCTGTTGCTTCTCGCGCATCTTTACGCCAACCCGCATTCGGTTCTCCTGCTGGATGAACCTGATGCGCATTTGGAGATCTTACGGCAGCGACAAATCTACAGCCTCATCACGAAAACTGCATGCGAACAGAATTCACAAATCATTGCCGCCAGCCATTCCGAGGTCGTTCTCAATGAAGCGGCAACCAAGGACACAGTCATTGCCTTTGTCGGCCGCCCCCATACACTTACTGACAGAGGAACACAGTTGCTGAAGTCATTGAAGGACATTGGCTACGATCAATACTACCAAGCACAACAAAAAGGCTGGGTTCTTTACTTGGAGGATGCTACAGACTTGGCGATTTTGCAGGCATTTGCTGACCTGTTGAACCACCCGGCGAAAAAGCAGCTCAAAACACCGTTCGTGCATTATGTGGCTACCAATCTGCCTCAAAAGGCGAGAGAACATTTCCATGGCTTGAAGGAGGCCAAGTCGGACTTTGTCGGACTCGCCATTTTCGACAGAATTGAATCTACGCTGCGAAGCGCAAACGAACTGACCGAAGTTATGTGGAAAAGGTGTGAGATCGAAAATTATTTTTGCACCGAGGAAGTGCTCATGGCTTACGCAGGCTCCACGGAGACCGACGATCTGTTTGCCATGGCCGAACAAAATAAGCGGATCAAAGCCATGCAGGAATCGATCAACAAAGTTACCGAGGGACTGGAAACATTCTCGAAGCCTGGGCCGTGGTCGGACGATGTGAAAGCTTCCGATGATGTCCTTGCCCCGGTATTTCGGAATTTTTCAATAAAAATGGGGCTGCCCTTAACCGAACGGAAACGCGACTTCCACAAACTCGTAAAATATCTTGCCCCAGACCAGGTCGATCCTGAAATCAATGAAAAACTCGATTTGATTGTAGAAACGGCCGGAAAAGTTGAATAACGCCTGTCTCAGTATGACTAGTGATTCCACATTTGTCGAATGTCAAAGCCGGTGTTTTTGCAGCTACGGCTATGATAGCGACTGCCCCCGGAGTTACAACCCTTGCTGATATTGGAAATATAGATATGACGAACTGCAGTTACCCAAATAAGGAATATATCAGTATGGCAAATAATGCTTCCTCTGAATCAACCGTCATATCTTCACTAGAATTTCAAGACGTATTGATTGCTGAAGATAAACATGCTTTAGAGGTGATAAGTAACTTTGCGTCCTTCCTCGCTAAAAATTCTTCGTCGCTTGATCCGCAAGGCCAAACTGTACTTAACGAACACTTTGCTGAGCTGATCTGACGTTCTGAATAAGGGCGGCCATGATGAATGATTTTTTCAAGGAAAAACTGTATCTATTCTTGCCTCAATACCTGAGTCACACAACTCAACGTGAGATGATAGAGGCTCTTGAGCAATTCCCAGACAACATCCAACAATAAGCTTTATGGCACAATCATCAATAGAATGGACCGAATCCACCTGGAACCCGGTGACCGGCTGTACCAAGGTCAGTATCGGTTGCCAAAACTGTTATGCGGAGCGGATGGCGAAGCGGTTGCAGGCAATGGGCCAGCCGAACTACCGAAACGGATTCAAGGTGACTTGTCACGAACATGTTCTGGAAACTCCGCTGAAATGGAAAAAGCCGCAGACGATTTTCGTCAATTCCATGAGTGATCTGTTTCACGAAGACATCCCCTACGAATTCATCCAGAGAATCTTCAATGTCATGCAACGGGCATATTGGCACCGCTTTCAAATCCTGAGATATCGGGGTCAGATACTATATTTATTTTTATATCTTATTAATTATAAATAATTTGTCAATCTCGTGCAGTGGATTAAATAGCCTTAGAAAGATTTTTTCTCCTTGCAAAAAACGTTTTAACGCCT
>PWDX01000168.1 GCA_003553245.1 Phycisphaerae bacterium
AAATATTTTACTGGGGATGTAATGGTTTCGATTGCGTCAGTGAAGACCCGACGAAAGGCCCACAGCTACGAAAGGGTAGCTGGCGCAAGACACCGGTTCGACCCCGGTCATCTCCAAAACACACACGTCGCCCCTCTCGTTCGTAGTGCAGGCTAGATTGATGGGCATAATGGGCGTGTACACTTTCCCGTACAGTGGCCGAGCGGGCTAAGGCAGCGGACTGCAAATCCGCTTTTCGTGGGTTCGAATCCCACCTGTACGTTTTTCTTTTCATTATCCTGCTTTTTTGTGCCCCGCCGTAGATAACCTGGTTGTATATTATATCCAGAGGGAGAGGAAAACAAATGAGAACCGGTTTACGATCTATACAGAAATTCGCGGTTGATAATCGCGCTCAGTATAATATGTACGTGGGAGAGATGCAGGGGCAAATCTCCGATGGGCATTGGGAGAATCGGAATCCACACGATCATTGGGTACCTTGGTGTAACATTGATGAGATTGTGATTGATCCAGATAATCCTGGGATTGAAACGGGAATCCCACCGTATGTTCGGAATTACAAGATGGACAACCTGGAGCTCCTTGAAGCTATTGGCGGACGTCTCATGTTCAAGTACGTTCTGGGTAAGGAATTTCCCAACGTTGTTTTGAATGAATCTGAGTTTCATGCGTTTGATGATTTCGTGCCATGCGAGCTACCTAAGGGGGTGAAGAACCTTCGTCAGCAGATGCAGATGTATCTGGCGTATTCTCTCCCGGAGCTGCAGAAGAAGTACTCAGGGGATCCTGAACAGTATAGACTGTCGCAGGATTATACAGGCTCAGAAGAATTCTTGAGCATGAGTTCCCGAGATCAATTCGCGATGCGGCGCGCCGGCGAATACGTAAGACTCAACGATAAGTGTATGGATGCTTATCAGGTGGATTTTTTCACGGTCCTGGAATCTCTTGCGAAGTACATCCTCGACCATTGTAATGGGATCAAGGGGGCCTTCAAGGAAGAGCTGAGGGCGCTGTCGAACAACATGAAAAAGGACAGAGCGGTTTAATTTATCACCGACGGTGGTAAGGGCCTCCGGCTGGAGGCCAGGCCTGAGGCCTCGACGGAAGCTCAATGTGATGCAAAGAAAGAGGTGGAGAATAAGAATGAGTAATTTTTTTCAACAGGTAAAAGAGACAGCTGCTTCCACCCGCGAGAGAGAAAAAGACAAAGAAGAGAAAGACTTATTGAAGAAGATCACTAAACAAATATGGAAGTGTGCCAAGAAAGGTCACGTTATCATGCGAATTGATGTAGACCTTCGTTACGAAGATACAGGATTGTCTATCGTGCGCTCTTTGAGAGATCAGGGATTCAGTGTACGGTATAGCTGGGGAGATTCATGTAGGGTTAGGGCACCCGCGACCAAAAGCTTATTTCTTACCGTGGAGTGGAGTCGTGAACGATCGTGACCGTAAAGAACGGAATAAACGCTTTGAGCTACTGATCTACAAAGCCATCAGTATCATTTGGATCGTAGGCGGAAGTATAGGTGTGGCAGTGTCACTAATTTATTGGGAGATCTTTTCTAATCCAGATGACATCTTGACACGCTCAACCCTAATCGTTTTCGCAGGGATACTCTGGTTCTCCCAGATTCCCGATTTTACGATCTTTTGAAATGATAGAGAGTTGTCGTTGATGTATAATAAATAAACGGGATGTGGCCTAGTGGTAAGGCACCTGGTTTGGGACCAGGGGGTCGCAAGTTCGAATCTTGCCATCCCGACTATTTACGCCTGTAGCTCAGTGGATCTAGAGCGGCTGACTTCGAATCAGCGGGTCGGGGGTTCAAATCCCTCCAGGCGTGTAGGAGAGTAAGTATGGAAAGTAAAGATGAAAATGCAGCAGATCATGCAATATTAAAATTGTTTGATATATTGGACGATCCTCGACAACCTATACATAAGACCGAAGAGGAAGCCACTCGGTTTCTTTATACTTTTGAACGTTTCCAAGGTGCGGCCGCAGCTTTTCAATACGTATATGATTTTTCAGAAGTAGAGAACACCGGGAGAATAAAAGGTGACGAGGCCCTACCCTATTTGGTGATAAAAATGGCTGAAGTATTGGAAGAGATGTTCCAAAAACCCACCGAAGAAGACAAAGAACAAATAGCTCAAAAAGAAGCTCGAGAACAGGAGGAGCAAAATGTCTAGAAGTATAGACGATTATTACGAAGTGTTTATCCGTTTCACCCGTCCACAGGGTAAGACAACTGTTCGGATTGATGCCAGTGAGTGTCCTGGTGGCAATCATGAAGATCTCAAAGAGATCGCCATGGCAAAGGCGGATCCACAGAATAAACGCCAGATCATGGAATGCAGGGTGGTGAGGTAACCACCCACCCTCGGATGCATGGCAGAGTGGTTGATTGCACTTGGTTGCTAACCAAGCGAACCTCGTCAGGGGTTCCGAAGGTTCGAATCCTTCTGCATCCGATTGATTATTTGTATACGGAGGAGTAAATATGGGCGACAATCTTAGACTGAGTAGCAAACAAGTATCTATCACGGCCGGTAAGGCGTACTACAAGAAGCATGCGGATGAAATCAATTCCACTCTTGTTTCGTGGGTATTGGAATATGTCGACGTAAAGTGGCATTCCAAATACAAAGTGATCTCTTGGAAAGAGCTTGTGCTAAAAGGAAGTCCTCTTATTGGGCCTCCTTCTTATGAACGTAGGCTCGACCCCTCTACCTGGCCTCCGCATGTATGGTTGTGGTTAGTGTTTCAAGATGATTCGGTCCGGCAATCGTTCTGTGAACATGTACCCACAAAGCATAAAGACGCCGTTGAATTGGTATTCGATTGGACGATTGAATATTTCCCCACTACTAATTCATAGGGAGTCATCATGAAAATCTTAAACAAAAACTATTTTGAGATCGACCCCGAAGTCAGACTCGAGACAGTACGTTTGTTTAATGAACTTCGTATACATGACATGCTCCCTCCCCACATTAACAGAGAAGCGCAGCGATTAGCTGAATTATTTACAGCTGTAACTCATAACACTATTCTAGATGCCCCAATTCACCCTTCGGCATTATTTTCTGTTATAGCCTCT
>PWDX01000112.1 GCA_003553245.1 Phycisphaerae bacterium
GTCTAGCCGGGCACTTCCTGTGCTTTGGGTGGATCCCGATAAGTGAGGACCGATTTATGAGAATCAGCGTTTTTGGGCTTGGCTATGTGGGGGCCGTATCAGCCGGTTGCTTGGCCAATGATGGACATGAGGTTGTTGGAGTCGATCCTAATGAAGAGAAGGTTGCCCTAATCAACCGAGGCACAGCTCCGATAGTTGAAGAAGCAATCGGCGAAATGATCGCGACGTCCGTTCAAGGAGGGCGATTGAAGGCTACCGCGAACGTGGTTGACGCCGTGATGGCTAGCGAGATTTCGTTGGTTTGCGTTGGTACGCCCTCCCAGTTGAATGGGAATCTGGACCTCTCGTATGTGCGCCGGGTTTGCGAGGAGATCGGCGAAGCACTCAAGGAGAAGCCAGAATTCCACGTCGTGGTAGCGCGCTCGACCATGCTACCGGGATCGATGCGCGATATTGTGATACCCACGCTTGAATCAACTTCCGGAAAGCGCGCAGGCATCGACTTCGGCGTATGCAACAACCCGGAGTTTCTCCGCGAAGGCACAGCAGTGTACGACTACTACAATCCGCCGAAGACGGTAATCGGTGAGACTGACGCGAGGGCCGGCGACGTATTGGTCAAATTGTACGAGCACATTCCCGCTCCGCTGATACGGACCGATGTCGAGACAGCGGAGATGGTGAAGTATACAGACAACACGTGGCACGCGCTTAAGGTGTCCTTCGCCAACGAGATCGGAAATCTCTGTAAGGCGATCGGCATTGACGGTCATCAGGTGATGGACATCTTCTGCCAGGATACCAAGCTTAATCTCTCTCCTTACTATATGAAGCCCGGATTCGCCTTTGGCGGTTCCTGCTTGCCGAAGGACGTCCGTGCACTGAACTACAAGGCTCGCTCGCTTGACCTCGAGCTTCCGGTGCTGAGCTCCATCCTTCCATCGAACAGACGGCAGGTGGAGAAGGGTATCAAGATGATCGTTGACAAAGGCAAGCGCAAAGTGGGGTTTCTCGGCTTCTCGTTCAAGGCCGGCACCGACGATCTCCGCGAATCACCGCTGGTCGAGGTAATCGAACATCTGATCGGCAAGGGATACGAACTCAGGCTCTACGACCGGAACGTGAACTTGGCCGCGCTTGTCGGCGCGAACAAGGACTACATCCTTAACCACATTCCCCATATCTCACGCCTGATGGTAGATAGCCAGGAGGAGGTCCTCGAGTTCGCAGAGACGCTCGTGATCGGCAACGGAGCACGTGAGTTTCACGATATTCTTGAGCGAGCTAGGCCAGATCAGACAGTGGTCGACCTTGTGCGCGTTGGCACCGATGTAAGTGGCGAAATGTACGATGGCATCTGCTGGTAACGCGCGCCGTGTGCTTATTTTGGTTGAGAATCTTCCCTCGCCTTTCGACCGTCGTGTGTGGCAGGAAGCCACAACCTTGAAGGGGAATGGTTACACAGTCACGATTATCTGCCCCACAGGCAAAGGCTACGAGAAACGCTACGAGGAGCTCGAGGGTATCCACATCTACCGATATCCCTTGCCCTTGGAGGGGTCGGGAGTGTGGGGTTACACGGTCGAGTATGCGTCGGCGATTTGGAATTCTTTTCGGCTCGCCAGAAAGGTGCGACGGGACCGCGGATTCGATCTAATTCACGCCTGTAACCCGCCTGATCTGCTCTTCCTGATCGGGGGATTCTACAAAATATTCTTTCGCACACGCTTCATCTTTGATCACCATGACATCAATCCCGAGCTTTACGAAGCAAAATTCGGCCGACGTGATTTTTTCTGGAGACTAATGCTCTGGTTCGAGCGATTGTCGTTCAAGACGGCAGATGTGTCGATCGCTACTAACGAGTCTTATGAGCGCATAGCGATAGAGCGCGGCGGCATGGACCCGGACCGCGTATTCGTGGTGCGGAGTGGCCCAATGCTCGATCGGCTCAAGATACTGCCTCCAGTTCCGGCACTGAAGCGCGGACGTAAGTACTTGGTCGGCTACGTGGGCGTCATGGGAAAACAGGAGGGTATCGATCTTCTATTGGAGGCCGCACAACATATTGTCTTAGAAATGGGCCGCACCGACGTTCATTTCGGTCTGGTTGGTGGTGGCACTTCACTTGACGAAATGAAACAATACGCTAGCGATCTCAAAATCTCCGACTATGTGACATTCACTGGTCGCGTGCCGGACCAAGAGTTACTTCAGATGCTGAACACGGCGGATGTCTGCGTCAATCCGGATGTCGCGAACGCCATGAACGACAAGTCCACGATGAACAAGATCATGGAATACATGGCACTGGGCAAGCCGATCGTCCAGTTTGATCTTACCGAAGGGCGTTTTTCGGCGCAGGACGCGTCGCTCTACGCGAAAAAAAACGATCCAATTGACATGGCAAGACGGATAGTCGAGCTTCTCGACAACCCTGAGCGGCGCGAGCGGATGGGGACCTTGGGACGGCGCCGCGTTGACCGAGAGCTTGAATGGCGATACGAAGCACCAAAGCTGCTTGCGGCCTATGAGCGCGCGTTCGAGCCTTCGTAGCTCCCCCGCAAATCCTTTGCATTGGGGGTCGGGCTGTGTGCATGTAGAACAACGCCCTACCCACATTGTTATCGCCGCCATTGGTGGGACGGCAGCCACGCGCGCGCTATAGTGGAAGTGATTGAGGAGAGGCAGCTCCTGGAAATTATCGGGATCTTTTGTTAGGTGCGCATTGGCATTCGTTAAGCGATTCGCAAAGGGATCGTGGAACGCGCTTGGGTCCCTCGTGAGGTTTCGCGGAGGCGGGCAGGGCGTGGTGTACAGCGGGATAGATACGATTGAGTGCGCTTGGATCTGCAGCCACTATCGTAGGTGGTGTTAGGTGGCTTGTTTTTCCGAGTCGGAAGGATCGGTCGGCCTGGGTAAGCCCTTCTTCCACTCACTCCTTCGGAGCCACACCTCACCCCAAGCTGCGGCACCCTCCCGAAGGCTAATGCGCCGAGTGAGCTTCGCAGCGACGCCATAGGCAAGGCGGCGGGACAGCGGCCACAAGCGGAATAAGATAGTCCCAGCGCGTCGTTGCCCGGGGGGGAAGTGCCTTTCGA
>PWDX01000181.1 GCA_003553245.1 Phycisphaerae bacterium
GATAAAAGCTCGCAGTATCGCATGGCGGGAATATCCGGTTGCACCGATGCCGAGGTTTTTGTCTTTAAGTGCTGAAAGATTTAGAGATTTGAATATGTAGTAATATTTTCGCATCAGCGGATCGTTGCGAACCAGTTCCTGCAGGTCGTAAAAGAAGGATGTTTGAAGATGTTGCATAAGAAATTTTCCTCTGTTCTTGGTTTAAATGTTTGGCGTTAAACAACTTACATTATAACCGAAATGGAGGAAATTGAAAGTTTTCAATGACTGTAAGTCATTGTTTAATATAGGTTTGTGGATTTTACAGAAGGTTTGAGTTTATAAGTTTGGAGAACCACCCGTGGAATTAAGCTGGATTATGAGAATAAGGATAATCGCCGCGATGGCCGTAGGAGCAGCGCTCATCGGCATCATCGGCTGGCCTATCGCAGACCCTGCCGATGCGTCTATGCCCGTAACCGCGACACAGATACCTCTTACGGCAACTATGGCGTTAATCCTGCTGACATTCACCAGTGGGATAATCGCCTACGCAATAGCATGGCCCTACGGCTTACAGATAGGCGTTCTGGCGCCGGCGACAGGGCTGGCCGTATGGGCCGTAAGATCCGCCAGTATGGCAAGACTGCTGCAAACCCTGCCCGCAGCACAGCAGCGAACAGCGGTTTATGCCGCCTTTAAGTGGGAACCGCTGTTCTGGCTCGCTATTCTCGCCACCGGCCTTCTCGGAGTGCTGCTGGCAAACTATCTCAAGCCCGGAAAAACAAACGAGCAACTCGAACCCGAAATGCCCAAGAGCAAACAACAGGACTCCACCTACCTTACTATAATAATCGCCTTTATCGGCTCAGCCCTGATATGCCTGTTTGGTATTACCGTCCTGGCAAGGGATGTTATACTGCCGGACACACGCCTGAACTATGTTATGGGACAACCGGACATAGCACAGATAGCATTCGCCGTGCTTGTCGCTTTTGGAACCGCCGCTTTCGCGGTCAAAGTCCTGCTAAACGCAGATTACATCTGGCCGATAAGCGCATCAATCCTGGTCGGGGCATTCTCGATAAATATATATGCCGGCGCCCAAAACATTCAACACCTCGCCGAAACCTGGCCCGCTGCTTTCTTCAGCCACCCCGCCACGGCCATACTTCCGGTCCAACTGGTCAGCTTCGCTGCGCTGGGCTCAATCGCGGGATACTGGCTCGGCGTAAAATACAATTACTGGAAAATACTCGAACAATAACAATCTCACGCCCGTAAACTACTATCATAGAAATACTTAGCAGTATCAAAACCAGCCGGAAAACCTGCCTGAACTGCAAAAAAAATAAAAAATCGCTGTTTTCAACCGCTGTTTTAGCCGAAATACTCTTAAAAGGCGGTGCCCCGTAACGCCCGCCGCTGTTCGACAACCACGGAGGTTGAACAGAACGCCGCTCAGGCCGTAAAAAGCCCGACAGGCTTCAAAAGGAGTTGAAATGCTCGTACTAAGCAGACAAAAAGAAGAATCGATAATAATCGGCGACGATATCGAAGTAACGATTATTGATGTCAGAGGCGATAAAGTCCGGCTCGGAATAAACGCCCCAAAATCAATAACCGTCCACAGAAAAGAAGTTTACGAATCAATTCAAAGAGAAAAGGCACAAAAACAAAAAACCAACCAACCAGATACAAAGTAAACAGCCCCCTGCCACGCTGCTCAGCATTTATTAGCCGCCAATCTTATTATAAGCCATTTCAATATATTTTTTGGCCGTTTCAAGTTCAGAGTCATTTCTAACTGAGACTTCAAAATTACCGGTGCCATAATGCCCTATATCTGTAACATCTCGGGAATTGGGCGGCAAATCACCTAACTCTTTTGGATTTAATTTTAAGAATAGCACAATTTTGCTGGCTTTTACTTCCATGCACGCAACGTTTTGAGAAGTTTTATACCCAATATATAATTTCTTTGGATTTTCAGTAATGGATGGATCAAGACCCAGTGTATAATCTTGAATCGCTCGCGCAATATCCTTTATTTTCTCTGACTTTCCAGTTAAATGCTCATCAAAGGTATATACTCCAGTTGCTCTTGTTATAGCCGCTTTCTTCCCCGCAGTTAATGTGCTTGTTTTTTTCTCCGACATATCCGCTCCAATTCCAGCGGACTCATACGATTTGCTAAAAACTTCCTCCAGATACAAGGTTGAGTTTTCGAACAAACGATAACTCCAAAGTTCTATATTCGCACCCATAACCTGTACGGCATGCATATCGTATTTTCTGAAATTTGGCGCAATGCAAATAACTCTGACATCAGACCAATCAATCTTCACATCACTTCCAATACTTTTCTGTGCTGCTATCTCAAAATCACCCTTGTGATCGTATATCCATTGAAGATAAAACAGTCCCTGATTAATAAGTTCCGATGATTCTACTTTCTTATATTCTATTATCACAGGGTTGCATTCTTCTGAAAGCGCCAAAGTGTCTATACGGCCTGCGTGGTTTTGTCCTGTGGAAAACTCTGATGCCACAAGTTGGCAATTAAATACCGTCTCCAAATTCTTCTGGATAAGAGTCTGTAGGTCTTTCTCAAGCTGGAAGTTACTTTTCCTTATCGGCAGTAAACTTTGGTTTTTAATGTTAAACAGAGGCATCTTGTCTCCTTAAAAACATACCAGCCGGCTACTTGCTGAATCCACTTTTGTTCATACTGCCCAAAATCATATCAACACAACGATTAAAGGTCAAGACAAATCCACATTCCTGTCTTATACAACAATCTCTTAAAATCCATCAAAAAAAATCAGCGTCAAAAAAAGAAAAATCAACCACAGCCCGGCCGCATACTCTTACTTTTTAATTTTCACTATGTGATTTTGATTTTTGCGTTTTAATTTTTAATGTCCCTCCGGCTGATCTCTGAATTTTGCTTTTCAAAAATCTGAGCGAAATTTCCGGTAATTTTGACCTGCCCCCATTTCATGTGCCACATGTCATTAGAGAGTTACCTACTGTTTGTGTCGTGTATTGCTGGAGCTGAGCCGTAGGCGAAGCGGAAGCAATGCACGACGACGCAAACTCGGCC
>PWDX01000078.1 GCA_003553245.1 Phycisphaerae bacterium
AAGATTTTCTTGCATCCGGTTCACAGTAATACCCTTTACTTCGAAGCTTCTTTGCTTGTTTTCGAAGTTTTTCATGTTCTTTTTCTACGGCTTTAGCCACTGTCTTTACCGTTCTTTTCTTAGCCTGTTCAGAATGGATGACCAGCCATCTTTGCTTTACACCACCATAATTCGACCGATGTTTGCGATACCTATATTCTTCTCCATCCAGCATCTCTAAATTGTTGATATTTCGAGCGGTGTCTTCTGTGATCTCCTTTGCTTCCGATAAGGTGTTAGGTACCCTGCTGATCCATAACAGGTCGTCCTTGGCGGAACGTATAGTATCTTTGGAGTAAAATTTACTATCTGCCACGAGATAACTGACCTCTTTAAGATTCGCTTTGAGTCCCTTTTTGAATGAGATAACCGTCTCTTTCATCACCAACGAATCACTACTGTTACCGTCCAATGCTTCCATAAAGAATGGAACACCGCCATCAAAGCTAACCAACAGATTTAGAAATATCTGTTTCAGGTCTGGTCTTTTCAGTTTTGAATGGCCATGCGTAATATGTATGGCCGCATCCTCGCAACTTGAAGAATCATATTCTCCGTGTACGGAGAATGTTGTAGTATCGAGATGACTAAATTTTTTACTTACATCTGCTTCGGCCATGGCTGCCGAAGCTATGTACGAAAATAGCTCTGTACAACCAAAGGAAAACGTTCTATCGAGAGCTCTTCCGATGGTATCATCATTCAATTCATCGGGTGTGATGTCACACCCGAGCAATACATCGACCGGTTTCTTATCGAAGAATTGGGGAAATAAGTAAAGAGGTCTGTTCGAGAAACCCAGACCGTTGATTATCATGGCCACGATCGCTTGACCAGTGGTCACTTTTTGTTGAGGGTCTGGTGGTATCAATGTATCGATTATTTCAGCTATTTTTAGCTCTTCACAAGTTCCAGCAACGATTCCCAGGTTATTCAGAGTATAAGTAGATATCATGATACACTAGTTAAGCAGAGTAACATTTATAAACCTTTCTATCTATTGGGGTTCAAATGGAAGCTACTATCGTCTTGTATACGACAAAAAACATCGAAGCAAAAACTACCACAAAGTTACACGAAAAACTGTTCGGTAAGATCCAGAAATCAAACTACGGAAGGTACGAGTATGAAGTAAAAGGGATACTACCTGGCGGGGCATATGTGAGACCGGTAAGAGCGGTCATAATAGTAAAAAAAGAATACTATCAAGATGTGATCGACTTGTTCGATGCGTATGGTGTGAAACATAGATCGTTTAACATCATGGTCAATTCAGACATTTTCAAAAATAATAATTTTTTTAAGTAGGGGTGCGGAAAGTATGGTACTACGAAAAAAGTACCGATTCCGAAGAAATTAAAAAGTGTCCTCTAGCCCTATTCTCATCGCCAACTCTTGGCTCGATCCAAACCAGAGGCTCACCCATCCAAGTATTATAGGTCCATCTTCACCCAGTTTTAGAGTTAATCTGTATAATCGGCAAATAAATAAATAAGTTTTATTCCAAATTCTATACAAATCGCATCAAAATCAAGTGTCATTCGTGCATTTATTTAGTACAAATCTGTATTAATGTTGTACAGAAAAATTGAGGAACCTGGCTTGATCTTTATGGGAACGAAAACCTGGTATTACTATCTGTAATGTCAATCCGCCCGGGCATCATATACCGATAAGATCAATCCGTCTATCTCATCCTTTCCATCTTTTACCGGGTTCAAGGTCCATAGTAAGTGTTCTTCATCATCCTCATCGAACAGAGGACTGTTGTTGATCACCTTCTTTTCACCCTCCTTTATCACATCCATAAAGATCTTTTTATTATTTGAGTTCGGAAACAGGTCGAAGTGATTTTTTCCGATCATATCTGTCAAAGGATGATCGGACTTCTTTGCGAATGCGGTGTTGGCATAAACCACGTTAAAATCGATGTCAAGGTAAGCCATCATCACATCCGAGTGTTCCATCAGCATATCCAGTACTTTTTTTTGTTTCGTCTCTTTCGTGATATCTTTGATCAGAAGGGAGAATCCTTTTTTCTCTTTACCATCGAAGTCGATATGATCGATGATGATATCCAATGTTAATTTCTCTCCGTTCTTCGTTTCGATCTCGATCCTTTCTTCGATGAACTCTTCTTCCTTAAGAACGTCTTCGTGATCGGTTATGATATCGGTAATAACTCGTTCAACGTTGCATCCGCGGAGCTCTTCGCTATGATATCCGGTGATATCCTGGGCGCTTTTATTTACAAATATGATATCTTTATCCTCGTTCAGGATCATGATACCCTCGTGGGTGTTCTCCACCACTTTCCTGTAGATCATCGGTGATCTAAAAACGGTGTGGAGTTTCCTTTCGATATCCTCCAACATCTCATAGTTATCTTCCAACATCGGGCTTAAAAAATAGACTTTACCGTATCCTTGGCCGGTCGATTCGATGAGCCCGTAATCCAGCAATAACTCAACATGGTGTTTCACGGTTCTATAGTTCAGTCCCAACACATTGGCTAATTGGTTCAGATTGCAGGACCGTTCTCTGAGGTACTCCAATATCTTGATACGATTTTCACCACCTTGTTGTCCCAGCATGAGGTAGGACAACTCTTGTTTAAGACGGATCTTATTCATCTACGTCGCCCCAAATATAATTAGGTCAACACCCTATAAAGATTTTTCCCAAAACATATCTTGATCATCGATGTTTAGGCATAAACATCATTATATCGTCTGGTGATCGGGATCTATAGTTGATGAACGAGATCCCACTATCTCTTTTGTGTATTCCACTCTTGATCTCATCTTTTCTTTTGTACCTAAAACCTCTGCGATATCCATCACATCGTCCAACGTAAAAAGTCGTATCTTCCCTTTTTTTAGCCGCCTCTTTTACAGAAGAAGAGAATCCACCTCTACTGAAAAAAACGTACTCTGTTTTGTTCCCCTCAGATGCCATGTTCTATTCATATCTTCATCACATCTTTTATCATGTTGTAAAGAGATTATGAACGATTTGATACAATATCAACCTTTGCAACG
>PWDX01000249.1 GCA_003553245.1 Phycisphaerae bacterium
ACCACTGCGGGGGTCTTCGAGCTCAGGAAATTGCTGCAGCACATCCGTCATTTCGTTTCCGCGCTCACCGCAACCGATATAAACAACAATATCAGCGTCAACCCACTTGGCAAGCTGATGTTGAACCACAGTTTTGCCCGAACCGAAAGGCCCTCGAACACACGCAGTGCCGCCTCTGGCTATTGGAAAGAATGTATCAACAACACGCTGGCCGGTAACAAGAACATTTTCCGGTTCAAGACGCTCTTTAACCGGACGCGCCTCACGCACAGGCCATTTCTGAAGCATTGTAAGATCAGTTTCGTTGCCGTCTTTATCAACCAATTTGGCGATAGGCTCTTCAATAGTAAATTCTCCCTCGGCGAGCCCCTGTACCTTGCCGCTCATGCCCGGCGGAACCATAATCTTATGACTGACTACTTTTGTTTCCTGAACTTCACCGATTATGTCACCGGAGACTACTTCCGTGCCGTCTTTGATAGTAGGCTTAAACTGCCATTTTTTCTTTCTGTCAAGACCCGGCACCGATGTTCCGCGAGCCATAAAAGCACCTTCATGCTCGGTAAGCACATCCAGCGGCCTTTGAATACCGTCGAAAATACTCTCAATCAGGCCGGGACCAAGCTCAACACTAAGCGGAGCGTGAGTATCAACCACCGGTTCACCGGGGCCTATACCACCCGTTTCTTCATACACCTGGATAGACGCCTGATCTCCGTCCAGACCCACGATTTCACCGATAAGATTGGCTTTGCCGACGCGAACAACATCATACATTCGCGCTTCTTCCATTCCTTCGGCCACTACCAACGGACCTGATACCTTGACAATTCGTCCTTCTTTTTTTTCTGCCATTATTTGGACCTTCTATTAACTTTCCTGCAAAATATTTACACCCGTAGCGAGTTTAACGGCCTCACCGAGGCTCTGCATAGCATACCCTTTGGATTCTGTCGTAAACGGCATTACCAGAATCGCCGGAACAGCGTCAGAGGAATATTCGGCAAAAACTTCATCAGCGGTCTCTGCTACATCCTCAGCAACAACCACAAGAGCGAACTTGCCCTCGATAATCTTTTCAGCACTTTGGCGTATCTGCTCTGCCGATTTTTCCACCGCGAAAGTGTCTAATCCTATCGCCGCGAACGGTCTTACAAAATCAGTGCCGCCTAATGCTGTAATTTTTCCTTCCATAACTTCGCTTCCTTAACAGCTCAAAGCTATCGTTTATGTCCCAGCCGAGCCAGAATAAGCTGCTTATCCAGATCGTTCATCTTGGCAGTCAAAACCAGTCGAACTTTGCGAACTTCATCCTCGACTTTCAGCAAATATGCAACTAACGGCTGAACTCCGGCAGATATCGCCATCGTCGAATCCAGATATCCTTCCAAATACTCCTCGCATCTGCTCTCAAGCACAAGGAAAGACCCTTCGGATTGAAGATAGCTCACACCATCCTCGATAATCTTATGATACGCTGTAGAAAGAAACAGCGAGGCTATCGTTTCATAATCAACCTCAACGCCATGCCGAAATCTGTCAGACTCGATATACCCACCTTCGAGAAAAACATCACGCTGTTCAGATTCCAGAAACTTAAGCCTAAGCATCGTTCGCAAATTGTTCAAATCCACGCGAAGACGGAACAAACCTTCGAGAAATTGATTACCCAAAGCCTGCGCGGTGGCTATGCTGTACTGAGCTTCGACCTGATTAACGCCGTGATCAATTTTTTTGATATCTTTGTTATCATAATATTCCAGCACGCCGCTCTCGACAGCTTCCTGCAAATAATCAGGAAACACACCGTAGCTTTCCTGCTCGAAAACCTGCTCGAACTCTGCCGGATCGACATTACCCTGGTCGCTGTAATCGTCACCTATAGGCCTGTCGGTAACGGTTCTTCTTATCGCTAATCTGGCATTGGCTAAATCAACCCTAGCCTTAAAAAGCTCCGCTATTGGCTCTTCGACTACAAGGTCATCGAAAAGCTGGCGAACATCATGCCGTCTTTGAAGCAGAACTTCTTCCATTGTTGCCAATGTCCGTTGGCCGGAGCCCAAAGCATAAGCAGTGCCGTTAAGCAAATCTGCCGCTTCGTCAAATCCGCCGGCGTTTGCCATATCGACAAGCGTTGCCAGCCCGAGCATCTCTGTCTCAAGCGTGCGAACCCTCGCAGCAGCATAAGTATATCGCCAGTCAGGCCCGCCTATCGGCGGATACTGGAAAAATCCGACTACTCTGTGGTCAACTGCCTGTGTCATTTGCTGCTGTCATTTCCAAAAAGCATCCCCGCAAGCTCAGCCTCGGCCTCGTCGCGAATCTGCGATATTAACACATTTAACGATACATTCGTCCGCACTTTACCGGTGCTTAGGATAAAACCGCCTCCGCCCAGGTCGAGGCGTTCGTCAGCAAGCTTAAGCTCCTGCTTTTTGCCCTCGCCAAGCTGCCTGCTTACTTGTTTGAGAAAACTTTCGTCGATTCGGTTTTCATTTTTATCTACGATAACTTCCTCGTCACCGCTTTCTGCCGCGGCAGCAATCCATTTACCGACAAGCTTGAGGTATTCTTCGTCAGGCATTTTCGCAAGAGCATCCTTGGACTTGTAAAATGCCTCGTCGAGCATCTTGCGTTTCTCGGCAAGGAACTCCTTGGCCGCATCCATCCGACCGGCGGCCATACGATGTTCCTTTTCATCGTTAGCCTTTTTAGACGCCATCTGCTCGGTTTCTTTTTTGTACTCTTCGAGCTGGCTGTCAAAACGCTTCTGCTCGGCGTCTTCTTTTTGCCTGGCTTGGGCTTTTATCTTCTCTGCCTTGTCGTTAGCATCTGAAAGTATCTTATTTACTACTTGATCAGCGTTCATATATCACCATTCTTTTTGAGCCGAACCGTTATCAGGCACCGGCGGCATTTGCAATTTGCGCCCAGTCAATACCGAACAATACGATAAATATAGTTACAAGCAGACCGAACAATGCGTAAAGCTCGACCATAACAGCATAAACCGCACCGGCCTTAAATGCCATTTCAGGCCTTTTCGCAGCCATAACGATACCGCTGGCACAAACCCGGCCCTGATGCATACCGCTTATCAGCCCTGTAATGCCAACCGGCAGACAACCTGACATCACAATCAAACCCTGCCAAAGACTTAGTGTTACCATCTCATCTCCAAACAGTCCCATACTGTTCATTACAAGCATACTGCCGACAAGCCCATAGATACCCTGCGTTCCCGGAAGAACCACCAGAATAAAGTTCAAACCATAACGCTCAGGTTTTTCCGTCAGTACCCCGGCTCCGGCCTGCCCCGCTGTTCCTATTCCGACCGCCGAACCGCTACCGGCTAAAAACAACGCCAAAGCCGCTCCGAGCAACGCCAATGCATTACCTGCCAATCCAATTTCCATATCAATACCTTTCTTCTTTCTCGAATCGTTACTGTTGTTCCGTTTTATCCTGCATTACATAAATATGTTTATATTCTCTGGAAAGAGGCTTAAATTCTTCCCCGCCGCCTACCAGAAATTTCGGGAAAAACTCCACAAACTGAAGACGCATAGTATGCACAAACGCCCCCAGACCTGACATAGCAATATTGAAAGCATGACCACCGACAAACAAGAGAATTGCCAGAATAATCCCAATATAAGGCATACCCAGCGAAGTTTCCGCTATCACATTAACTGCCATAGCAACACCAGCCGTTGCCAGACCAAGAGCCATTACCCGCAAATAACTCAATATATCACCAAGATAAAAAACCGTGCTGAACAGATTATAAGCGCCCATACCAATCCTAGCGCCGATACCGCCTTCGCGATGACTGAAAAACAAAATCGCCGCAGCACTTACTAAAACAAACCATATCACAATGCCGGCCATCGCTTTCGGGAAAATCGTCTCAGCACTGGCCATCGCATAAATGGCCAACCCGTTGAGCATCACGAGCCAACTAACCTGGTCAAATATTGCCGCAACAAAGTCTCGCTTCTGAAGATTCACCACAAGCGCAACAACAAGACCAAACATAACCTGTATATAACCAAGTATTATCGCTAACACGAAAAATACCATCGGCTGAGACATCGGATCAAAAATCGTAATGGCCTCTATAGCGCCGGCAATGCCGGTCAACCCGGCCCCCATCGCAACATCCCGCACTGCGGCGCCAAACCATCCGCCTGTTAAAGCCCCTGCCGCGATCGTTAAAACGCCGGACCAGCATAAAAGCCTCACCAGCTTCTTATCACCTTGTTTTCGTTTCAAAGCAAAAGCCATAACTGCGGCGATTATCACCCCATAAGCGGCGTCAGTAAGACACAACGCAAAGAATACTATAAAAAACGGAGCCAAAAGCACCGTAGGGTCAACCTCCCAGTGCTGCGGCATTCCATACAGACGAGTAATAACCTCAAAAGGCTTTGCCGAAGATGAATTATCAACCTCTACCGGCGGTTTTTCATCCTCTGGAGGTTCAATTCTTGACAAACTACTGGCTGAAAAACCGGCTATTACCTTCTCCAGTCGTGAATAATTACGCTCTTTAACCCATCCCTCCAAAAACACTGTTTCTTCGGAAATCGGCACATTTCCATGTGTGGATTCTCGCTGGAGCAGATTAGCGTTGTGGTCTCGCAAAATCTGTAATTTTAGAATTTCCTTTGATTGCTCCCGAGCCTTGCCGTAGTAATCCTCAATTTCCTGCTTCGCTTGCTCCAGATTTTCCCTGTATTCTCCTATTAAATCGCTGACTTTTCCCTTCATACCGGCAAAGCTTGTATAATCGAAATCTACTGTTCGAAGCATTTTCTGTATATCGCCGGCTTTTTCACTTAGTGCAACTATCAACAAAGCTGTGTGGGAGCGTGTACTGCCAACCTGCTCAACTATCGCGCCCATCTGCTCCAGTTTACCGGTTATTTCATCAAGCGACCTTTTAGGCAGAAGCCCTGTAATACACTGAGCCTGCTCCATCTGGTCAAGTTCCTCCACCGGCGTCTCAAGGCCTTGCCACGGCTCAAGCATCTCCAGCGTATCCTCCAGCCCATCAATTCTCCCCCTGAGCTCTTCAATATACCGCTGGGTGTTTTCAACATCCTCAAGCACTTTCAGGAGTTTTTTGTCAGATATAACCTGCTGATATACCGATCGGCCCACAACGCGCCTGGGAGCCAGCATAGACTCAACAGTCGATCGATCATCCTCGTAATAATCTTCGAGAAATGCGACAGCCTTTTCCAATCTGCCAAGCAGTTCTTCAACCTCTCGAGGCCGCTTACCCTGACAACACAATTCGGGGTAATCTTTGGTTAACATCGCCTGCTCTGCGTTTAGAATCTGGCAAAGCCCCTCATCCTGCAAAGACTCCAGCACTTTGGGAGCTTCCGTGCGATGGGTAACTATTACGATTTTTGCCATTTTGGCAATCGCCATAGACTTAGCCTTTCAAGTACTCAAGTACCTTGTTAACCGCTTTATCCATATTATTCTGAGCCTTTTCACGCAGTTCCTGCCGTTGCTGTTCGGCTTGCCGGCGTATCTTCTCGGCCTCTTCTTCACCTTCCTGCCGACCTTTTTCCGCGGCGGCGTCAATCGCCTGATTGCGCTGCTGCTGAACTTCGTCCCAAGCCTGTCGGCGATTTTTCCTGCCTTTTTCCGCGATTTCAGCCGCTTCAGCTTTAGCCTGCTCAATAAGCTCTTTGGCTTGTTCTTCGGACTGTTTAATCTGTTTTACTAATTCCATTTTGATTTGACCCAAAAAATACGATTATCTAACTGATTTTCTTCGTTAATACTTAAACGGCAATAAAAATAAACGATACCTGTCATGATTGCAACAAGCTATTTTGATATTTTCTGCGCTTTTTTCATAACCTTTTAGACATAACAGTCGAATTAGAGCAATTATTTACAGGAATATATATTTTCGCATCGTTCTCACACCCGAAAGCAAATTCTTGCCATATTATCGCTGGTACTGAGGTCTTGCCGTATAAGATGTATGAAGCAGTTCTTTGGCTTTAGCACTTAGCGGCTCGTTGAGGAAATCCTCGTAAAGCCGCCGGATGGAGGTATTCTGATAACTTCTGCGTATCCTCTGCTTGCGGTCATCCCGGTAGAGCCCTTCAATTCGTTTTTCGCGAATCTTATTATCCACTTTCCAGGCCTGTCCCCCGCCGCCGACACAACCGCCCGGGCAAGCCATAACCTCCACAAAGTGATATGGCGATTCCTGTCCCTGTCTCAGTGCGGCACGCACTTCATTTAGGACAGTTTCGACATTGCCAAGTCCGTGAGCAACAGCGACTCGGATATTTTTGTCCCCTACCTTTGTTTCCATTACTTTTACGCCCTGGAGGCCGCGAATTTCCTTAAATTCAAGCTCTGCATTTTCATCGCCTGTTATTTGATATTGAGCCGTACGAAGCGCAGCCTCCATAACACCTCCGCTTGCGCCGAATATAGTACCGGCCCCACTATATTCGCCAAGTATCGAATCAGGCTTTTCATCAGCATTAAGCTGTTCAATAATAAGCCCGTCCTGGCGAACCATTCGCGAGAATTCGCGTGTCGTGATAGAAACATCGACATCCTGAAGCCCGGATGCGAACATTGAGCTTGATCTTGTGATCTCGTATTTTTTGGATGTGCACGGCATTATTGACACGGTGAATACATCCTTTGGATCGAGTCCCATTTTATCAGCATAATAAGTTTTGCTTAATGTGCCTATTATAGCGTGCGGCGATTTACAACTGGAAAAATGCTCCATCATATCGGAGTGATATTTCTCCATAAAGTCAACCCATGACGGACAACAGGTTGTTATAAGCGGCAGGCTGCCGTTGCCTTGCTTTATTCTTTCGACAAACTCGGCGGCCTCTTCCATTATTGTAACATCAGCGCCAAAATTAGTGTCAAATACGGCATCAAAGCCCATTCGCCTAAGCGCAGAGTATATCTGGCCTGTCAGGTTTTCGCCAGGCTCTCGGCCAAAGGCTTCTCCCAGCGAAACTCTGACTGCCGGGGCTATCTGGACGACACAGTATTTTTTAGGATACTGCAAAGCTTCCCATATCCTGGCCGTTTCATCGTATTCATATATCGCGCCTACAGGACAATGTGCCGAGCACTGTCCGCAGCGAATACAAGGTGAATCTCCCAATCCGATATCACCGGCAGGAGCAATTCGAGTCTCGAGACCTCTTTCAAGAAAAGACAGAGCCCAGACATCCTGCTTTTGCTGACATACTGTAACACACCTGCCACATTTAATACATTTACGCGGATCAAGCACTATGGTGCGCGTAGAATCATCAGTAGATATATCGGGAACTATAGGCGGCAAGAGCCTCTCTCTGACTGAAAACTCTTCAGCGAGGTCCTGCAATTCGCATGTTCCGTTACGGGCACAGGTCAGGCACTCGTTGGGATGATTGCTTAGTATCATCTCAAGGGTTGTTCTGCGAACTCTGACCAGTTCCGGATCATGTGTTGTAACTTCCATGCCTTCTTCAGCAGGTGAGGCGCACGCTCGCACCATATTTTTTGCGCCTTTGATTTTAACAACACATATTCCGCACGCGGCAGTGGGACCAAGGTCTGGGTGCTTGCAAAGAGTAGGTATCCACAGCCCCGCTTTGTTAGCTGCTTCGAGTATTGTAGCGCCTTCGGGTACACGAACATCAATGTTGTTTATTTTAAGGTTAATCACTTGCAAACCTCGCTGTTTATCTTTTCCAGGTATTCATTTTCGAAATATGTTAGTGTCGATACGACGGGGTTCGGAGCAGTCTGGCCAAGTCCGCAAAGTGACGCACTGCGCATCGCCTCACAAAGCAACTTGATGCTCTCTATATCTTTTTTGGTTCCTTTACCTTGAGATATTTTTTCCAGAAGATCGAGCAGCTGCTTGCCTCCTATTCGACAAGGTGCGCACTTTCCGCAGGATTCATCAACGGTAAAGCCAAGATAAAATGAGGCGATATCAACCATTGAATCGTCTTGATCCATGACAATCATTCCACCCGAACCCATAATTGAGCCGGCTTGCTGAAAACGGTCATAGCAGACAGGAAGATCGAGGTCTTCTCGTTTTATAACTCCGCCTGAGGGCCCGCCGGTTTGAACTGCTTTTATCTCTTTGGCCGTAGAACTGCCGCCGCCTATTTTTTCAACAACCTCGCGAAGTGACAGGCCCATAGGAATCTCAATAAGGCCGGAGTTTATAACCTTGCCAGTGAGTGCGAAAACCTTCGTACCTTTGCTGGAGCCTGTTCCCCATTGGGCAAACCAATCACCTCCGTTGCGAAGAATAGACGGAACATTTGCAAGGGTCTCAACATTATTCAAGCAGGTAGGCATATCCCAGACACCTTTGACAGAGGGGTAAGGCGGCCTTGGTCTCGGGGTGCCTCTTCGTCCTTCTATGCTGGCAATCAGAGCGGTTTCTTCACCGCAAACGAACGCTCCTGCGCCAAGTCTTATCTGGCAATCGAATGAAAACTCGGTGCCGAGGATATTCTTGCCCAGAAGTTTGTTTCTCTTGGCTTGCCTGATAGCTTTTTTCATCCTTTCAATCGCCAGCGGGTATTCAGCGCGGATATAGAAAATCCCTTCCTGTGCTCCGGTGGCATATGCGGCAATGAGCACTCCCTCGAGCACAGCGTGGGGGTCGGCTTCGAGAATACTGCGATCCATATAGGCCCCGGGATCTCCTTCGTCACCATTGCAGATTACATATTTGTATTCGGCCTGGCTTTGGCGGGCGAAAGTCCATTTTTTAGCGACGGGGAATCCGCCTCCACCTCGGCCGCGAAGACCGCTTTTCTCTATTTGTTCAATGATCTGTTCCGGCGACATATTAAGCAGTATTTTTTCGAGCGCCTTGTACCCGTCACGGGCAATATATGCTTCGATACTTTCAGGGTCGATGTCTCCGGCGTTTGCCAGGACGACCTTTTGCTGTTGGGCAAAAAAATCAATATCAAGTGGAACCGTTCTGTTTTTCAGAAAGTCCGGCAGTTTGAAGGCGTAATCTTTAACCGATTTCGCCAGAGCCGGCCTGATATGCTCAGAAACAACCAGCCTTGCAAACATCGGATCCACAGTTTCATATAGAACAGGTTTCTGGCCAGCTACTTCTACACGAACCAGCGGCCCGCGGGCGCAAAGTCCCATACACCCTGTAGGAACTATTTCGATTTCATTTTCCAGGTCATGAGATTTTACTGCTTCCTCAAGAGCGTCAATAGCCTCCATTGACTGCGAAGAGATACAGCCGGTCGAGGCACAGACAAATATCCTGCAGCAGAAATCATTCTGTCGTTTTATCTCATCGTTTTTGATTTTTTCAATATTAACTGGCGGCATCGGCGGTCTCCGTTTCAAATTTTTCTTTCCATTCGGCGATCACATGAGGCACCTGGCTAGGCTGGAGTTTGCCGTAGGTCTTTTCATTTATGACCACTACAGGCGCTAACCCACAACAGCCCACACAGCGGACCGATTGCAGGTGGAATAGGCCGTCATCGGTGGTTTGGCCTGGCTCTATATCAAGTTCCTCCGAGAACTCTTTGACGAGCTTGTCAGCTCCTTTGAGGTGGCATGCGGTCCCTGTACATACTGAAATGACAGCTTTGCCCGGCGATTTGAGTCTGAAATAATTGTAGAAAGTTATCACTTCATATATCCTTGCCAGCGGTACATTAAGAAGCTTTGCTATTTCAAATGCCGCTTCTCTCGGTATGTATCCGCGCGTGGTCTGTATTTCATGAAGCACCATAATCAATGGATCACGGTATCTTGCGTATTTCTTTGCCGCGATCTCAATCGGTGATAGTTGCTGCTTAGTCTTGGCCATAATTTTGGTTCTCCGTTGAAATCTTTTTAGCTTAATGCCGTTATTAAAACTCCCTTGCGTGACCCGGTTACAACCGTAATAGCAAAAAGCCCTTCATGCAAGAGTAAAAATCAGCACAACTTTGTTGCCTCTTTTTAATTGGCTGGGCACTCACAGAAGCATGCCCGCCTGTTTTTGTGCTATTTTACACGACAAAAAAGGATTGTAAAGCAAAAAAATGAAAGATTCCAATTTTTTTATGAAAATTTTCACAAAAGCATTGAACTGTTGGCTCAGGTTGTGTATAATATCCTTGAGACCGATGCCATTGCGCCATAAGATTTGCAGACAAGGCCTCGGGAGGTTTCTGTATTTTAGGACAAGGCAAGAAATATGCAAAAACAGCCGAAAGTAGAAGTTTGTATATGTATGGGCAGCTCCTGTTTTTCAAGGGGTAATAATTCAGTTTTGACTGTGCTTAAGGATTATCTCAAAAATGCCGGCTTGGAAGAAGCGGTAAAACTGCAAGGCTGCCTTTGTATGGATATGTGTAAAAGGGGGCCAAACATAAGCATTGGTACCGACCATTATGATAAAGTCGATGCTGCTACGGTGGTCGATGTTTTAAGGCACAGACTAAAAGAATTACAATTTTCGCCGGAAGAAAGCTGAATCATATGAAATCTTTGGAGCCTATATATACCGAGCCTGCTCAATGCCAGGATTGTTACAAGTGCCTTCGCCAGTGCACGGCCAAAGCGATTCAGATCGAGCAGGGCCATGCACGCGTTATGCACGATCTCTGTGTATTATGTGGCCATTGCGTTCGAGTCTGTCCGGTTGGGGCAAAGCGTGTTCGCAATGATTTAAAAAGAGCAGAGCTTCTACTGCGGAGCAAAAAGAAAGTTATAATATCGCTGGCTCCGAGTTTTGTGGCAGAGTTTGAAGATATACCAGTCGCTAAAATCATAAAAGCATTCAAAATGCTCGGTTTCTACGGCGTTTCGGAAACAGCAATCGGCGCACAGGAGGTATCAGCCAACACAGCCGAAAGAATGGCTAAAAAGCAAAAAGGGGCTTTGATAAGCTCCGCCTGCCCTGTCGTTGTAGAGTTAATAAAAAAGTATCATGCTGCATATTCGAACAATATTGCCGACTTTCTTTCTCCGTTGCTGGCACACGCGAAACTTCTGCGTGCAGGTTTTGGCAAGGATATTGGAGTTGTGTTTGTAGGACCCTGTATCGCGAAAAAGACCGAGTCAGATAATAATCCTGAACTACTTGACCTTGCTCTGACTTTTGATGAAGTAAGGCAATGGTGGCAGGCAGAGGGTCTAAATCCACAAAAACTGGAACCTGAAGATGATGACATATGGCTGCTGAATAACAGCGACGAAGGTGCTCTATATCCGATTGATGGCGGAATGATAGCAGGCATAAAAGCAAGCTGCACCGTAAGCGATGATCAGCTAATGGCCTTTTCCGGAGTAGAAGCTGTCCGGGATGTGATGGTCGGGCTGGATGAGCTTGGTCAGAAAGAACCCGTTTTTCTTGAATTACTTGCCTGCAAAGGCGGTTGCGTGAACGGGCCCTGCATAAAAAAGCCCGGAACCACAGCCATAAAGCGACACAGAGTAATCGCGAATTCAAGATATGAACCTAAGACTATCCCTCGCAAAGCAACGATAGATATAACTTATGACTGGCAGATTAGTGCTGTCAGAAAACCTCAGTACCCTCAGGAACAGATTCAGGCCGCACTGGCCAAGGTAGGAAAGTTTCGTTCTGAAGACGAGCTTAATTGCAGTGGCTGCGGCTATGATTCCTGCCGGGCTTTTGCTGAAGCCCTTATTGATGGTCGAGCTGAACCAAATATGTGTCTGGGATATATGAGGCAGCTGGCACACAAAAAGGTTGACGCATTGATCCGTACTATACCGTGCGGTGCCGTAATTGTTAATGATAAGCTGGAAGTAGTCGAATGTAACAGGCATTTCGCCGAGCTTTGCAGCGGGTCGGTGGCTGATATTTATGAGGCAAAGCCGGGACTGGAAGGAGCAAGGCTTGAAAAGCTGATACCATATAGCAGATTTTTCTCACAGATAATAGCCTCCGGCTCTGATAAGATCGAAAAAGATGTTAAATTGGACGAAAAATTCCTTCATGTTACCGTATTTACTATCGAACCGCATCGCTATGCAGGGGCAATAGTTCAAGACATAACCGAGCCTGCCGTTCAAAAAGAGCGCATCATAAACAAGAGCAAAGAACTGATGCGAAAGAATGTCGAAACAGTACAGAAAATTGCTTATTTGCTCGGAGAAAGCGCTGCTGATTCGGAAGTTATATTAAATTCCATAGCTGAATCTTTTTCGGCTCAGGAAATAGATAAAGATGATGAGCCGGATAACTGACAAGCCTTTTATAGAGATAGAACATCATCAGGTTGCCAAAGACGGCCAAAATGCTTGCGGTGACGCTTTTATCTGCCGAAAATTCGCTGACGAAGGAAGGGCTGTATGCATATTAGCCGATGGCCTGGGTAGCGGAATAAAGGCCAATGTTCTCGCGAAAATGACGGCAACGATGGCTATGAAATTTTTCGCCGAGGATATGGATATTAAACGGGCCGCTGAAATAATAATGAACACGCTGCCTGTATGCAGCCGGCGTCATATAGCTTACGCTACTTTTACGATAATGGATATTCAGGCAGACGGACAGGCTACTATTATCGAGTATGATAACCCGCCGTGTATTGTAATTCGGCAGGGCCGTGCCGTCGAAACAGATAAACAAACCGTTGAAGCGAAAACACCCGGACTTGGCAAAAGACAGATAAAAGCTTACCATTTACAATTGATGGCCGCAGACAGAGTCATTTTAACATCCGATGGCGTGACACAGTCGGGCATAGGAACAGCCCTTATGCCTCTTGGATGGTCAAATCTGTCCGCTCAGCAGTACGCCGAGCAGATATGCAAAAATGAGCCGGATATTTCGGCACGAAAACTTGCCAGGTTAATTGCAGAAAAAGCTATTGATAACGACGGCCATAAGGCAAAAGACGATATTACTTGCGCTGTGATCTATCTTCGCCTTGGTAGGAGACTTATGGTAGCAAGCGGCCCGCCCCTGGATACATCTAAAGACAGGGAACTTGCTGAAAAAGTATCCCAATTTAACGGAAAAAAAGTTGTCTGTGGTGGAACCACAGCTAAGATTCTGTCTCGTGAGCTTGGCCGAAAAATAAAGACAGATATTTCCACTGCGGGAAAGGATATCCCGCCGGCTTCAACTATGAAAGGCCTGGACCTTATTACTGAGGGTACTCTCACGCTTAACCGAACAGCTGAAATACTGGAACATCAGAATTCTATAGATACGCCTGGATGCGATGCTGCAAAGCAACTAGCTAGGCTGTTAATAGATAGTGACATAATTGAGTTTCTCGTCGGGACACGAATAAACGAAGCTCACCAAGACCCAAACCTGCCCGTAGAGCTTGACATAAGACGCAATCTGGTCAAACGACTGGCACATCTGCTTGAAAACAATTACCTCAAAAAAGTAGAGATGAGTTTTATTTAAAGCTTGCTGAATAATCAATATTTTGCATCAGTACTGTCCCATTATAAGTCGAATAATGACAGTTGGTTACAGTTATGTTGCTCTTTAAAATCATAATGATTTGTCGTAAGTGCTTGTTTTAGCGTGGTTTTCTCGAA
>PWDX01000188.1 GCA_003553245.1 Phycisphaerae bacterium
CCGGTTTTTCAGCCTTGGGTAACCCTCGGTTATGGCGGACTAACCGCTGAGCTGTGGGGAAACCTCGATTTAACTAATGTAAACGGCGACGAGGGAGACTTTAATGAGTACAACTGGGCGTTGGATTACTCTGGAGATTTAGAAAGCGGTCTTGGGTATTCTGTCGGCGTCATTCACTATTACTTTCCCAGTGACGGCGACACCACTGAAATATACGCGGGCCTGAGTCTCGATGCTCTGCTGAGTCCTTCTTTGACAGTCTATTATGATGTCGATGATGTCGAGGGATTTTATATTTTCGCGGGCGCAGAACACGGTATAGAAAAAATCGCCGAGCTTACGCCCGAAATCCCGATCGGTATGGAACTTACCGCAGGTATCGGCTGGGGTGACAAAGATTATACCAATGCGTATTGGGAAGTTGATTCATCAAAATTACAGGATTTGACTTTCGGTATGAGCTTTCCTATGGAAATCGCCGGCTGGACAGTCTCGCCGAACCTAAATTATGTAACACTAACAAGCGGGTCACTTCGACGAACGAACGCATACAACACCAGCAGCGATTATTTCTTCGCCGGCGTAGGGGTTTCAAAAAGTTTTTAGTTCAAGGCTAACATCTTTTGTTTAAGGAACATACGATGAGACAGAAAAAATATCTACTTACGGCTGTTCTGGTCCTGCTCATGGCTGGTACTGCTCTGGCTGAAACACCGGAAACGGCCGATACAGTACAAATAAACCTGAATGTAGTGTGGACATTAGTCGCGGCGATACTGGTGTTCTTTATGCAGGCAGGCTTTGCGATGGTCGAAGCGGGCTTTACCAGAGGCAAAAACGCCATAAACATCCTGATGAAGAACCTTATGGACTTTTCGGTCGGTTCACTGGCGTTTTTCCTGGTAGGTTTCGGGCTAATGTTTGGCCAGACAAACGGCCTGTTCGGAACTACGCTGTTTGGAATGAGTGGTGTAGAGCCCGGCACCGACTGGAACTGGACATTTTTAATTTTCCAGACGGTTTTTGCGGCAACGGCTGCGACGATTGTTTCCGGCGCGATGGCAGAAAGAACAAAATTCGTCGGTTATCTGGCCTACAGCTTCTTTATTACGCTGCTGATATATCCGATTTTCGGTTCGTGGGCCTGGGGAGGGCTACTCGACGGCGGCGGATGGCTCGAAAATATGGGATTTCTCGATTTTGCCGGTTCAACGGTTGTTCATTCGGTCGGCGGATGGCTGGCACTGGCGGGAGCGATTGTGCTTGGGCCCCGGCTGGGTAAGTACGACAAAGACGGTAAGCCAAGAGCTATCCTCGGTCATAACATACCTATAGCTGCGCTGGGCGTTTTTATCCTGTGGTTCGGCTGGTTCGGATTCAATCCCGGCAGCACCACCGAAGGCGACGGGATGATAGGCTACATCGCGGTTACGACCAATCTCGCAGCTGCGGCAGGCGCGGTAATGGCGATGGCTACTGCCTGGGCATTACTGAAAAAGCCGGACGCATCTATGGCACTTAACGGCGCTTTGGCGGGGCTTGTGGCGATAACCGCACCCTGTGACGGAGTATCCCCGATGGCGGCTATATTAATAGGAGCGGTTGGCGGTGTGCTGGTTGTGTTAAGCGTGCTGTTTTTCGACCATATCGTGAAAATTGACGATCCGGTCGGCGCGATAAGCGTTCACGGCGTCTGCGGAGCCTGGGGGACAATCTCGGCAGGACTGTTTAATATGGAATACGGGCTGTTTTACGGCGGCGGATTCGCACAACTCGGCGTGCAGCTTGTAGGTGTTCTGGCGGCATTTGCCTGGGCATTTGGGCTTGGACTGGTAATGTTTATGTTGATAAGCAAAACTATCGGCCTTCGTGTTAGCGCCGAAGAAGAGCTTAAAGGCCTGGATATCGGTGAACACGGAATGGAAGCATACGGCGGGTTCCAGATATTCAGCACAACTTAATTGAAGGAGAATTGGCAAATGAAGTTGATAATAGCATACATACAGCCTCACAAGCTCAATGATGTCAAGGCAGAGCTGACGAAAGAGGAAGTGGCAAAAATGTCGGTAACGAACTCGCTGGGAGCAGGCGCGCAGAAAGGTTATACCGAGAGTTATCGGGGCGTAAAATTTGATGTAAATCTGCTCAAGAAAGTTCGCCTTGAAATAGCAGTCAACCAGGAGTTTGTTGATAAAACCGTTGACGCTATAATTCGCGGCGCCCGCACCGGTGAGATTGGCGACGGCAAGATATTCGTACTACCACTTGAAGATTGTATAAGAATCCGAACAGGACAGAGAGGAGGTGATGCAATAGGATAACAGTTAAGTGGTCTTAAAACTGAAAAGTCAAAAGTGGATACGCAGGACTTTGCAGTCCTGTAGAAATCAGCAAATTTTCATTAAATACCATGGCCTTTTCCGGCCTTGAGCAAGCGAGTCCCGTTGTTCCCACGGGGCTTGCTTTTTTTATTAGAGCATTTCAGGTTTTAACACGAATAGCCGCAGGATTCAAACCACCCGTTAACGCCCTGCGGTGTCACATGCTCCAACACTTGCACAATGGCTGTTTTTAACTTAGCTTCAGTTCCAGGCTTGAGCTTCTCACAAAAATTGATACAGCGAGCGTCATTTAGAAATCATCTCGTGAGTATCTTTGGAGCCATTGGCCCCGGCATTGGTCCTGAGGGCATTCATACCAGATAAAAATCGAGTGCCGCTCGCACGATTTATACACCTCAGACATTTGCTCCCCGCACTCAGGGCAAAGCTGATATAAAGTAGCCCAGTGGAATCGTTCGAAGAATTGAATTGGCTTGGTTTTAATTGACATTGTAGTATTCCTTCCTATCTTCAGGCATATACTCGTAAAATAAATTTTTACTTTCAGGATATACTTCTATAGAACAAGGCATACCGGTTTCGAGATTTGTTATGGTGATACCATAGATATTATTTTTTTCTAAAGCAGTAATTGCCAACCTGCGGCCGGACTTACCGCTAAAAGTGCAGTATGAAATTTCATTTAAGTCGATCTTTTCAATTACTA
>PWDX01000166.1 GCA_003553245.1 Phycisphaerae bacterium
ACGATCAGCTGTATTCATCGTTCCGATAACCCGGATATTGTCTGGAATGCTCATGGTTTTACCACCGGCAAGTGGTATTTCTTTGTCCCTATACTCTAAGAGGTACATTAGCTCCCCAAAAACCCGGGCCAGGTTTGCCCTGTTAATTTCATCAATAATTAATACACATATACCGGCTCTTTCCATACTTTTACTACAAAATTCCATAAACCGGCCCGGTACAAGACGGTAGTCCAGAAGACCGTCTTCCCTGACCTGAGGCCTTATTCCCTGCATGAAATCCTCATATGTATAAGCAGGATGAAACTGGGTTATTTCATAAAAGCCATCACCTTCACCTATAAGGTGCTTTGCCAGTTTTTCTGCAATGTAGGTTTTGCCAGTACCCGGAGGCCCATAAATTATTGCTTGCCCTTTACGTTCAATCGCTTTAATAAAACGCTTTAACTCTGTTTCCTGCATAAAAGCATCTTGGGTTAATTGCGACAAAGGATATGCAGGATTTATCTGATCATCAAAACTTTCAACTATGGCAAATTCAGGCCAAACGGTTTCCGGCTGCACATCTTGCAATACCTTTAGAGCATCCTCAGTAAACCTAAACAAGTAACCTTCCTTAACCCCTCCAGTATTATCAATCGGTCCTTGTGAAATATCTAAGTCAATAAGTTTTTGACTAAATTTTGATAGAGGAATTGGAGACTCTAAATCGTAATAATCAATCTTTACTAGCCACCCATCCGGACCACCATCTTCTTCAGATGATAGTGGATGTTTTGTTATTTCCGGAGGGGAAGTTACCCTGCTGACATATCTTATAAATCCCTTAGTGTAATGTAATATAATGTCTCCTTCTTCAACTTCTTTTAATATCTCCCAGTGCCAAACTGGGTTTCCTGATTTATTTTTTAAGGGTGCCCATATAAATTCTTGTTTTTCTATTTTCTGATTAACCCACCAGATGTTCGGAAATATTTTTTTCTCATCTTCCGGATTTAGACCTTTCAAAAAAACAGTATTCCTTCTTTCTTCGTCATAAACCATATCCACCAATTCCTGAAGATGACTTGGGCGGTTTCTGTATGGAGATCGCTTGTGATTTTGGAATCTCCGCTTTATATGCTCTATGGTATCGTTAAATAGTTGAGCCAACTCTTCATCCATATCCTTAACCTTTTCAAACGGAAAAGAGTAAAGTGCTACAGACTTTTCCTCGTAAACATATAAAAAATCCTCAAGATGAAAAGCTTCGAACTGCAAAGCTCCGTCTTTTAAAAGAGGAAGAATTATTCTCTGCTCATTGAATCCTCCCCTAAAACTTACTATTAGCCATTTACAAAAAATAAAGCGAAGCGCATTGCCTCCGTGACGCAGACTCATAACCATCCTGGGATCATTTGGTCCTTCAATGGACAATTTTTCTGCTGCCTCAGCTATGAAATCAAAGGCCCAGCTTGCTTCGTGTCGGTTTTTAAATATATCAGCAAAAGGTTTTTCAAGCTTTTTAGGCATAATAAAATCTCTGTAGCCAAGATCGATGACCCGGTAATTTTTAAAAGAAAAGTGCTTATTCCTAAAATCTCTAATGATACGGGTATTTTGCACATACTTGGTTGTATCATAGGGTTTAGTAAGTGGAACTTTAAGTTGTTTATAAGCCTCAATTCCTGCACCTTCACCTTTATTTAATATGGGAAAAATAAAAGGTTTAAGGCAGTGCAAAACCTGGGATACTCCGGCAATTCCTAATCCTCGAATAGGTTTTTTCAGCCCTTCGTCAGCGATCTCCAATATTTTTTCTTCATCTTCTTCATGTAGTATTTCTGTACATTTGACTATAAAATCGGCATATTCCTTATTCCCTGCCTCGAATTTCGCAAAAGAGCCAAAACCACTACCAAACATACCGATAGAGCCATTACCTTCTTCATCACCAAACCAGCCTCTGTTTGTGTATTCTCCCCGCTGAGCTTTATCCTTTAACCGAGATAGCAGGTCTTTAAGATACTCTTTATCTTCTGGATTAAGGTTGCTTTCTTCAATACGCCTTATCTTGTTTTCATAGTTTGACACCTTGGTGAAAGTGCCCACTGTATTAAAGTAAAGAAGGTTCATGTCTTTATAATTAAGTTTTTCTTTGTCAACCTTTTCCAATACCTTAACAGTCTCCCTGACAAGTTCATATGAACCGTCATGGGTATCTGGTTCAATTTCCCCTATGCTTTCTATATGTGCAATTATTTTTTCAGTCATGATGACCTCCCTTACAGTTGTTACAACTATATATGCATGCAGCTATTTCTGTTTTCCATGTAATTGCTCTGCTAGATCAACAAAATTAAATAGAAAACTTCGCATAGTATCTATAGATAAAGTGGTGCCCCATTCCCTTATAGTAGTTTTATATTTATTATTCCAAATACTTACATACTGTATTTCTTTATTAATGTCTGGATAAAATATAATGTTTCCATGGGCAATTCCATTGCGCATTCGTCTTAAAAGATCTCCCAAATCAGTTGGATCAGCATCTTCATTTTTATCTTTTTAACTAAAGGCCAACCTTTATCTTGTGCCTCCTCTAAAGAAATTGTTTCTAACTCTATTTTAAACTTTTCCCACGGGTGAGCTAAAGCGCCAAGAAAAGAATTAACAAGCTGAGTAACTTCATAAGGTCCCTCATTTTTTGCTTCGTCTTCGATAAAGCGAAGGTTATATATAGTTCTATTCATCACATCCAACAAAGGATTTTCTGGTTGCATTTATTCAACCTCCAATAAAAGAAGTCGGATTAGTATTATAACCCAAGAAACATAGCTTCCCTTCAATCACTAAATGCTATCTTTGCTTGTCACTCCACCATCGCTTTAACCAGCGCATCTTGGGCATCGGAATAGTACTGGATATCAATCTTGGTGGCCATTTCATCAGAGAGATCAACAAGCTGGCGCCTGCAATTAACTGGCATTAATAGGGCTGTTGCCCCTTTTTCAACAGCAATCTCTGCTATCGGTACAGGGTTGTGAATCGGCTCAATAGAAC
>PWDX01000027.1 GCA_003553245.1 Phycisphaerae bacterium
GTTCAAGCATTGCCGCAATATGTTGTGGCACATAGGCAGCATCTTATAGATATGCTCGGCAGCTACAGGCTTGACCGGCTTGCTTTCTCTTGCTTCAGTTCGGCCTTGCTTTAAGCCTTCTACGGTTTTAAGTGCCTGAAAGATATGCACCGGTGCAAGTTCGTGTGAGGCAGCCCATTGAAACATCTGCTTTATAATAGAAATATAAAAGTTTATAACAGTCCTGTTCCAACGGCCTGTTTCAATCCAGAGCTTGCGTAGCTGTCTGAGCTTGACGGGCCCGAAATCTTCCGGTTTATAATCGCCATAGCTTTCAACAAACGCACCTAATGTAACTCTGACATTTACCAGCATAGAAGTAGCAGTGCCGTCTGGTCTGCGATAATAATCGTTAGCATAATCTAAATACATAGCTGCTAAGTCGGCAATGGTCTGTGCATTGCTGGCAGGCTTTTCAGAGGCCATTGCATCGCCTAATATGAGCCTTGCTACTTCAGCGGCAACCGCTTTGTCTTTTGTAGCATACTTTGCCCTATGGGTTTGAGAGGTATGTTCTTTGCTTTTTCTGCGCCGGGCAGTCGTACCCGTCACCACCATCGTTGATTTCTCTGATAAAAATGGCCCGGTAAATCCTTCATCTGCTAATCCCTTCTGTAACACAAACAACAGATTTCTGTTCTTTCTGTTACGGCAATGTAACAAAAACCGCAAAAAGAATTGTTACACAAGGCAGCAGCTTTGTCAAGATAATTTTGCAAGTGGTTTATAGGCAGGCACTTATGAAGCTTCTTGTGTAGCTGAATTGTGGTTGAGAAGTTGCTCTCTTAAAAGACATAAACCATAAAGGCTTCGCTATTTCCGCCTTTAGCTGAGGATATGGGAATTATAACAGCAGAAGCAGCCTACGCCAACCTTAAATCACTCAAGCAAACACAGGGGAACCAAATAAGTTTTCAGCCGCTCAGCATCGCTTTAAACTGCTGCATTGGGAAATTTCTGCCAGGGCACTCCGTGCTGTTAGCTCCCGGCGTAGTGCCATGGCCATAAATCCGCGAAGTAGGTATGCTGTAACGCTGCTGAAGAAATCTAACCAATCGACCAAGAGATTGCATCTGTTGCTGGCTTGGCCTGTCTTTGCTGAAATCCCCCACCAAGCAAATGCCTATAGCTTCACGGTTGGCCCAATTATCAGGAGTGCCGCCTGTATGGGCGCCGGTGCGCTGCTCCGTCCATCGGAAAGTTGGCTCAATCTCGCCATTTCTACTACGGGAACCGTTACCTATAACGAAATGATAGCCTATGCCCTCCCACCCGCGTGAGCGATGACTGCTGTCAAAAGTTGACGCATCTCCGTTTTGGGTTCCCGAATGATGTATAATTATAGCTGACCACTTATTTTCGCTGTTTTGCGGCATCCATCCCGAGGGTATGTTGGAACTGCTCTGACTTTTGCTCGGACTGCGTGAAGGGGCAGTTTCTAAGGCTTCGTAGCCCTCATAAGGCTGGTAGCCTCCAACCTGCGGCTTTGGCTGGCGTTGTTGACAACCAAAAACCAGTAACAAAGTCAAAATAGCAGGCAGCGTTTTTGTGAACATATTTATTTTACTCCCATTATCAAAAAAACGGCAATAATTTTTAATTACTTGCTTTTTCAGATACTTGCTCATTATTATCCCCGATTCGACGATATCGAATCATTCGAAGTTGGTTGCCCTGTGGGTTATGGGATATCTTATCCATATATGAACGGATCAACAAAAGCCCTCTCCCCTCGGCCTTAAACAGGTTTTCGCCGCACCTCGGATCAGGCACAGCATCAGGGTCGAATCCGCCACCCTGGTCTGCAACAGTAATTTCAACCTTTTCTGAATTTATCGAATATTCGATACAAACTTCTTTAGTTAAATCCATATTATTGCCGTGTTTTACGGCATTTGTAAAAGCCTCTTCAAGCGACAGGTGTACGGCAAAGATGTCATCATCGGTGTAGTTATGCCGATGGAGCTTTGAGTCTAATTCATTCCATACCGGAGCAATAGAACCAGGCTCGCCTTTAATCGTAACGGACTGCCCATTTTGCTCATTCGATTCCATACAGTCTGTCCGCTTTGAAAAAAGATTCATTACTTTTTACTTTTGTCATCTTATTTACCCCCCTTTTAAATATAAGAACTGATTGAAAGCACCACCAATACTAATATCTCATTCTTCTGAATCAAAATCAGCTGTTGCCGAAGCTATATCCGGATATATATCGAAAACCTTGGTCAATCGCGTTATCTTGAAAACTTCGATAATATTCGGACTGATGTTACACAATCTTAATCGGCCGTTTTGCTCATAGACTTTTTTACTGATTCTGATGAGCAATCCAAGCACCGCTGAGGATAAGAACCGGACATTGTCAAAATCCAGGACGATATTTGAAGGGGCTGGCTGATCGACAATTGACATCACCGATTCCTGTAGTTCTCTGATTTCCTTATCCTCGAGAATTTTCTCATCGGTAAAAGTTACTACAGTAGCGTTTTCTGTGTAATTGACATTTATTTTTGGTTTTATCGGTACCATCGCTAATAACCCTGAAAAAACAGAAATTCTGATATTACCCGTCAAATGCATTTGCGTCAAGAATTACCGGCAGCAAAAACAAAATATAGCCTAACTACGGGCAATGGACAACAATTTCGTCTAAATATCTTTTAGGAACATGATTTCGGCCTTGCTCATCTCGCCAATATTTGATGTCGCCGGATTCGGCATGCTCAATTATTATCTCTTCTTTTGATTTACCGAGGGCAATCACCATTAAAATCTCGTATTGGTGGCTGATTTGGAGTTTTTGCCTTAGGCTGTCTCTTCTAACAGAGCCTATCATACAACCGGCAAGACCTTTTTCGGTCGCTCCAAGCAGTATGGTCTGGGCGGCAATGCCGTGGTCGCAACCGAAGTTTTTTGATATTTCCTTATCTCCAAGGATAATGATATACGCTGCCGGCCTTTCGCCATTTTCAGGGCCAGGCCAGTCTTTCAGGTATCCGGCCCATGCAAGATTCTCAAAGATTTGTGAATTTATACTTGGTTCGTTGGAAATGATATACTTCAAAGGCTGCAAATTAGCGCCGGAGGGCGATAGCCGTGCAAGGTCGATAAGATCAAGTAATGCAGCCCTTTCGATAGTCTGACTTTCAAAAAATCTACGGCAACTTCTGTTTTTCAAAATCAATTCCCGAAAATTCATACAAGCTCCCTATTAAAAGAATTATTTGTGCATTTTTGCAGTGATAAAATGGCATAATACAACCATAACTTTTGTTTTTGCAAATTTGGCCGAAACTATTATCAGCGAGGTAATTCATTTTCCAATACAGAATTTTCCAAATATAGCGTCCAGCACCTGTTCGTCAAAACTTTCCCGCTCTATCATGCTGGCGCCCTGCCAGGCGGCTCGCAGCAGCATAGCAGCAATATCTTCGCTGCCTGAACGCAATTGGTCAATAGCATGGTCTATGTTTTCTATGGCGTGGGTTATTGTTTGGCGGTGACGGATATTTACCAGGGAAGGGTCGGGGGCGTCAGTGATTATGTTTTGGCCGGTGTTTTTCATACCGGCTTTTTCAAGAAGCCTGGCATCGAGCGTTTTCCTAAGTTTTTCTATCCCAACGGAGGTTTTGGAACTGACCGCGGTAAACTGAACCTTAAAAAGCTTGCAAAGCTTTCCCAGGTATTTATTCTGGTCTTTTGCAATGTCGGCTTTCGTAGCAAGGGCTTGAATACTACTTTCGTTAACTGCCCGGCTGACAATTTTCCATATCGTCAAATCCTCGCTCCAATCGGACTTATTCATATCAACGCAAAACAGCACAAATTCGGCGTGAGCGATGGCATCATATACTGCCCGGCGAGCAAGTTCCTCAAGTGTGCTGACGGGTTCAACTGTTACCCCAGCGCAGTCAAACAGTATGCACTCTGTGTTTTTCAGCGAAAGTCTGGCAGTCAGGACGTCCCTGGTAGTGTGGCATTCATGAGATACTATGCTTCGCTGCTTGCCGAGCAATGTATTGAGCAGGCTGCTCTTGCCTGCATTTGACGCACCAATTATCCCTACGGAGGGCAACTCGATTAGGGTTTCATAGCTTATAGGACCTTTCAGCATATCCTTTAGATTTTCTTGAATCACCTGCAACTTTCTGGCGGCTTGGTCGTTAGTTATAAACTCTATATCCTCATGGGAAAAATCCAATCCCGCTTCAAGCAGCGATAAGCAGTCCAGGATATCATTGGCCAATTGTTCGGTTCGTTTGCTAAGGCGGCCTGCAAGTAATTTCTGTGCAGCGTCTAACTGGTAATGATTACTGCCCGAGATGATTTCGTTAACCGCTTCTGCCTGTGAAAGGTCGATCTTGCCGTTCAGATAAGCCCTTGCGGTGAACTGGCCGGGCTGGGCCTGGACGGCTCCGGCAGTAAACAGACATTCCAGAAAGGCCTGTGTAACGGGTGGATTTGACTCTATATGAATTTCAACGCAATTCTGGCCGGTATATGACTTCGGAGCAATAAAAACATAGACCAAAGCCTTAACATAGACACCTTTGGCAATTTTGGCATTTCGACAAGCAATTCCAGGTTTTGGCTGGATTGGAGCATCCAGAACTGAGCTGCAAATGTCGATCGCTTGGTCGCCGGACAAGCGGATTATGACTCGACCGGTCAGGGCTGAAGAGCTTACGGCAGCAATCGTATCGCCGGAGTCATGCATAAAGCCTCAGTCGATTACATATTTCTGTAGTATGGCTTTGGCTTTTTCTTTTTGGCCTTGCCGCCTGTTTTGGCTGTGGCAGGGACTTTACCCTTGCTCTCGAGCTCTTCTTTTTCGCGAATGTGTTTTCGTATGTAATACTGCTCTACGACACCTGCGAAAACGCTGGCCATAATATAGAGATTTAGACCGCTGGGTGCGTTATAAAGGAAAAGGGGCATCATAAGAGGCATCATAATCATCATCATTTTCTGTTGTTGTGCAGCCTGTGGATTGGTTGTTGCTGCCGCTGCGGATGCAGGCCGCATTAGTTTCTGCTGAAGGTACATAGCCACGCCCATCAACAAAGGAAGCACATTCAGCGAATTGAGCCCGCCGAATAAAGGCAACTCAATTTCAGGGAACGATATCAGCGCATCAGGAGAAGAAAGGTCCGTTATCCAGAACGGCAGAAAAGCCGCACCTCGCAGCTCGACTGATGTGTAAATCGCGCTATAGAGGGCGATCCATATAGGCATCTGAAACAGCATTGGCAGCATACCCATAATCGGTGATGCGCCCTGCTGCTTATAGAGCTCCATAACCCTTTTATTCATTTCCTGCTTATTATCACCGTATTTTTTCTTAATTTCCTCAACCATCGGAGCAATTTTGCTGAATTTGCTCATTGAGACCTGGCTCTTTTTGGTGACCGGATGAAGGAGGATTCTTATCATAAGAACAAGAATTATGATTGCGATGCCATAATTCGGTATAATGCCATATATCATCCCTATCAAAGTCAAAATTCCAAATGCAAGAGGGCTAATCAGAGCAGCCGGACAACAACAGGCGCGAAAAGCTATAGTTTTGACAAATCCAAGTTCCTCATAAAGTTCAACACGGTCGAAAACGCGTTTGTCCTTTGGCCCGAGGTACATTTTGAACTCGTATTCGGTAATGTCTTGGTATTCGCCGGCAGCGGCAAGGGTTCGCGGAACTGTTTCAATGCTGGTGCCGAGTGTTTCGTCCATATCGACAGGTTTATAATGCCAGGCTGTTTGGTTGTTGACCCAATCCGCCCACTGGCGGTCCTGGCGGGGCGTAGTTACCATTATCCCGGCAAAATACTTGTTTATCGCGGCGGTCCATAACAGTCGATTGGCGGGCAGTTCAATATCTTTGCTGTTGATTTCATCAGGACCGACGATATCGGATATATCAAGCGTTTCAATGCCGACCCGCTCCGGGCTATCCCTATAGCCTGCCGCAGCCTGGCGCATATCCGTGCGAACAGCTTCGCGGCCAATCCCTGCTGCGCCATTCATACTATAAAAAACCTCTTTTTCCTGCGTGCCCAGGTTTTCTATTATGAAACGACAATTCAAATGATAGCTGTCTTTTGCAACCTCATATATCTTACGGAGCTTCATAACCGGTTCGTCAGCATCATCAATAACAAAAGCCTGGAACTCAATTTTCTGACCGTTTTCGATTTGCTCAACTTCACCAAGCTCCCAGTGAAGTCTGTTGACAGGAAACCGAAGGTCGTCCTGCGGCAGCATCAGCGCCCTTGTAGCCATAGTCATTTCTCTAATGCCTGCAACTTCAACAGGCCGAACGAGGCGCAGAGGCTGCTGTTTATCGAAATTACGCGCATCGAACTCGCTTAGATATGCGTCGCTTATGGCGGCGCCTTCTGTGGTAAGACGAAGAAGAAACTTATAGCCTGTATCCGGATCGGTCGAGCCTATCTCCACCGATTGAGGCTCAGCACTAACCATGCGGTAATCAGGATTACTTTGAGCCGACTCGAGATTTGGCCGTGCCCGTTCCGTTTGTTCTGTAGTTCCGACTGCACCGTTGGTATTTGCCGGGCCGCTGGTCGGGACGCTTTGAAGCGTGATACATTTAGCCGAGCCGCAGGAAAAAACGCCCGATTCGATTACAAGCCAGCCGCAGAAAATGATAAAGACGACTATAGCAATAGTGAATACTGTTTTTATGTTCATAATTGTATCATACCAAGAGAATTGGATATTTGTTACCGGCCTTCACTGAGCCGGTCAGCATTAAAATTATCAAGTTGTTCTATTGCACGAATTTTATCCTGTGTCTTTGTATAGTCATATTCGAGCCTTATAAAGTTTACTTCATTACCGTTGATGTAAACATAGCTGGCTCGCGGATCGCCGTCTCTCGGCTGTCCGACCGAGCCGATATTTATTATAGCTGTTTCGCTTTTGATAATTGGATAGACATGGCCAAGCTCGTCAGGCAGATAAAAATCCGGCTCATCGAGAAATACTCCCGGCAGATGAGTATGGCCGACAAAGCAAAGATGTTTTATTTTTTCAAAAAGCAACCTAACCTTTATCGGATTGGTGTAAACATCATCGGGAAATATGTACTCGTTGATGGGCTTTCGCGGCGAAGCGTGAACAAAGTCAACGGTGGTTACCGTGGGTCCGAGTTTTGTTCTAACCCTTTTGCGCATCGCCAGCCGACCAAGAAAGCTCCACCAGTCCCTGCGCTTTTCGGAATCAGGCTCTGTTTCGAGTACTTCACGAGTCCAAAAGCTGGCTTGTTCGGCTGCATAATTGAAATTCGTCGGCTCATAAAACACAGCATAGTCGTGGTTGCCGAGAATGCACCATTCGGTCTTTTCCATAATCAAGTTGAGGCATTCCTTAGGATTGGCGCCATAGCCGACTACATCGCCCAAACAGTATATCTTTTTAATGCCTCGCTTTTCGATATCGCCCAGAACTACCGTCAGGGCCTCAATATTTGAATGTATATCACTTATAATCGCAAACATAAAGTCTCGCAGGATTTATCTTTTTCTCTGATTTTATCCCAAATTTTGTATTATTAACATATATCTTCGTCAAATGCCAGAATATTTGCAAAACCAAAAATCAATTTCGGTCATCAGAGCGAGAGCTTTGACAACGATTGCGGCATTATATTTAACTCTATTGAGTACTTGTCAAAATCCGACAAACTAATTACCGTATTAGCGGGTATTTTATCATAATAGAACCAGCAGGATATTGTAAAAATGTCGAATAAGATAGAGATATTGCATAGTGACTCAAATGTCATAATTGTTAATAAGGCTGCGGGAATCGGCACTATTGCCAATCCCGGCAGGAATGTTGAGCTTACGGAGATGGCCGCACGGCAGTTGAAAATATCCTGTAATGATTTGAGGCTTGTCGGTCAGATTGATGATGAGATATCAGGGATTGCCATTTTGGCAAGAAACAAAGAGGCTAAAAAGCAACTAAGTAAAGACCTCGATGAGGACCGTATTAGGCTGGTTTATATTGGCCTTGTACACGGTGCGGCTGTGGAGAATGAAGAAACAATACGCACACTGATTACGCGGAGCAGAGCTAACGCCCTTTTGATGACGATTCCGCGTAAGAAAGGCGTTGAGGCTGTTACGCATTATCGTTTGATGGCGAATTTCAGCTCGGCGGCGTTGCTCGCTGTTACGCCTCTGACTCATCGCCGCCACCAGGTACGTGTTCATCTTAGCAATGTTTCACTGCCCGCGATCGCAGATGCGGCATACGGCAACCCGCACCCGCTGTATTTATCAGAATTTAAGGATGACTACCGCCTGGGTAAGCAACGAAGGGAAAAACCGCTGATTGAGCGATGCGCACTACATATTTATCAGTTGAGTTGCGACGGCGGCCTGATTGGGCGGCGAAATTTCGTGGCCGCCCTGCCGAAAAAGCTTGCCGGGGCGATCAAAATGCTGACCAAACACAACGCCGATGGTATTGACGCATTCGTGGACAGCAGTAACTTTGAGAAGATATTATCCGCCAAGCCCTTATAGCCGGTAATAGCTGCTTATGTTGAATCATGCGTTTGCCATAGAGCACTATTCAAACGGGCCGACGAGATAGCCGGCACCGGTAAGAAGTACTGCAGTGCAACAAGGATTATCATGCCCACAATACTCTGATCAAGGCCGCAATAGTTGCTTGCAAATCAATAGAATGTTAAAAAATCGGCACTTGTGTGATAATAAAAGTGATGTTACGATAAAGTTAAGACTGAAATACGCTGAAAGTAAAACTATGGCGAAAATAATTGATATTACTCAATACAAAGCGGCAATACTGGATATGGACGGCGTGGTCACGCAAACGGCCACGGTTCACGCAAAGGCTTGGAAACAGATGTTCGATGAGTTTCTGCGAAAATACAGCCACTCACACGGCAAGGAATTTCGGGAATTCGATATCGAAAGAGATTACGACGAGTATGTCGATGGCATGCCTCGCTATGATGGGGTCAGAAAATTCCTGGCCTCTCGCGGGATAACGATACCGGAGGGTTTTGATTCTACAAATGCTGATGAGGACACAATCTACGCTCTTGGTAAGCGTAAAAATAACCTTTTCAATCTTATAGTCACCCAAGACGGCGTTGAGGTTTATGACGACACGGTCGAAAAGCTAAAGCAATGGCGATCGGCAGGAATGAAAACCGCGATTGTTTCATCAAGCAAAAACTGCCGGGCTATTATCGAAAAAGCCGGGTTGACTGATATGTTCGATGTTAGAGTTGATGGAGTAGTTTCGTTAGAGATTGGGCTTGATGGCAAGCCTGCGCCGGACATTTTTCTCGAGGCTGCTAAAAGGCTTGGAGTTAAATCCGAAGAAGGAGTAGTTTTCGAAGATGCGATATCAGGAGTGCAGGCCGGCAAAGCTGGAAAATTCGGGCTGGTTGTGGGTGTGGCTAGAAAGAATAATGCCGAGGTGCTGATAAAACACGGCGCCGACATCGCCGTAAGCAAATTGACTGAGCTAAATTAAATTCTACTTTGGAGTTTATTATGGCAGAACCTAAATTATTGTTCGAAGCTACAGAAGAGCTTGAAGCTCGTCTGGCAGGCAAAGAACCAGCAATATTTCTGGATTATGACGGCACACTTACGCCGATAGTTAACGATCCTGCAGCGGCCAAAATGTCCGATGAAATGAGATCTGTCGTTCATAAACTGGCCCAGCGTTATACCGTAGCGCTTGTCAGCGGCAGAGATTTAAAAGTATTAAAAAATTTCGTTCAGCTCGACGGCATCTATTACGCTGGCAGTCACGGCTTTGATATTCAAGGCCCTGACGAGATGCAAAAGCAAAATGAACTGGGAATCCAGTGCCAGAGCGTCCTTGACCAGGCAGAACATGAACTTACCGCAGGCCTGTCGGGTATAAAAGGGTGCGAAATTGAGAGGAAAGGATTCGCCATAGCTGTTCATTACCGCAATGTCGCCCCAAAAGACGCATCTCAGGTCGAGAAAATAGTAAATGAGGTTGTAAGCAGACATGAAAAACTTCGGCGGGGTGAGGGAAAAATGGTATTCGAGCTTCAGCCCGATGTTGACTGGCACAAAGGCAAGGCCGTGCTTTGGCTGCTGGATGTGCTAAAACTTAACAGAGAAGATGTTGTTCCTATTTACATGGGGGATGATGTTACCGACGAGGACGCTTTTGGAGCTTTGCCGCAGCACGGCTTAGGTATTTATGTAGGTAGCCTGGAAAGACCGACAAAAGCAACTTTTTATGTTCGTAATGTTGATCAGGTAAAGCAGTTCCTTGAGATGCTTGCCAACTGATGACGAAAATTACCTGGAGCAGTTTATGACACTACCAAAAATGACTGAATGGCAGATGCGCTATGACGGATGGGATCCCCAGCAACAGCCTTTGCGCGAGGCGCTTTGTACACTTGGAAACGGTTATTTCGCTACTCGCGGCGCTTTTGAGGGAGCAAAAGCCAACAGTATCCATTATCCCGGAACTTATCTTACAGGCGGATTCAATCGCAGAAAAAGCAGAGTCGCCGGCAGAGATATAGAAAATGAAGACCTGGTAAACCTGCCCAACTGGCTCTGCATGAATTTCAAACCAGAAGACGGCAAATGGCTGGACTTTGATGAGGTGGAATGGATTAAATTTGAACAGCTTCTGAATGTTAAGGAAGGTATTTTCACGCAGACTCTGCATTTTCGCGATCCGGACGGCAGAGAAACTAAGCTTGTTTCAAGCCGAATAGTACATATGACCAAATTTCATGGAGCAGCTATAGAATGGCAGCTTACACCCATCAATTGGTCGGGGCAGATTGTGGTTCGATCAGCTATCGATGGAACTGTCCAGAATGCAGGAGTAGCAAGGTATCGAGACCTGGAGAATCAGCATTTGGAAATTCTGGCAATGGGTCAACATGCACAGGACAGTTTATATTTGCACAGCAGAACAAACCAGTCACATATGTCTATTGCGCAGGCCATACGCACAAAAGTATATAATGACCAGAAGCAAGTAGAAACTAAGAGGACCCTGCGACAGCGACTGGGCTATATCGGTGAGGATATAGCATTTGAATGTCAGCAAGGCCGGACTGTTCGAGTAGAGAAAATCGCAAGTCTATACACCTGCCGTGATCGTGCGATATGTGAGCCGCTTCTCGAAGCAAAAAAAGCTGCAACTATTGCCGGAACATTCGAGCAACTACTTACCGGCCATAAAAGAAAATGGCGCAAGATATGGCTCAGGTGCGACATTGAACTTTTCGAAGGAGATGTAAATGATGTCGAGGCTCAGTTCGTGTTACGGGCGCACATATTCCACCTGTTGCAGACCACTTCATATAATACTATTGACCTTGATGCAGGCGTTCCGGCAAGGGGACTGCACGGCGAAGCATATCGAGGACATATCTTCTGGGATGAACTGTTTATCTTTCCGTTTTTGAATATGAGGATTCCGCAACTGACACGATCACTGTTGCTCTATCGCTACAGACGACTTCAGGAAGCGCGCCTTGCGGCCAAGGAAGCCGGTTATCGCGGCGCGATGTATCCTTGGCAAAGCGGCAGCAACGGCAGAGAAGAAAGCCAGGTCGTTCACCTGAACCCCCGCTCAGGCAACTGGGTCGAGGACAATACTTACAAGCAGCGGCACATAAACGCAGCTATCGCCTATAATACATGGCAGTACTACCAGGTAACAAATGACCTGGAATTTATGCTGTTTGCAGGTTCAAAAATGATATTAAATATCGCCCTTTTCTGGGCAAGCATCGCCACCTATAACGAACAACGGGACAGATATGAAATACATGGAATTGTAGGACCAGATGAGTTCCATACCAGCTACCCCGACAGCGACGAGCCCGGCCTGCGAAATAACGCATACACTAATGTGATGGCCGCCTGGTGTCTGAAGACGGGACTTAAAGTATTTGATATCCTTCCAACCGGACGCAGGCAGGAATTCCTCGAGATGCTAGGTATTGACAAAGAAAAGGACTTAAAGCTATGGGAACAGATAAGTAAAAAGATGTTTGTGCCGTTCCACGATGGAGATATCATAAGCCAGTTCGAAGGATACGAGAAGCTAAAAGAATTTGACTGGAAGGGATATGAGCAAAAATACGGCGACATTCAGCGACTTGACCGAATACTCGAAAGCGAAGGAGATTCGGTAAATCGCTATAAAGCAGGCAAACAGGCCGATGTACTGATGCTCTTTTACCTGTTTTCATCAACGCAAATCGTAGAGATGTTCAACGATATGGGATATGAATTCACCCCTGAATCTATTCCGAGAAATATCGAGTACTACCGTGATAGAACATCGCATGGCTCTACGCTTAGCGGAATAGTTCATTCATGGGTGCTTGCCCGGTCACAACGAGCCCGCTCTTGGGATCTGTTCCGCGGAGCTCTTATGAGTGATATTGCGGATATTCAAGGAGGTACGACCAGCGAGGGTATCCATCTTGGAGCGATGGCAGGCACTGTTGATCTGGTACAGCGAGGTTATACGGGACTGGAGACACGAGATGATGTTTTGTGGCTCAGCCCATCCCTGCCCGACGAGCTCTACGAAATTAAGCAGCGGCTGCACTATCGTGGGCACTGGATTATAGTCAACATCAATCATAAAAAACTAACCGTTTCGCTCGAAGAGAGCTGCTGCGCACCGATTAAGATAGGATTCTGCGGCGAGGTAGTCGAACTATGCCAAGGCCAAAGCAAAGAATTTGATTATGACTGTCCCCATCGCGACAGCCGTATTGTTTAGGCGTACGCCGGATAGTTAAGCATCACAATTTATAATCTGAGCATATCACTGACTTTTAAGCTCAGCGGTAAGGCTGATATTCGCACCGGCAAGCACCTTGCTTACCGGACAGTTAACCTTGGCCGCTTCGGCCTGCTCGGAGAAATCTGACTCACTGATATCAGGCACATCCGCGATACAGTCAATATGACTTGTGCTTATTTTGAAACCATCACCAACCTGCTCAAGTTTTACTTTAGCTTTGGCTTCTACGCTTTGAGGCTGATAACCGGCCTCGGCCAGGCCGTGCGAAAGAGCCATAGCGAAGCAACCGGCATGAGCAGCTGCTATTAATTCTTCGGGATTTGTACCTTTTCCATGCTCAAAGCGTGAGGCGAAAGAATAGTTACCTTTATAAGCACCACCGCCAAATTCTATATTTCCCTGACCAGACTCCAGATCGCCTGTCCATACCGCTTTTGCTGTTCTTGTAGGCATTGATTGACCTCCCTTTTCTATAAATTCTTCTGTAAAATATACATCTAATGCAGGCTTAGAACTGCAAGCTCACATTATTTTAGCAATATCACTCGGCTTAAAATAAAAAGGCGGCGATGGGATTCGAACCCATGAATAACGGTTTTGCAAA
>PWDX01000221.1 GCA_003553245.1 Phycisphaerae bacterium
CTCGGTGTAAACATCTCGCCAGGACCCGAACTGGTTCGAAAATCAATAGAGCAGGCCGGAATAGGATTTATGTTTGCGCCGAATTTCCACCCCGCGATGAAATTCGTTCAGCCGATACGGAAAGCTCTGGGCTTCCGCACCATCTTCAACATACTCGGCCCGCTGGCAAACCCGGCCAGAGCAAACGCTCAGGTGCTCGGTGTTGCCCAGCCGCATCTTATGGAATTGGTGGTCGAATCGTTACGCCTTATGGGCAGTGACTATGCGATGGTAGTACATAGTGAGGGAATGGACGAGATAAGTACTGCTGATATCACAAAAGTCGCTCAGCTAAAAGAGGATCAGATAAACTATTTTGAAATAGACCCTGCGACGCTCGGTTTCGCAAAAGCCGATTTTGGCCAGCTTAAAGCCCTCGACGCAAAATCCAGCGCGGAGAAAATAAAGAACATAATAACCGGCAAAGATAGCGGCCCGGCCAAAGATATAGTTGTGTTAAATGTCGCCGCAGCCATAATAGCCGGGAAAATCGCGGATAATTTTTCCGACGGCATCAAGATAGCAAATGAATCTATAAAAACTGGAAAAGCCAAAGCGGCTCTTGAGGAACTTGTTAAAATTTCTAACCAATAAAATATATTCGGGCAGACAGACAAATGCACATTGTTAAAGTAAAAATATGCGGACTGACAAATTATGCCGACGCGAAAGCAGCGATGGATATGGGAGCTGATATTCTCGGGTTTAACTTCTATCCGAAAAGCCCACGCTATATCGATGTTGAGCGGGCTGCTGATATCATCGCTCGCCTGCCGGCATTTATTGACATTTGTGCCGTATTCGTCAATGAGAAAATGGAAGAAATAACAAAGGCATTCAGGATGTGCCATATGGACTGGGTGCAGCTTCACGGAGATGAAACACCCGAATTCTGTGACCAGTTTAAAAATATAAATGTCCGCACAATAAAAGCTGTCAGAATAGCGAGTGATCAGGATATTGAATATGTAAAGAAGTACTTCACCGACTCTCTGCTTCTCGATACTTTTGATCGCGATCAATACGGCGGAACCGGCAAGCAATTTGACTGGAGACTGCTTGGGCATGTCGATATCGACAAACGCATTTTACTGGCAGGAGGGATTACGCCGGAAAACGCACCCGAAGCTGTAAAAACCGGTGTGTATGGCATAGATATATGTAGCGGCATCGAATCAGAACCGGGAAAAAAAGACCACAAAAAGATGGAAGAACTGTTCGAGAACATCAGACACTTGAAAGGCTGAAGAATGAAATATCCGGGAAGATACGGCCCATACGGAGGTTTCTATGTCCCTGAAGTACTTATACCCGTACTCGAGGAACTCGAAGAAGCCTTCTACAATTTCTATCAGGACAAGCGGTTTATAAAAGATTTGCAATTGCTCAACCGGGATTACGCCGGCAGACCGACGCCGCTTTACCACGCCTCCAGACTCAGCGAACATCTTGGCTGTCAGCTCTTGCTAAAACGAGAAGACCTTCTCCACGGCGGAGCGCATAAAGTCAACAACTGCCTCGGCCAGGCGCTTCTGGCAAAATATATGAAAAAAACAAAACTCATCGCCGAAACCGGCGCCGGTCAGCACGGCTTGGCGACCGCAATGATAGGCGCTCTTTTCGGAATGGAAACAAAGATATTTATGGGTGCTGTAGATGTTGAAAGGCAGAGCGTCAATGTCCACAAAATGAAGCTCTGCGGCGCCCAGGTCATACCCGTAGAAGGCGGAACCGGCACACTAAAAGACGCCATCAACGAAGCACTACGATACTGGACTGCCAATGTTTCCGATACTTTCTACCTGTTCGGTACTGCCGCCGGGCCGCATCCGTATCCGACCATAGTCAGACACTTCCAGAGCGTAATCGGCACAGAAGCCAGACAGCAATGCCTAGAACAGACCGATCGACTGCCCGATAAAGTGATCGCCTGCATCGGCGGCGGAAGCAACGCCATCGGCATATTCAGCGGATTTGTCGATGACAGGCAGGTCGAGCTTATCGGAGTCGAAGCAGGCGGAGAAGGGCTAACCGCCGGCAAACATGCCGCCACACTCGTAGCGGGACGAGTCGGAATACTCCACGGAGTAAAATCATACCTGTTGCAAAACTCCGAAGGCCAGATAGCCGAAACCGAATCAATAAGCGCAGGTCTGGACTATCCCGGCGTCGGCCCTGAACACTGCCAGCTAAAAGACTCCGGTAGGGCAAAATATGTCGCCCTAGAAGACGAAAAAGTCCTTGACGCATTCGAGCTGCTTTGCCGATGTGAAGGGATACTGCCGGCGCTTGAAAGCTCACACGCACTGGCTTGGCTGATGCAGCAAAAAGAAAAATTCCAAAAAGACCAGCTAATCATCCTGAACCTGTCAGGCAGAGGTGACAAAGATGTCGGCATCGTTGAAAAATACAGAAAGTTATGAGGACAGTATTTATGAAAACTTACGCTGATGTTTTTTCCGGCCTTAAAAGGGCGGCTCTAATTCCATTCTTTGTAATAGGCGACCCCGGCTACGACGCCGGCCTTGCAATTGTAAAAGACGCCATCGACGCCGGCGCCGATATTCTCGAACTTGGAATATCCTTCTCCGATCCTATCGCCGACGGCCCGACAATACAAAAAGCCGATATCCGTGCCGCCAAAGCCGGGATGAATATGCAAAAAGCTCTTAGATTTATCCGTGAGATTAAAGACTATCGTGACATACCCATCGGTCTGCTTATATACTACAACCTTATCTACCAGTATCCGGCCGAGAAATTCTTCGCCGATGCCGCCAAAGCCGGAGTCAACAGCGTACTAATCGCCGATATGACAATCAACGACGCAGACGAAGTCACACACATGGCAAAACAGGCCGGCCTGGACACCGTATTTATGGTAACCCCTAATACCTCCGACAGCCGAATAAAAGAGATTACCGAACGAATCACCGGCTTTGTGTACACCGTCTCGGTGCTCGGCGTCACGGGCAGCAGAGACCGGCTTTCATCCACGGTCGGCGATTTAATCGCCAGAATAAAAGCCGTTACCAATATCCCCGTGTGTGTTGGATTTGGCATCAGCAGTCCCGATCATGCAAAAACCGTCGCCCAGGCCGGGGCCGACGGCGTCATTATCGGCTCAAAAATTGTCTCAATGATCGAAAAAAATCTGGACAACCCGCAAAAAGCGCGCGAAGATATATCCGGATTTATTAAGCAGTTGCGCAAAGCACTCGAAGAATAATTGAAATTTCGGTTAAAGGGAGGTTACTATGGCTAAATTATTATACATTTGCGCTTCACCGTTGGAGGATTTGAGCTTTTCAAAAGCCGTTGCAGATGCGTTTGTCGATGAATACCAAAAACAAAATCCTTCGGACAAGATTGATAGGATGGAACTTTTCAAGGCCGATCTGCCCGATTTTGACCTGGCCGCGGCGTCCGCGAAATATAAGATAATGCACCAGCTCGACCATTCTGCGCAGGAAAAGCAGACCTGGGCCAATATTGAAAAAGTAATCGACCATTTCAAGAGCTTCGATAAATACCTCTTTGCTGTGCCTATGTGGAACTTCTCAATCCCGTATCGCCTAAAACAATACATCGACATTCTTGTCCAGCCCGGCCACACATTTACTATTGACCAGCAGGGCAGTTACAAGGGTCTGGTTACCGGCAAAAAAGCGATAGTCGCATACGCCGCCGGCGGAGATTACAGCAGCGAACAAACAAAGAGCTTTGATTTCCAGAAACCCTATATGGATTTGTTCTTTGGTTTTATAGGCATTACCGATGTTCAAAAGCTGATATGCGAACCGACACTCCAGCAGGGCCCCGAAGCCGCCAAAAATAAGAAAGCCCAAGTCATCGAAAAGGCAAAAAAATTAGCAGGGAGTTTCTGATACCAGACAACCTTTAACCGTCACTTAGGCTAAGAGTTTGCAAAACTAACTGTGCAACTGGCCTTTTTATTATATTTGAAACAGATACTCTAATTTGGTCGTAAACTGACCATATCCGCTGCAAAATACTCATGCGTTTGCCGAAACTGAAGTTTCGATATCGGATTGCTTGAGATTGTATTGCTTTACCTTGGCGTATAGGGTTGCTCGGGTTATTCCAAGCAGCGAGGCGGCTTTGGTCTTTTGCCAGCCTGTTTCATAAAGCGCTCTTCTTATGAGCTGTTTTTCGGCTTTGGATAGAGAGAAATCATTGAAGTTTTCTTTCGGGGCTATAGGCGGATGTTCGTCTTCGATGTTGTCACAGTTGAATATTATACTGCTGCACCCTATCTTATCGGTTGTTTCGAGCATAATAGCTCGTTCTATAACATTTTTCAGTTCGCGCACATTGCCTGGCCAATGATGTTGTGATAATTGTTCGGTCGCCAGGTTTGTCATCGATTTAATCTGGTCGGCCTTGCCGGGACATACCATAGATGTCCTGATGAAATAATCTGCCAGCAGAGCGATATCCTGTTTTCGCGAGGGAGCCCGTAACGGGGGCAGATTGACCGGGCAGATGTTGAGGCGATAGTACAAATCTCTGCGAAACTCGTTTTTTTCGATTTGTTTTACCAAATTTCTATTGCTCGAGGCGATGATAGTCGCTTTGCAGGTTATATCGGCAGTGCCGCCTACCTTTCGGAATGTCCTGTCCTGCAGGACTCGCAGCAGCTTTGCCTGCAAGTCAACCGGCATTTCGCTGATTTCATCGAGCAGAAGTGTTCCGTCTCCGGCCAGTTCGAGCAGTCCGGTTTTTTCTCGCTCGGCGCCTGTGAATGCCCCCTTTACATGGCCGAATAATTCACTTTCGAGCAGGTTAGCCGTCAGGGCGGCACAGTTTACAGCTACGAATTTTTTATTGCCGTGGCGCAGGTAATGCACCGCTCGTGCAGCCAGTTCCTTGCCTGATCCTGTTTCGCCGACTATTAAAACCGGATTGCACCGGCTTTCGGCTACGAGTTTTATCATTTGGAAAGCTTTTCGCATAGCCGGGCTTGTACCGACCATCGAAACGGCCTGTGCGGCTTCATCACAGAAATACTCTTTCTTAGAGGGAATTGTTTTTTCATTATCCTGTTTTACGGCAAAAGCGATATCCCTTAGACGATTAAAATCTGCTGTGCCGTTGATAATGTCGTACAGTCCCGCTGCAAGGAGCTGTTCTGTCTGGTTTTCCGTCAGGTTGTCGAGGCTTACAGCGACAGTTGGCACAGGGCTTGTTGCAACGGCAGATTCCCGAATGAACGCCCTTATCCTGTCAGAATCAAAGCGATGATCGAGAATAACCATATCCGGCTCAACTGTTTGTGTAATATCGACTGCTTCGCCAAGCGTGTCGGCCTGGAACATCTGTCCAGCGACATCCGCCGCCATTTGCTGGATTCTGGTTTCCGTACTTGCTACAACAATTCTTTTCAGTGCCATCCGTGCTCTGGAATTAATTACAAATTTATAATATTCAGTAATGCTCAATAAATTAGATAGTGTCCCATAAATCGACATTCGATGTGATGTGACTTTAATTTTTTTATAGGACGGACCAATAAAAAGTTTATTTTTACGCTGTTATCGGCACACTCGGGAGAGAATTTACAGATTATAGGACTTAAAAAAGTCAAAATCTCGGCAAGAAAGACAAGAAGTTTTCCGGCCTGCATCGAGTTCGGAAAAAATCTCCGCCTGTAGGAAAATTTGTCCCTTTAAGCAAATCACTGTACAGGTCTTTACCATTGTTACCTTATGCATTGGAGCCGTAAGTTCTTTTTTAGAAGCAAGTTAGGGGGCTCGATTGCGCTATTTTTTATTGGTGGCACAGCAATTGCATTGTTAAGCCTCAGACCGAGAACTGTAAATAAAAATTTTAAAACAGCTTTGCCGAGGAAATGATATGAGTGCTTTAAGCGGTTTAAAAAGTGCCAGTGACATTCAGATGGATTATATGAAGCTGCTGGTAACTCAGCTTCGTAACCAGAATCCTATGGAACCGCTGGACAATAACGATATGGCTTCTCAACTGGCTCAGTTTTCTTCGCTTCAGCAGCTCGAAAGTATCAGTAGCAATTTCAGCGATGTGCTTTCGGCAGTCGAGCAAAGCTACGGTAGTGGCCTGATTGGCAAGGAGGTCCGTTATTTCGGCAAGCAGGAAGACGGGGAAAAGGAAGTATTAAAGGGCGTTGTCCAGGGCATGTTCAAGGACATAGACGACAACAACAAAGTAAAGCTTGTCGTTGATGAAAATATAGTCGAGTTGAAGGATATTGTGGGGGTGAGTAATAATGAAGGTTCAGCCCAGTTGGACGCGATAAGTTCCGGCTTTGATTACATGCTCGGAACAGTTCAGAGAGATTACGCAAATTCGCTTATAGGGCGCGAGGTTACATTCGGCCCCGAGGGCAACATAGGAACAGTTGAGCGGGTTTTCGAGGGCGAGCAAGGGCTTAGGCTCGTTGTGGACAGTAACGAACTAAGTCTTTCGGATATAACGGGCGTAAATATTTAACCAACAAATATTCAGGAATATCTTAAAAATAAGGAGCAACAGCTATGAGTTTTGCTTTAGGCGCCGGAGTAACAGGTTTGCAGGCACACCAGAAGATGCTTGATGTAGCGGGCAATAATCTTGCGAATATGAACAGCACCGCCTATAAGGCTAAGAATATTACCTTTGCCGAGTTGCTAAGCCAGACTCAGAGGTCGGCTACGCAACCAACAGGCACTGTCGGTGGTACTAACCCCCATCAGATGGGAACCGGCGTAGGCATAGCGAATATCAATGCTAATATGACACAGGGAGATATCGACAGCACGGGCAATCCTCTCGATATGGCAATAGAGGGTGAGGGGTATTTTGTTCTAAGTGACGGTCAGCAGAATGTTTTCACCCGAGCAGGAGAATTTGGCGTCGATTCAGCTTCAAATCTTGTTGACCCTGCCACCGGTTATAAGGTTCAGCGAATAGGTTCTACTGGCGAGGAGGACAATTTCCAAGTGCCTGGCGACAGTAATATTCGCATTCCTTATGATGCGGCGATGCCGGCTAAGGCGACCGAGTCTATAAGACTGGCAGGTAATCTAAGCGCCGATAATGTTCTATCCACAACGCAGACACAAATGCTTGATTCGGCTGTAAGTTACAGCTTCGACGGCAGCACTGCAGACGGTTCAAGCAGAATTGACGATTTAGACCAGTTCACGGGAGGACAATTAGGGGCCGGCCAAAGCGGAATCATCAGCATAGCTGGTATAACTCGCGACGGCCAGTCACTGTCCGACTATATCATTGACAGGGACGGCAATGATAATGCTCTGAGTTTTGAAATTGATGAAAACGGTCAAACTCTAAATGATTTCATCGACCATCTTAATAATGATGTATTTGATGGTATCGCCACCGCGGAGCTTGTCAACGGCAGGATACGCGTTACAGACAGCCAGAGCGGGTACAGCAAGCTGGATATGGACTTTTCATACAGCGGTGACGGTAATCTCCAGACACCGAGCTATTTCGAGATGACCACAGTGGGCGGCGATGAAGTTCAGAATATCAATATTACGACCTACGACAGTCAAGGTAGCAAGCAGGTTCTTGCAGGTTCCTTTGTTCGGACCAACACCGAAAATGTATGGGATCTGGTACTGACCTCAATCACCGGGAATGTGCAAAATATCGATATGTCGGACAGGCGAATCGAGCAGATTAATTTCGATTCACATAACGGAGCTTTTATGGGGGTCGAAGGTGACAATGATGAGTTTACGATCACATTTGGACATGATACCGATAATCCTCAGAGAATATCGCTTGATATGGGCACTGCAGGCCATCTTGATGGACTGACTCAATTTGCCGGTGACAGCACTGCGGTCGCCAGAGAGCAGGACGGTTATGAAGCCGGAAGCCTTTCAACGGTTTCGGTCAGTAATGAAGGTATAATTATCGGTGCATTTTCAAATGGTATCCGTAAGGATATAGCGGCTGTTCAGATAGCACAATTTCAGAATCCTGCGGGACTTGAGAGTGTAGGTGATGGTTACTTCCTTTCTTCGGCAAATTCCGGCGAACCCGTAGCGACCCAGGCTATGGCCGGCGGCGCGGGGACTATTCATGGCAGCTCGCTTGAAAAGTCAAATGCCGATGTTGCCAGTGAGTTTGTCAATATGATTCAGGCCCAGAACGGATTTCAAGCCAATGCAAGGACTATTCGGGTAGCTAACGATGTACTTACTGAATTAACCAATCTGATAAGATAACGGAGATGACAACATTACCTGAGACAGCTACGAGATGGTTTATTCTGTCTTTGACGCCTCTTGAAAGGCTGGAAGCGGCCACAAACCTGGCAGGAGGTGATCTTCTGCGCCAGCGATGGTTCATTGCATCAGGGCTGGTCACTATCGCTGTCCTGGGTGTTCTGTTTTTTATTGTAACATATCGACGAAAAAGTCAGGATTACCGAGCCAGTGAAGCTGCATTTTATGCGTCGGCACAAAAACGCGGATTAAATTCAGATGAATGTAAGATACTCCGCGAGATTGCCGAGCGTGCGGGTCTGTCACAATACGAAACCATATTTACAATGGACAAAGCTTTCAATGTTGGAGCAAGTCTGATTATAGAAGAGGCATTACTTCGCAAGCCTGGCCGACAAAGCGCCAATCTCCGTCGCAACATTGCTTTTCTGCGTCAGAAACTCGGCTTTCAGGAACGGACAAGCTATGCGATGAAAATGAAGAAACTAAGCAGCAGGCAAATCCCCGTTGGTAAAAAGCTTCATATCACTCGTCGTTTAAACCCGGACCGTCAGTCAACGGATTTGGAATGTACTCTTATACGAAATAATGAAATGGAGCTTGTTATTCGCCTGCCTTTACGGGTTGAGACCGAGCCGGGCGAGTTTTGGCGTGTTTATTATCATCTGGGAGCCTCGGTATGGGAATTTGACAGCACGGTCGTCGATTATAATGGCTTTGAGCTTTCACTTAGCCATAGTGACGAAATCCGCTACATCAATCGGCGTAGATTCTTGCGTGTCCCTGTGCGTAAGCAAGGCTTTATAGGTAAATTCCCGTTTCAAAAAATTCATCGTAAATCTGTAAAAAAAATCGACATTCCACCTGTTGACAGAACAAGCTTTGGAGAGGTCGCAGACTGGGGTCTCCCGAAGTTTGTGCCTGCTATTATTACCGAACTTGCCGGGCCGGGACTTAGAGTAGAAGCAGATATTGATGTGAAAGTCGGCGACAGAGTTCTTGTTGCTTTCAAAATCGATGAAACACCTGTCAGGAATAAAAGAGGAATCAAGCAAGAACAACTGGTTGATGTAAAATTGTTTGAGGAGTTAGGGCATGTTCGCCATATTCAGCAGGCTGGTGAAGGGATTTCAATAGCGGTTGAGCTTGCGGTCGCAACAGACGCTGCCGTTAATGAGCTTATTCGAGCGACAAACGCCGAGGCTGTTCGCGCTCACGCCGAACATCAGGATCAGATTGAGCACGACGCTGCGGAATCGGAAGTAGTGCATGCATCGGGAGGAAGCGATGTCTGAGATGATAAAACAAGTAGGCTCAAGTATCGAAGCTCTTCGCAAAGAGTTCGAAACCATAACACATAATCTGGCCAATGTAAACACGGCCGGGTATAAAAGACGCACCAACAGTTTTTCGAGAATACTTCAACAACACCTCGGTGAAAAAGAATCTGGTGGTGAGATTCAGCTCGAAGGCAGCTTCGATTTTAATCAGGGCGCATTAACCCAAACTCACCGCTCGCTGGATATGGCAATATACGGCAAGGGGTTTTTCGTTATCGAGACACCCGACGGGCCTGTTTATACGCGAAACGGGAGCTTTCAATTGAACCAGAACGGCCAGCTTGTTGACGGTTTAGGCAGGCTGGTCGCCGGTGAGGCAGGGCCTATTGGTTTACCGGCTGACACCGAGGTGTCACAAATTACGATAAGTAAGGACGGCGCGGTATCTTTTGACGGCGCAGAAGCAGGGCGGCTTAGGATAGTTGATTTCGGAGAAGACGAAAAAGAGCTTGTGCCCTGCGGACATAGCAGCTTTCGAGCGCGTAACGACGCCGAACCGGAACCAGCACAAAATGCTGTGATCAAACAGGGCTATCAGGAAGCAAGCAATGTCCAAATGATAGAAGAGCTTGTTGATATGATTATGGTAAGCAGACTTTACGAAGCGAATATGAAAATGATAACAGGCACAACCGAAGCCACAAGAAGCCTTATGAGCGTGGCCATGGGATAATTGTGTTTCTGTTAAATCGTTAAGGAGAATCTTATGTTAAGAGCTTTTTCAACAGCGGCAACGGGAATGTCGGCACAGCAGCGAATGGTCGATGTAACCTCACATAATCTTGCGAATATTAATACATCTGGCTTTAAGCGAAGCCAGATAAACTTTCAGGATTTGTTATATGATAAGATGCGCCAGCCCGGTGCGGAAGTTGCATCCGGAATAATATCACCAAGCGGAAAGGAAATTGGAAGCGGCGTAAAAGTAGCCGGGACAGTCAAAGTTTTCTCACCCGGAGAGCCTCAGAATACCGGCAGAAAGATGGATATCGCCATTCAGGGTGACGGATTTTTGCAGGTAAGCACCCCTAACGGCGACCTGCGTTATACGCGCGACGGTGCGCTTCAAATAAATGCCGATGGCCAGATAGTTACCGGAACAGGGTATATTGTTGAGCCTTCAATATCAGTTCCTCGTGACGCTGTATCGGTGGATATCGGAAAAGACGGAACAGTCAATGTAACCGACCAAAACGGTAATACCAGCTCGGTGGGGCAACTGCGTCTGGCAAAATTTATAAATCCCTCCGGCTTATCCAGCGAAGGCGATAATCTACTTGCCGAGACCGAGGCAAGCGGATCGCCTACAGAGGGAACCGCCGGAGAAAGAGGTTTCGGTACTATACAATCCGGCTTTCTTGAAAAGTCCAATGTCGAAATGATAACCGAGCTTGTTAATCTCATCACGGCTCAACGGGCTTATGAAACTAATAGTCGTGCAATACAGGCCGGTGACGGAATGCTGCGCACGGCAAACCAGATAGTAACTTAAAAGGTGTTTTATGAGAAAATATAGAAAACTTATACCTCTGATGACACTGCTTTTTTTGTCGGCATCCGCTGTTAAAGCCCAAGACACTGCAACCGTGTATCTGCCGCGAGAAGTAACGGTTAATAGCAGCGATGTTGTCCTCGATGATGTAGCTATCATATCCGGAGATAACGAAATAGCTCAAGCTGCCGGGGCGGTATCTCTGGGAAACTTTAATCGTGCTGACCAGAATCTTGTTCTGGACAGAGCCGTGATTATGAGCAGGCTCAGTTCAGAAGGCATAAGCAGAAATTCCTTTCGGATAACAGGGGCCAAGCGTGTTACAGTAAACAGAAAAAATAAAGTAATAGATTCCGAGAAGATCATCGCTGGCGCCAGGCGATATTTGAAAAACAATTTTGAGTCTTCAGGTTGGGCAGAACTTGCCCAGGTCGGTTCCTGTGATGACCTTACCGTGGGTGCGGGTGTTGGTGAATTGGAGCTTTATTACAGGCTTGTCAGCGCCGACGAAAACAGTGCTGCCGTAGGCGTTGATATTTATGCCGACGACGAAAAGCTTGCAGAGCGTGTAATCCGCTTCCGGGGTAAATACGAAAGGCGTGTAGCAATAACTAAAGAGAGAGTCCAGACGGGGGAAGTTTTAACCCCGGAAAATGTGAAGATAGAAAAAAGACTTTCCGATACTCCTCAATCCGGCGGTTGGCGAGAGCCTTTTGGAATGGTGGCAAGGCGCGACCTCGCCCCCGGCACAGAGCTTAATTCGCAGGTTACCGGCAGGGCGGAATCGCCGAAGGTTGTCGAGCGTAACGAGCGAGTCGTGATAAAAATTAACACCGGCGGACTGAAAATTACCGCCCAGGGTCAGGCTTTACAGCAAGGACGGGTCGGTGAGCAGATATGGGTTCGTAACAGTGATTCACAAAAAAGGCTGCCGGCCATAGTAAGAGAAGACGGAAGTGTTGAACCGGTATTTTAACAGGAGCAGTTTTATGTTGAAAAAAATGATATTATTAACTCTGATTGGTCTGTTTCTTTGCATTCAGGCAGAAACCTCGGCAAATTCAATATGGGCAAGACGAAGCAAAGACGCTCCGATGCCTTATGCCGATGATACTTCAAGAAATATCGGCGATGTATTGACGATTTTGATCGATGAAAGAAGCGCAGTTGAAAATGAGGTTGAAAGGCTTCTCGATCGAAGCGCCCAGCGAGAGCATAATTTTGACGGAAACCTTAATATAGATAATATTACTCCAAGAATGCCTGGCTTTACTATGGAGGCAAGCTCCAGCAATACACTTGACGGCAGAGCCGAATATGAGGATGCGCGGCGTTTTACAGATGCTATAACTGTAACGGTCATAGATGTTTTACCTAACGGTAATCTTGTCGTGCTGGGCGAGCGAAACAGGGAAACCGGCGGAGATCCGCATGTTCTGGAAATAAGCGGAATCGTAAGACCAAGCGATATTGGTTATGATAACACTATTGAGAGTCAGCGTGTCGCCAACTTCAATGTAGTTGCCAGAGGGGACGGAATCTCCGAACCTTACACCAGGCCAGGCTGGCTTGGAAGGATATTCGATGTTCTCTGGCCGTTCTGAACCACAGCGAGCATAGCTTAGAAGGGGATAATATGAAAAGCCATTTAATCGCGATAGTCTTAGCTATCCTGTTGTCCGGCGCTGCTAATGGCGAGAGGATAAAGGATATCGTGGAAGTTCACGGCGTAAGAGGCAACCCTCTTACCGGTATAGGTCTGGTTGTGGGTTTGGCTGATACAGGCGATACATCGCTGCCTTCACGACAAATGCTTAATAATATACTTCGCAGGTCAGGCCAGGTACTAACTCCCGATCAGATCGAGGGCGGAAATATCGCGATGGTAATGGTTACGGCTGAGCTGGGTCCCTTTGACAGAGAAGGTTCTCGGATTGATGTAAATGTTTCCTCGATTGGCGACGCCGACAGCTTGCAGGGCGGAGTATTGCTGCCTACCCCACTGGAAGGACTTGACGGGCGAGTTTACGCTGTCGCACAGGGCGGGCTGTCACTGGGTGGATGGCGAGCAGCAGGCGAAGAAGCGGCTATTACAAAAAACCATCAGACCGTAGGCAGAGTGCCCGGCGGGGCAACTGTCGAGCAAAGTGCACTGGCTAATTTTATTAATTATGCTCAGGGAAGGCGATACATCAAACTCAATCTGATAAACAATGATTTCACAACCGCCCAGCGAATCAGCGAAGCGATAAACCATGACAACAACGATGCCGCGACGGTGCTGGATGCGGGCACGGTTCGTGTTCAAATCCCCGACAACATAGCCGACAGAGATGTGATAAAGTTTATGACCGAGATTATGGATCGTCGCGTTGTCGTGGATATGCCTGCCGTTGTGGTGATTAACGAGAGAACCGGTACGATAGTTGTTGGTCAGAATGTTGGAATATCACAGGTGGCAATTTCGCAGGGAAGCCTTGTAGTAACGGTTCAGGAAACGGCCAGGGTCTATCAGCCGACCGCGCCTTTCTCTGACGCAGGCACCACCGAGGTTGTCCCCGAAACACTTATAGAGGTAGAGGAGCAGGAACAAACGCTCATACCAATGCCCGAAATAGTGACGGTCTCAGAACTTGCGACAGCACTGAACGCAATAGGAGCTACACCGCGTGATCTTATAGCTATATTCAACGCTTTGAAAGAGGCCGGTGCGCTTCAGGCACAATTGAAAATAATGTGAGGTATAATTATGGATATAAGCAAAACGCTGCTTATGGAGCAGATAGGCCATTCTAGTAAATTGCCTAACGCGGACAACCACCAGAATCTCGAAGAAGCTCGAAAGAAAGAAATAGCGAAAGAGTTCGAGAGCGTTTTAATCGAGAAGCTGATGGATAATGTAAAAGACAGCGTCAATTGCATCGGAGAAGAGAAAGACGCCGCCGCACAGCAGATTGACGGAATGTTCTGGAGTCTGCTTGGAAGGGAGCTTGGACAACAGGGTGGCTTTGGGCTTTGGAAAGATGTTCATCAGTTTCTTGAGGACAATGCCGGTCAGGTAGAAAATAATCAGGCCGAGTCCGAACAGGGACAATCAATAGACAAGGTCGGGTAATGACAGCCGATATGATACGACAAAAAACATCCCAATTGCTCAGTGTGCTTGATAAGGATATCGAGCACATTGAGCAGACATTGTATCGTCTTGATGAATTAAGGTCTCTGGTGATAAAGCGGGACGCAAAGTCTCTTGAAGTCCTGCTTGAGAACATTCAGGTCGATGCCGACGGCTATGCTCAAACAGAAGCCCAGCGGCATCAGTTGAGATGCGAAATTGCCGAGCTTCTTGGCCGCGATGTTAATCGGTTTAGGCTCGGTGAATTGGCCGAGATACTCGGTGAGCCTTCGGCAACGCCGCTTATGAAAAAGCGACAAACTCTGCGACAACTGGCAGAAAAGCTGATAACCGAGCATAAAGCAACTGCGATGCTGTTGGCCGAATGCGCCAGATTCAATGGAGAGCTTTTGAGCAGACTGATTCGTGCGGTGTCAAATAATTCGGTAACATACGGGCGAACAGGGAAAACAAGTAAGCAAAACGAAGCGGCATTTATGAATATGGAGTTTTAAGGTATCTGATGGATAGTTTCTCAATAGGCATAAGCGGACTCGGCGCCGCCCAGAAAGGGCTTGATATTGTCGGCAACAATATCGCTAACGCCGCGACACCGGGCTACCATCGCCAGCGGATAAATCTTAACCCCAGCAGGCTCGTTGAGATGGGTGATACGCTTATCGGAGGCGGAGTCGATTTTGCCGGGACAACGCGTATTGTAGATTCATTTCTTGAAGGCGAGATAACCCGCCAGCAATCAACTCTCGGAGAAATCGACCAGCAGCTTCAGACGCTTCGCACATTGGAGACTGCTTTTGGAGAATTATCAGCGGGCGAGGGTCTTAGTGAAGCAATAGATGAGTTCTATAATTCGGTAGAGGAACTTAGCAGATATCCTAATGACAGTATCTGGCAAAATAATGCCCTAAGCTCGGCAAAAGCGATGACGGGCAAGTTTCGCAATCTCTCTGCCTCCATAAGCGACCTAAAGCAACAGTCGGCGCTGGAGGCCAATGGAACCATCGACCAAATAAATACTCTTGCAGGACAGATTGCCGAGTTGAATTCTGAGATACAATCCGCCGCCGTCCAGGACACCACATTAAATAACACAATGGACCAGCGGGATCAGAGAATTAAAGAACTTGCCGAACTTATCGGTATTGATACTATTGAGCGGCCTTATGGCGTTATTGATGTTGCTGTAAGCGGAATACCGCTTGTTTCAGGCACCAGTGCCACAGAACTTAGTGCAGGATTAAATGATCAGGGCAAGCTCGGCCTGGCGGTCGAAGGCGAGGTTGATTTTCGCAGGTTGGCCACCGGTGGGACACTCGGCGGATTGATGAAGCTTCATAATGAACACTTGACAACAGCGCAAAGCGATCTCGACAAACTCGCTAATACAATAGCCGGTAGCCTGAATGAATTGCACACAATGGGAGTCGGCTCTTCGGGCTCTTTTACCAACCTGACCGGCGACACAACGCGAAAAGAACAGCTTTCTCAAATGCAGCCGCCTATAAGTGACGGAACAATATATATACGAGTTACCGACACCGAAACCGGCCAGATCACTCGCCAGGAAGTGCCGATTGATGCAGCTAATGATACTCTTTCCGATGTAGCTGATTATATAACGAACAATATCGACGGAATAAATGCCAATATTGTTTCATCTCAACTTAAAATCCAGGCCGAGTCGGGATATGAATTTGATTTTATGCCGGCTGTTCTGCCTGAACCAACGAGTGTTTCATTCAGCGGGGATGTTGAGCAGCCGGAGATTTCACTGTCCGGTGTTTACAGCGAGATGGCTAATAAGACTTATACATTTGAGGTCAGCGGCAGCGGCTCCGTAGGAAATGGGGAGCTAAAGCTCCAGGTTACAGACAGCAATAATGAAAATGTCACTGAGCTTGATATTGGATCAGGCTATGCGGCAGGGACAAAGCTTGATGTTGGAAACGGAATAAAAATAGCCCTTACACCGGGGGAGTTTGAGGCCGGTGACAGCTTTGAAGTAGCTGCCACAGGCATTACAGATACTTCTGGGCTGCTCACTGCCGCCGGTATTAACACCTTTTTTACGGGCAGTAAAGCTTCGGATTTATATGTGCATGACGATATAATCGATGCACCCGACCGTATCGCGACATCAATAGGCCCTGGCAAGACCGACAATGAAAATGTATTGCGAATGGCCGCCCTGAAAGACCGCAACTTTGAGGAACTTAACAGGCTTAGCCCGAGAGAGTTTTACCGAAGAATGGTTACAGAAATAGGCCAGGAAATAGAATCTCAGAGCATGCGTCGTGATAACACCGAAGCCGTTATCAAAAACCTTGATAACCAGATACAGGAAATCAGCGGTGTGGATATAAACGACGAAGCAGCGAAAATGCTCCTTTATCAGCAGATGTTTCAGGGAATGTCACGATATTTGAACACTGTCCAGGGTTCACTGCAAACCTTGATGGAAAGCATGTAAATAATAACATTTTTCGAGGCTGAATATGAGCGGTACGCTTAGCAGTATGTATAACAATGTGAGCTACTCACTATCTTCTCACATGCGTGCAATCTCACGGCTCCAGGAGCAGGCTGCCACAGGTTCGCGCGTCAATCGCGCCTCGGACGCTCCTTTTGACGCCTATCGTGTCCTTGGTCTGGATTCACAAGAGAGGGACTTGTCAAGTTATATTCGCAATCTTGATGACATGACTAACACGCTGGAATTTTCAAGCTCTATAGTCGAGGATATGCTTTCGTCTGTCGCTGATGTTCATACCCAGCTTACACAGATCACCAGTGGGACATATAACGAAGAGGATCGCCAAAGAATGGCCGAAGGCTTTAATGACATAATCGAACAGACATTATCATTGGCCAATACAAAATATAAAGATCAATATCTGTTCAGTGGAGACAGCACCGCTAAGACCCCTTATGTCGCGGTTCGAGACGACCAAGGCAGAATAGTCGGGATAGAATACCAAGGCAGTGACCAGACCAGAACCACGACAGTCGCCGCCGGAGTTGCCGATTCGCCTTATTTTGTAGGTTCGGAGGTTTTCGGGGGCCGTGGTTCCGGCCAGGTAGAATTTCTCGGTGATACCGGAGTAAAAGCCGGCACTGGAACATCCAGCACAGCAGGCTACACTTGGCTGGATGTTACATATAACGAAACCGATGAAGTCTATGAGTTATCAATCGATGGCGGCCAAACCAAAATTCAGGCCGATGGAACCGATAATCAGGCAATAACTCATGGCCAGACAGGGGATGTTTTATATGTGGATACAACTTCCATCTCACAGACAGGAACCGAACTGGTAAGCACTCAGGGCAGCCACGATGTTTTTGAAACATTAATTACAACTCGTGACATACTACAGAATGACCGAGGCCTGTCCGAAACACAAATAAAACAAATGCGAAATCACTCACTAAAAGCATTGGACGAGGTAAAAAAGACTCTTTCCAATCAGACCGTGCGGACCGGCGCCAAAATTGGTTTTCTGGACAACCTCAAACACAACCTGGACAACATGCAATTCAATGCCGAGTCTGAAAAAGCCACGATATCCGAAGCTGATATAGCTCAGGTTGTTATAGATATGACCAGGCACCAAAACCTTTACCAGATGTCCCTTGCAGTGGCTGGCAATATGATGTCAATGTCATTGTTGAATTATATCTAAGAAATCAGGAATTATTAATAATGGAACAAATACCCCGCGATATCGAAGAATACTGTGATTGGCCTCGGGATTATAAACAGCTCCAGCAACTGGGAGACTGTTACCGATCAACAGGTGATCTTCGCAAAGCCAACGATTGCTATAACCGCGCCGCATCAGCCGATCCAGACCAGCCGGCGCCGTATGTGGGGCTGGGAATGGTCGCTTTTCAAAAGGACGAGCCGGAAAACGCTGATATTGCGTTTCGAGTCGCTGCCAGACTCGATCCCAACTGCTCAAAGGCATATATGGGCATTGCGATGGTGGCCCAGCAGAAAGGACTGTATAAGCAGTCTTTTGACATGTATCTTAAATCTCTGGAACTGGACACTGATAATCTGACTTCCCTGCTGGGGCTTTTCCAGGCGTCTTGCCAGATGGGTTCTTTCGCACGGGTAATACATTTTCTCGAAGTCTATCTGAAAACACATCCTTCGGACACTTCTGTTATGTTCTCGCTTGCGACGCTTTATATGAAAGAAAACCGCCTCGAACAGGCGGAAAAACTGCTGCAAAATATAATCCGACTCGATAGCCAAAACAGCGATGCCGCTGATTTACTTGAAGAAGTTCAGCATGACATTGCCTGTAAAAACGCACCGGAGGTACTTGCGGTATGATAAGTCGGACTCAACCAGACAAACTTTTTGACAAGCTAAAAGAAAATCTGTGCCGCCAAATCTCGGCAGTAGAAAGAGATGATCTGGACTGCCTCGATAATGAACTGGCCGAGGCAGGGCAAATAGTGAAGCTTTTATCGGAACAAAATTGCTTTGATGATCCTGATTTTACCAGCCAGAAAGAGAATCTGAACGCACTTTACCGAAAACTGGAGCTAAGCATCGCCGTTCGGAAAACGCAAACCGATGAACAGATAAAAGAAATCAAGCGTGCCGGAAAAATGATACGGACCTACGACCAGCGATCAATATAATCAAATTATTTATACTAACATTTACCCCAAAATTTGACGATAAACATAATATTGTGAGCCGATAAAAATTTTTGGGCAGGGACAAATTATGAGTACAATAAATCTACCGGGCCTTTCGACCGGCATTGATACAGGACAAATCATCCAGCAGCTTATGGCTGTACAAGGCCGCAGAAAGGCCAACTACCAGGTGCAGCAGGGTGAGATGGAAGAAAAAGTAAGCGCATACAGTAACCTTCGAAATGCCATACAATCTGTTAACGGCGCCGTCGATCAGGTTTCATCCTCGGAGAATCTGACATCATTTAATACACGAGTAAGCAATGACGATGTTCTGGCGATAAGTACATCTTCAAGTGCCAGCGAAGGTACGCACAATGTACAGGTAAAACAGCGTGCCGCATCTGAGACATGGATAAATGACGGTTCAGATTTTCGGTACAAAAGCGACTATGTCGGCCAGGGGAGATTTATCTACTCATATAATGGATATGAGCGAGTTATTTCGACAGTCGAGGACGAGACCACACTTGAAGACCTCGTAAATCTTATAAATAATGACGAGAATAATCCGGGCGTAAGCGCAAGTCTTCTTAATCAAGGCGGCAGTTACCATCTTATGCTAAGCGGAAGGCAGACCGGCACAGATTATAACATTTCTATAAATCAGAGCAACACCGAGCTTTGGACCACAACATCCGAGCTGACTACCACGCAGGGCAGAAGGGCAGAGCTTTCTACTCGTATAAACAGGCTGGAGCAGTTCAGCGGCTCGCTGGAAGGCGGTGAGTCCATAACAATCAGCGGAACGACTAATGACGGCACCACCGTAAGTCACGATATTGAGATACACGAAAATACAACCGTAGAGCATTTGCTCGATGGAATCAACGATGCCTATGATGGAACCGCCACAGCTGTTCTGGATCGAGGCAGGATCCGTTTGCTGGATAGCACCAGCGGTGAAAGCCTTATGACATTTGAACTCGAATACAATCCTGGCAGTGGTGAAAGCTCATTCGACATTCCATCAACTACTCAGTCAACCGTAGGCGGCAGCGTCAATGCGGACCTGGACAGTTTTGAACCTGAGTCTTTTCTCAAAACACAGTCCGCACAAGACTCCCTGATAAAGGTAAATGGCTATCCCCCCGGCGAGGATAACTGGATAGCAAACAGTACTAATACAATAACGGATGTTATAGGCGGCGTAACATTAGACCTTAAATCCGCTTCCGAGTACAATGAATCAACCGGCACATATCAGCCTGTCGATATCGCCATAAATAAAAACACATCCGCTGTAAAGGATAGGCTCGAAGGTATGGTTTCGGCTTATAATGAAGCAATAAAGCTGATACTGGAGAAGACCGAATATGACCTCGAAAAGGAAGAAGCCGGAATACTCTCAGGTGAAAGCAGTGTCAGTTTTATGCGAACCAATATGCGGGCTCCGTTTGGTCGTATTGCTACCGGCTTTATAGAAACACTCGACAGCTTTGTGCAGGCGCGGGACATAGGCTTAACTGTTGACGGCAGAGGAATGCTCGAACTGGACACCGACCAATTGGAACAGGCTATTAATGAAGATTATGAAGGTGTTGTTGACCTTCTGGCCGGTAGCGGAATCGGAACCAGCAGCAACTCATCGGTGCAGTTTTACAACGCATCGGACAGAACCGAGCCGGGAACCTATAATGTCCGTGTAGAATGCGATGACGCCGGAAATGTTACCGGAGCATGGATAAAAACCTCCTCTCAAAGCGAATGGCGAGAAATGAATGTTCAGGGTGATGTTATGCAGGGCCCTCTGAATCTTAGCAGCGATGATCCCGAACGAGGCCTTCAATTAATGTTTCATTGGGACGGTCAGGAGCATACATCCGAGAACCCCATAGAAGCGACTATAAGAGTAAAAGAGGGAATCGCAACATCACTGGACAGAACTCTCGACGAATTTCTCGAGTCAGACGGACGAATAGCTATCAGTCAGGACAATCTCAATCGGCGGATAGACAATCTACAGGACAGAATCGACCGGGAGCAAAGACGACTCGAAACCGAGGAAAACCGATTAGTAATGCGCTACGCCAGGCTTGAAAGAACGCTTACCGAGATGCAGCAGCAAATGGAGGCAGCGGGCCTGATGGGGGGGGCTTAGGTGTGATATCAACGCGGCTGTTTACGCGGTGGTTTTAAAATTTGTATTCCAGCTTCTGATAAGAGTTTCTTCAGTCTGTTATATCTTTTTTCCTTGGGATTATTGCCAAAAATCATTGCCGCGTTAACTCCTTCAAGATGCCTTTTTTGAAATGAATCATCCAGCGACGGCGCATATATAATTATATGCCGGTAGCGGTGTCGCAGTTGGGTCAGGACCTTTGAAAGATACTTGGCATTGCCTTTGAAATTACCGGCAGGCCAGAGCGAAAGGTTTTCGACGCCGCTTCTAATCGGCCTCAATCGATCTGATTCTGCTTTAATATCGAACACTTTCGAGACTGAATCACGCTTAATATCCATATCGACAAGCAGCGTCTTGCCGGACTGATCCGCCAGCGACACAGCCAGATTCACAGCAACTGTAACCGGCAAGTCCTCCGTACCAAGCGCAGCGGCCATAACTATCCGTGTCTTGTCACCACCCTGCCGCAACATATTAATCGTCGCCTGATAATCATCCTGTGAGTTATCTCCCAAAACAACGGCATTCCACAATGGAACTTTGCTGTCATTGGCCATAGCGTCTGGTTTTTCCAATCCATCATTTTCCATTTTATCCGCCTCGACCTGGCTTGCCTCGACCTTTATTCTACTGTATTTATCCTTATAAGAGTCGCTTATAGCCTCGTCGCCAACCTTTGTCAACAAAGCCCTTCGCAATATAACCCAGCATGCAAGCGTCATCATAACAAGCTTGGCCTGGCATATCAGAGCCAGTGCCGCTGCCGGCGACCAATGCTGAGCGCTTGGCAAAAGCGATTGTGCCTGCAAAGCCGCACCTGCGGCCGCAAAGGCGAAGATAAAAGGTTCCACAATGGCATCGACTACCACAAAACCGGCGGTGGCCGAAAAAGCTCTCAAAAACCCCGCCTCACGCTCGATGTCGGCGCCAACGGTTTGGGCATCGTCAAATGTAAGCACACCTGCTGATACTTCACTTTGAAGGGCCATCTGCTTGAGTGGTGTCTCGATTTCTATTTTTTCTTTGGCGAAGCGTCGAATCCATCTAACCGTCCACAGAACAACTACTAAACAAATAATCACTAAAACCGAGACAGCCAATGAAAAAGCAACTGAGTTTTCGCTGCCAGCTGCCTGGCCAACGGAGTCGATTATCCTTCCCGTATCAGCGGCGGTGACGATCCGCCTTGCACCTGCCAAGGCCGTAAATAATCTCACCGCCGTAGCCAAAACTATCAACAAAGGAAACCCGCTGACCTGTAGTATCCTCCTTGCTGAAAAAGTTATCGCCACAATCCCCAAAGTCAGTGACAAGCTGAAAATAAGCACAATATCCAGCACATGACCTCTCAGCGGTACCACCAGCGCCGCTATAATCGTAACAAACGCTGTCGCGAATAAAAAATCATAACGGCCGGCGCCTCTGCCCAACTGGCCTGCACTGTCATTTTTATCATAGTCTGCCATAACTTGTTAAAAGCCTTGCCGCCTTGCATTGTTTTCCTAATTGCCGCCTTTGCCTTTCATCCGGTAAATCATAGCCAGTATTTCTGCCACGGCCACGAAAAGATTCTGCGGTATCGGCTGGCCCGGCTCGACCGAGGAATAAAGCGTTCGTGCAAGTTCCGGCCTTCTTACAATCGGAACTCCGTGACCGCGTGCAATCTCACGAACCTTTTCTGCCATTAAGTCCGCGCCTTTGGCAACGACCATCGGACAATCCATTTCGCCGGGATTATACTTTAATGCCACCGCCACATGCGTCGGGTTAGTCAATACCACATCGGCCTTGGGGACTTCCTGAAGCATCCGCTTTCGCACCATCTCTGTCTGAAGCTGCCTTATGCGAGATTTAACCTCGGGCGAACCATCGCTATCACGGTGTTCTTCTTTGACCTCCTGCTTGGTCATCTTCAGTTCCTGTATGTACTTCCAATGCTGATAAATCGCGTCAATGACAGCAATAGGAATCAGCGCAACACATATTCTTATAAGCATCCCCAGGCAAAGAGAAGCGATACCAGCTATTATTTCACTTGTCCAGGCATATCTAAGGCGGGTCATCTCGTCAAGTCTGTCACGCATATAGAAATAGACTATCAGCGCGACAACGACCATCTTAGCTATGGAAATGCCAAGCTTAACCAAAGCTCGAACATCGATAAGTTTCTTAGCTCCCTCAATGGGATTTATCGCCTCCGGCTTAGGAGCAAGAGCCTGCGTCGAATAATTAAAGCCCGAAATCACAATACATGCAAGTACCGAACCGACCGTCAGGAATAATAGCAGAGGACTAATAGCGAAAACCATACCGATTATTTTAGAGTTGAAAAAAGCCGTAAATCTATCACCCGATGAAAACACCGAATTATCAATAGCCATCGCATCTTTCATCTGCTCGGTCATCCACCCCAGCATCGAAGGCCCAAGTAAAGCAAGCCCGAGCATAAGCGCAACAATACACACAGATGCGGGAAGCTCCTCGCTTCGGGCAACCTGGCCTTTTTCGCGAGCTTTTTTGAGCTTTCGCTGTGTTGGCTGTTCTGTCTTTTCAGCTGCTGGTTGTTCTGCCATTTATTTATCCCGTTTTTCTATATCGGAAGCAGTAAAGCCATCCAGTCGGCGAATATATTAACATATCCGCTGAGAAAAGGAAGCATTACCGTCGCCAACAGAAGTCCCATCGCTGTTTTCATAGATAGCGAAATAAACAGAATGTTCATCTCCGGCACGACCCGTGCCAACACAGCCAGCACCAAAAGCAAAAGCACAAATGCCGCCAAAAGAGGCGCTGAAAGCCTAAGACCGGCTATAAGCATAGTCGCACCAGCCTGAACAACACCTTGTGACAATATCTCCACATGGGGCATAGACCCTGCCGGAAAAGCCTGGTAGCTCTGCGAAAGCACTAACAGAAAAAGATGATGTCCGTTGGCGGCCAGAAACATCAAGATGAAAATCATTTCATAAACCAGCCCCAGCGGCTGAACGCTCTCGCCGGTCATCGGATCAAGAATGTTGCTCATTGCAAGTCCCATCTGCCGCTCAACTATTCGCCCGGCCACCTGCACCGCAGCGAATACCAGCGTAACTATCAAGCCCATCGCAAGGCCGTAAATCGCTTCGTTGCTAAGCAGCAAAACCGCCTCGAGAGGGCTGACCTGTGAGGGGTCAATTCCGAAAGAATGCACTGCAGTGAAAAACCCCGCGGTTATTACAGTGATGGCGACTTTGATATTGACCGGAATATTCATTGCCCCGAATACGGGCAAAATCAGAAAAAAAGCCGAAGTGCGAGTCAGCACCAAAGCAAACCCCAGCAGTTTTTCTATTGTCAAATCCACAACTTCACGGCCCAAAATTCTGCATCATTGAGAATATATCATGAGTGTATGACAAGAGAGTCTGGAGCATCCAGTTGCCGAATAAAAGCGCGACGAATCCCATTGCCAGCAACTTAGGCACAATCGTCAGCGTCATATCGCGTATTGATGTTACCGCCTGGAAAATCGTAACCACCACACCGACGACCATACAGGTAATCAGAAGCGGCGCCGAAACTATCAGTCCCGTTTCGAGCGTGTATCTGCCTATATAAATAACATAAGAAGAATCCATAATTTACCTCGAATTTATAAAAACCCCATACTCAAGCTTTCAGCCAGAAGCGTCCATCCGTCAACGAGAATAAAGAGAACCAGCTTCAGCGGCAATGACACCATCACCGGGGGAAGCATCATCATACCTGCACTTAAAAGGACACTTGCAACAACCAAATCTATCAACAAAAACGGTATAAACAGCAAACAGCCCATCTCAAACGCCGTACGAAACTCGCTTATTACAAAGGCAGGCACAACAATATGAAGTCCCAGATCACGCATCGACTCAGGCTGAGGAATCTCCGCCATCCGCACGAATAAGGCCACATCCGACTCTCTGCTCTGCCTGAGCATAAACTCCTTTATTATTTCCGAAGCGTTTTCGCCGGCCGTCTGGAAAGTCATTTCGTCCTCCAGATAAGGCTGAACGGCGTATTCGTTCATTAGTGATAATGTCGGCGCCATCGTGAAAATTGTCAAAAACAGAGCCAGACCGATAATCGCTATCGTCGGCGGGATTGTCTGCGTCGTAAGGGCTCGCCGCACAAAAGAAAGCACGATAACAATCCGAGCAAAAGATGTCATCAAAACAAGCAGCGACGGCAGTATCGCCAATCCCGCGAAAATAATCGCGATTTTTACCGGCGTTGACCAGTCATCATCAGCTTCTTCCTCGGCCTCAGTTGCTTTGTCAAGCAGTTCCGTAATATCCATCAATGAAGGCAGACCAGCCACATTGCTAAGCTCGGCATCATCAGTGCCGGGAAAATCAATCTCCTGAGCGTCAGAACCGGCGCCGAAAGAGAGAAATATCAAAATTATTAAAAATACTGTAAGTGATTTAAGGTTCATTGGGCTTTTGCTCTGCCTTTTGGTTCTGGTCTGCTAATACCGCGGAAAAGTCGTTAAGGTCGGCAAGTCGGGTGATCTGTTCATTTGTAACACCGATGATTAAAGTCCTCTCACCTGCCTGTATCAGGTGAATCGCACGGCGGGAGCCAAGATGCAGCGTCTCGATTATCCTCATCTGCTTGCTCGAAGAAGCACCGAGCTTCGGAACAAACCTTTTCGAGACATAAACCCCGATCACAGCCAGCGCAAGCAGCAACGCCAGCGAAATAACCATTTGCCAAAACAGCCGAGTGGTGCTTACTTGCCTTTCCGGCTGCTGGTTATCCTCCAGTCTCTGGCGGAGACTCTCGGAAATCTCTCGAGCAGCTTCATTGGGCTCATCGGCACGAACCTCTTGCGCATTGCAAATCTGCACCCAGAAAGGCACAAGCAGGGCAATCAACAGCACATTTATCAGTCTTTTCTCGAACATACCAAGGGCCCCGAAATTCCGACATCACCAGACATTTGCAAATTTCGTGCCTGAACCCCTGAATGCTCGTTTACGCCGCATTCACAGCCCTTTGGACTAAGGCTGTGTAGAAAAACTATACACTTTCCAAGAGCAATTATAATCAGCAAAGCGGTTTTGCGGGTGCAGACCGCGGCTGAAAAGTTATAACGGAAATTGCTTGATTTTTCACAACCTTGATAGTAAATATGAAAACAGTGAGTCAGTTGCAATACTCTTTTTCGAGCTAAGAACTATAAGTGTTTATTTGGCAAGGCTTTGCAAGCGGGATGGCAATTTCTGATGTTTGGTTCGGGTGCGAATTATCCTTGGCGTATTTGGGGTCTGCTTAACAAACTTTTTAGGTGATTTTCAGGATTTAGCGGATGTATATAATACCGGCGATTGATTTACGCGGCGGCAAGTTTGTTCGTCTTATACAGGGCGACTATGAGCGACAGATTGACTATCGTGATGATCCGGCGGCTCAGGCGGTAGAGTTTGCCCAGGCAGGGGCGCGATGGCTTCATGTGGTTGACCTTGACGGTGCAAAGGCGGGCAGGCCGGTCAATACTGCCGCGATAGCAAATATCGCCGCAACCGGCAAACTTCGTATCGAAGTAGGCGGAGGAATACGCGATGATGCCTCTATTGAGCAGTTGCTTCGGCTGGGTATAGAGCGAGTTATCATCGGAACAAAGGCCGTCAATGATTTTGAGTGGTTCGCTGCGATGGCGAGCAAGTATCCCGGCAGACTTGTACTAGGACTGGACGCTCGCGGCGCTACTGTTTCTACCGAGGGATGGACTCAGCAGGCAGGCAGGTCGCTGATTGATTTCGCGATTGAGGCTGCCGAGCTTCCCATCGCGGCAATAATTTATACCGATATTGACAGAGACGGGATGATGTCCGGGCCTAATCTGGAGCGGACGGCGGAGTTGGCCAAAATGGTGCAGGTTCCGGTAATCGCCTCGGGCGGGGTTAAGGAAATCGGTGATATTTACAGGCTCTCCTGTATCGGCGTAGAAGCGGTTATTGTAGGCCGCTCGCTTTACGAGGGCACTTTGAATCTTGCCGATGCCATAAAAGCGACTCAAGGGTCGGCTTGAAAAATCACCGCGTATTAGCTAAAAACAGCTAATGTCGTAGGCGGACCGTAAAATTGTTTGTTTGCCCTTGACTGTGAAAGCAAAATCAGTATCATTGGCGGTTGACTTATGCGTTGTCTCGGTGTAAGCGGCTTGCATCGCAGAATAGGCGTTAAACCAGCTTAACTTATCAAGGAGGCCTGTTATGGCAAAGACGATTCTCATCATTACAGCAATCATAATTTCAACGGTTTTGAGCGGTTGCGGTCCTACCGATATGGACTCGGCTCAACGGCGTCCACGCTCAAGAGAACTGACGGCGCAAATTGATGCGGCTACGGCAAAAGAGACCGACCTTGTCGAGGGTTTGATTCACCATCGCCGGGGTTATCAACGCTCCCTGGAGGAACTTGCCAGCTATTATGAGCAAACCGGCAATGATATGAAGCTTCAATGGGCACAGCAAGAGCTTCGCGATTTTGACCAAGCAAATCAGTACGACTATATTATTGAGGCTGTTGTGGCCGGTCCTGATTTGCGAGGCGATCGCTCGATAGCTGAGGCTGATTTGCTTTTCCGTGAGGCCAGAGATATAGAAGCCGGTGCAAGGCGTGTTATAGGCTATGACGGTGATGAACTTCGCCGTGCGTTGGATAAGTACAATGAGCTTATCCGACGGTATCCCAACAGCGATAAGATAGACGACGCGGCCTATCATGCCGGTCAGGTATATGAGCGTTTCCGTGACTGGCGTCTGGCGGCGATTTATTTCCAACGGGCTTATCAGTGGAATCCCGATACGCCGCATCCGGCTCGATACAGAGCGGCGCATGTTCTTGACCAGCGGCTTGCGCGGCGTCAGGAAGCGCTGGAGCTTTATCGTGAGGCACTGGAAAAAGAAGACCTGCGGTCCTCGCAGCGTGACTTCGCGGAAATTCGCATTGGGCGGCTGACTAAGCGCGAGCAGCAGCTTGAGCGGGATATGTAATTGTCACAGCGTGGAACTTTAACAGCACTATCAGGGCGGGCCGGTCAAAAAACCGGCTCGCTTTTTTTATGCCCGATGATTTTGAAAAAACAGTAGCGCATTTCGTCGCCGAGCATAATCTGTTTGACGATGCCGAAGGTATTGTCGCGGCGGTTTCCGGCGGTGCGGATTCGGCGGCGTTGCTGGAAATTTTGGCGGCTCTTTCGGATAAGGGGCTGATGAATGCCAGGGTAATTGTCGCGCATGTTAATCACCGATTGCGAGGAGCCGACGCCGATGCCGACGAAGCGGCTGTGGTAACGCTTGCCCGACGGTATAGGCTGGAGGCTTTTGTACGGCGTGTAGATGTGCCTGCCCTTGCGAAATCGCGGAAGCTATCAATCGAAACAGCCGCTCGGCAGGGCAGGTTGGCAGCTCTTATGAAACTGGCGACAGAGCATAACTGCTCAGCCATAGCTACGGGACATCACAAGGACGACAACACCGAAACAATGATACAAAGGCTCGCCCGAGGAACGGCTTTTCGCGGTCTCGGCGGGATATGGCCGAGACGACAATTCGACAACGGCGTGACATTTGTCCGTCCGCTGCTTTGCGTTGGCAGAAGTCAGATTGAGAAGTATCTAAACAGCAAAAACCTGCCATGGCGAACCGACCACACCAATGCAGAAATTGATTATCGCAGGAACTTCATCCGCCATCGGCTGCTGCCTGAGTTGCAAAAAGACAGTGACAGTGACCTCGCTGGAAAACTGTTTTGCCTTTCGGCTAAAGCGCGGAGCTATTACAAAGCGGGGCGGCAAAAGGCCGAGGATTTCTGGGCGGATGCGGCTGATATTGCTAAGGGGCAGGTTCGCCTGGATGTCGCGGCCTTTACGAAACTGGCTCAGCCTGTAAAGGCCGAGCTGATAACGATGGCGATGACAGCCCTTGATACTGGTCTTGGGGATTTGCGGCAGGAGCATTTCGAGCGGACGATTATGCTGGCCGATGAAAATATCGGTGGAAAATCCGTCCAGCTTCCTCAGGGCATAACGGCGGTGCGACGGCACGACAAGCTGATCTTCAGCCCAGCCAAAACCGCCCGCACAGCGACTCGCCCGACCAGCAGCGAGCCAGGGCGACAGGCCAGGCAAATTCATATTCCCGGACGCACAAGCTTCGAGGCAGTTACTATCGAAGCGGATATGTTAGACATAGATAATTCCTATCTTGAAAACTTCAAGCGGGACAAAACAGCGGATATCGAATGGTTCGATTACGACAAGCTAAAGCCGCCGCTGATTGTGCGTTATCGGCGGGCAGGTGATAAATTTTATCCGCTGGGTCTGTCTGCCGAAAAGAAAGTCGGCAAATTCATCACCGATAAAAAAGTGCCTTACGAGCTTCGCGAAAAGCTGAGGATAATTGCCGATGCCGATGAAATTCTCTGGCTTGCGCCGGTGCGGATAAGCGAAAAAGCAAAAGTCACCAATTCGACAAAAACTATCCTGCAATTAAAAATCACATAGACAGTTCTTACCTCGCTTTTGTCAGCTTTGTTATAAGCTCTTTCCGGTCGGGGTATTTTTCAACGAGAATGTCACGCTCGGCCAGTTCAAAATCGGCAAACTCAAAACCGGGCGACACCGTGCAGCCCATAAGGGCGAATTCGGCGTCTTCATCTTCCAGACAGCAGCCCTGCCAGACTCCCTTTGGCATCAGTAACTGCGGCTGATGTCCGGCTGCAATATCGTTACCGAGAGTAACGGTTTGCGAGCTGCCGTTTGGAAACAAAAGCAGAACTTTTACAGGCCCGCCCGTATAAAAGTGATAGATTTCATCGCTTTTGAGTTTGTGCATCGCCGAGAATACGCCCTTTTTCAGCAGGAAAAATATGGATGTGCCAAAACATCTGTCCGAGTCGTACCTCTCAGGCAGGGCCGATTTGCCTATCTTTTCCTCACTGCGATACACTTCATTGTAATATCCGCCCTCTTCAGGCAGCGGTTTCAGGTTGAAATGTTGTATAATCTGCTCAGCCGTCTGCATAAATTTTTTCCTTTTAAGAGGTTAGTAATACAGGCTGACCTCGGTTATAATTTCAACGAGGGTAATGTCAAGATGATAATTTCTCAAACTCAGGGGGTTTTCTTGTAAGTGGTTAATGAGTAAATACTTATGTATCCACAGGCAGTATTTATTGCTTCTGTCAGAGCTGATAAAAAACGGTATGCACCGAGATCAGGCCGCCTTAAACGAATATTCTTCTCAAAAAGCTTTTTAAAACCCTGAGCTTTAGTATCACAGCTATTGACTTTAGCGGTCTTTTATAGTAGAATACCTTTTAGGAATGAGAAAACTATTTTAACTCAGGAGTAGGGGACAATTATGTTTTACCTCAAAAAGCACACTTTTTTAGCAATCACCGCCGTTTTTCTGCTCGCAGGCGTGGTCAACGCAGGATTTGAGCGAATTCCGGAGGGTATGACGGCAGGCGAATTTGAAGTTGCCCGGCAACAATTAATAGAGCAGGGCTATCAAACGCGTCTGAGAACACTCAAACATCAGGCCCAACTCAAAGTCCAAAGGCTCACAACAGCAGAAAGAGCCCTCTGGGTGGAGTTTATGCGGATGAAAGGGGCTAAAATAGGCCCTCAGGAGTATTTTCGCGATATTCTGCTCTATGCAGGGGAATTGCCCTTTAACATTACCGAAGACGCTTTTTTCCGCCAGGACTTGATACAGGAGTATTTCAGGCAGGAAGCGGCCCAAATGCTGCTGGACAAACAAGCCTACCGCAGAATCCTCTCAATAATTGAAGACCCGAAAATCAGGAAGGATTCTCCGTTGTGGAAAAAAGCCTTTCGTGTTCAGCAGCTAATGCAGCCGTTCCAGCTAAAGTTAAATGCCATCGAAACCCGCAGGGCGTATCAACTCGCTAAACTGGCTGAGCTTATAGAGCAGCATGATTCTGAGCCGGTCCATATTATGACCGAGCCGGTGGCTGATGAGCAAAGCGAGCTTGTCGTCAGTGCGATAAGCTTTGGCGATGAGCCTTCGGCGATGATAGCCGATAAGCTTATACGACAGGGAGATACCATAAACGACCTGAAAGTTACCAAAATTTACCAAAACAGCGTCGCTTTTGAGTCAGAAAGTGCTTCCTGGACACAGGAAATCGGACAATTGCCGCCCGAGAAGACTGCTTCAAAATAGCTGACAGAGGCTGCACCTGCTCGCAAACGGCACATAATCATTGACCGCCGGTGATTATCAGATAGGATATTGGCCGGTTATGGTTATGTTGTCGGAGAGCGTATGCACAGGTTTTTTGTTTCAACTGCCGATTTTCAAGGTGACATCGTCCGTTTTGACGCCGAGCAGGTCCATCAATTGCGAAAGGTCTTGCGATTTGCGCCGGGTCAGCGCGTAATCGTACTGGACAACACCGGCAAACAATATGAAGTCGAGCTTGCAAAAGACCTTAGCCATGCTCGCATCATCGCTCAGAAATGGGTCGAGGCCGAGCCGAAAGTCAGCGTTACGCTGTTTCAATCCCTGCTAAAACGCGAAAAATTTGAACTGATACTACAAAAATGCACGGAAATCGGCATATCTCGATTCGTGCCGGTGGTTACATCAAGATGTCTGATCCAGGACACACGCCTGAAACAAAACAAAATTCAACGCTGGCAGAAGATTCTAAAGGAGGCCGCCGAGCAGTGCGGCAGAGGCTGTGTGCCGGAGCTTGCCCCCGCTGTTCGGCTGGATGAGGCGGCAGAGCAATTCGGCAAATTAGAGCGAGTCATTGTGCCGTGGGAAGAAGCTGCCGAAGGAGATATTCGCAGTGCTTTACTGCCGCAGCGGCCTCAGCAGGTGGGCATTCTAATAGGCCCCGAAGGAGGGCTAAGTCCGCAAGAGATAAAGACCTGCTGCGAGAACGGGGCGGTTGTGGCAAGTCTTGGCAAACGAATACTGCGAACAGAAACCGCTGCCATCGCGGCAGGGGTTCTGGTAATGGACGCTCTGGAGGGAGCCGCCGGCGATGAGTGAGGGGACTTTATATCTTGTGGCCACGCCGATAGGTAATCTCGGTGATATGAGCGAGCGGGCGATAGAGACTCTAAAGAGCGTGGATTTTATCGCCAGCGAGGACACTCGCAAGACCGGAATACTGCTGAAGCACTTCGGAATAAAGCAAAGGCAGATTTCATTTCACGAACATAACGAACGCCGCAAGACCGAGCGGATTGTTAATATGCTGCTGTCGGGTCAAAACGCGGCAGTGGTCAGCAATGCCGGCACTCCCGCGATTTCAGACCCAGGCTACAGGCTTGTCCGAGCCTGCATAGATGCGCAGATTGAGGTTACAATGATACCCGGAGCAGCGGCTTTTGTTATGGCGGTGGTGCTCTCGGGGCTTGCCGCGGACAGCTTTGTCTTTCGAGGGTTCGCCCCCAGAAAAAGCGGCAAACGACAGACATTTCTGGCAGTCGATAAAGACAGTCCTCATACACTTGTATTTTATGAAAGTCCCTACCGTGTAAAAAAATTCCTCACCGACGCTCTGGAAGTTTACGGCGACCGCAAAGCAGCCGTAGCAAAAGAACTGACCAAAAAATTCGAGACAATTCACCGTGGACGAATATCAGAACTGCTTGACCAACTCGACGAAAAACTAAAAGGCGAATATGTAATAGTCATCGAGGGAAAGACATCGGATTAAATACTTTGAGACTGGTCGAAAGTGACTAATCTGAGTTTTCCGTTTCCGGCCAAGTTTCTTTTATTCGCTTTAGAAGTCTTTCGGCACAGTCTTTGTCGATATCCCGAAGGATTTGGTACTGTTTTACAGCAGCTTCTTTGTTGCCATTGTCCACATAGACGGTTCCAAGTTTGTAATTTATGGTAGCGTCATCAGGGAAGAAAGTTAAAGCCTTTTTATATGCTTTTATTGCATTAGTGGTTTGCCCGAGATGATTGTAGGAGCATCCCAATACATGATATGTGCTTTCGAAGTCTGGATCTAAAACTTTCGCCTGCTTGAGGGGTTTAATGGCTTCTTCATATCGTTCAAGTGATGCATAAGACAACCCTAATCCATAGTAGGCATCAGTCCAGTCAGGTTTATTTTCAATTGCCTGCTTGTAAGCATTGGCGGCTTCTTTATGTAGACCGAGATGGTGATAAGCAATGCCCATGCCGTAATAAGCATGGGCATAATCCTGTTTTATTTCAATTGTCTGCTTGTAAGCATCGGCGGCTTCTTGATATAGACCGAGATGGTGATAAGCATTGCCCATGCCGTAATAAGCAGAGACATAATCCGGCTTTATTTCGACTGCCTGCCTGTAAGACTCGATGGCTTTTTGGTGTTGGCCGAGATTTTGATACGAGCTTCCCAGTCTGCGATACGCATGAGCGTAGCCAGGTTTATGTTCAATTGTCTGCTTGTAGGCATCGGCGGCTTCTTGATATAGACCGAGATTGTGACAAGCAATGCCCATGCCGTAATAAGCAGAGGCATAATCCTGTTTTATTTCGACTGCCTGCCTGTAAGACTCGAAGGCTTCTTGGTATTGGCCAAGACGGAGATAAGCGTTACCCAGTCCGTAATAAGCAGAGGCATAATCCGGTTTTATTTTGATTGCCTGTCTGTGAGACTTGAGGGCTTGTTGGTATTGGTCGAGATGGGCATAAGATTTACCCAGGTTATGATAAGCAGAGGCATGATCCGGTTTTATTTCAATTGCCTGCTTATATGCATTAACAGCTTTTTGATACTGGTTCATCCTTTGGTAACACCACCCAATATTCAAATAAGCACTTAAATACTGTGGATTTACTCTAATTGTTTCTTGATAAGCTTTTATTGCATCCTCAATTCTTCCAAGATTCCGATAAGCTTGACCAAGATTAAAATTTGCAACATCCAGATTTGGGTTAAGTTCAATGCTTTTTTTTGCTGCGATAATCGCACTTTCATAATCTTTCCACCGCAAATAAACAACTGCGACATTATTATGCGCGAAATCGAAATCCGGACTTATCTCGATGGCTCTTTTATGCGCGTCCATTGCCTTCTGATCTTGGCCGAGTCTGCCATATACTATTCCGAGGTTATTATGTGCCAGCGTAGCGTTCGGGTCTATGGCGATTGCTTGTTTATAGGCATCCACGGCTTTGTTATCCATGTGCAGCCTGTCGTAAGCTCTGCCAAGGTGATAAAATGCGCTAGAACTTTTCGGGTCGAGAGTAACGGCCCGGCTGCATGCTTCTATGGCGTCTTGATATAGATTCGCATCATCGATATATATTTGCCCCAACGCCAGATGCGCATCAAAAAAATCCGGATTTATTCGGGTTGCTCTTTTGAAAGCGGCAATAGCGTCTTCGGTACGATCAAGCTTCTCATAGATACGACCCAGAAACAAATACGCCTCAGCAGAATTAGGCAGTACTGTGATAAGACGATTAATTATTCTTGCGGCTTCTTCGGCTTGATCGAGCTTTATATGTATGGCAGCAAGTGTGGCATACGCTTCGGGCGTCAGCGGTCTTATTCGTATTACCGCATTGAATGCCTCAATAGCTTCCTCGTAGCGTTTTAATTCAAGTAAACAGGTTCCTGCCAGTGAATAAGCAAACGCGTCTCTGGAATTTTTGTCAAGAACCTTTTGGGAATACTCAAGAGCCTTTTCATACTCGCCGGCTTCAAGATGTGTAATAGCAGATTCATAAAGCTCTTGTACGCGTTTGGCCAATTGCTGCTCGGCGTTTGCGATGCAACTGTTTGAGGTAAATTCAGATGATGCCAGAACCAGCAAAACAACGAGAAATACAAATTTTGTTCCCATTGCTAATCTCATTTTGTTGCCTTTCACCTGTTTACTCTCAACACGCTATATAATAAAATTATACCGCCTTGGCCGATAAAGACAAAGCTTTTTTGTAATTTAAACAGGCGATTTATCATATCGTTTTAACTTCGCCGGAGCCGGTGGTTGACGGCGGGGGTGGGCGGTCTTATAATCGCCGCTTTAATCAGATTTTACCAATCAGGGAAACAGCTATGGCCAAGAAGAAAAAGAAGAAAAAAAGCAATTTGTGTAAAAAATGCACGGGTATGTGCTGCCGCTATGTGGCTTTGCCTATTGAAACGCCGGAGGATAAAGAAGATTATGACGATATTCGGTGGTATCTGGCGCATAAGGACATCACGGTTTTCGTTGAGGACGGCGACTGGTATGTCAATTTCAAGACCACCTGTCGGCATTTATCCACAGAGGATTACAAATGCACAATATACGAAAAGCGCCCCAAAATCTGCCGTAAATACAAGGCCGACGACTGCGATTTTATTGACGGCGAATACGATTACGATCTTCACTTTACCAATGATAAGCAGATGGAAGAATATATCAGAATAAAATTCGACAACAATGTAATCGAAAAGCCTGTCAAATCTAAGAAGAAGAAAAAGAGAAAGAAAGCCAAAAAATCCAAATCCAGACAAAAAGCCGGAGCCGCTCGATGAAGATACCACCGGTAAAAGGTACGAGAGATTTTTACCCGCCGCAGATGAACAGGCGCAACTGGATAATCGACGGCTGGAAGAGTGCTTCGCTCCGCAACGGGTTCGAGGAATATGACGGGCCGATATTCGAGCATTTGCAGATGTATCAGATTAAAAGCGGCGATGAGATTGCCGAGCAGCTTTTTTCGCTCAAAGACCGAGGTGGACGCGACCTTGCTATCAGGCCGGAAATCACCCCGACGCTGGCGCGGATGGTCAATCAGCAGATTAACACGCTGGCCAGGCCTATTAAGTGGTTTTCCGTGCCGCGGCTGTGTCGGGCTGAAAGGCCGCAAAAGGGCAGGCTGAGGGAGTTTTTTCAGTGGAATGTGGATGTCATAGGTGTTGATGATGTTCTGGCTGATGCCGAGGTGATTTTCTGTGCGGTGGATTATTTGCGGCAGGTCGGCCTCACGCCGGATGATATCGTGGTTAAGATTTCCAGCAGGAAGATGCTGGCAGAGCTGCTTATTGAGCTTGGTCTGGAGGAATCTCAGCTTGAGCCGGTTTATGCGGTGCTGGATAAGCGGGCGAAACTACCTGAGGATGTTTTTGAAAAACTGCTGGCAGAGCAGGTCTCAGATGGTGACCGGCGAGAGAAGATATTATCGTTGATGGAGGCCGAATCGGTCGAGAAAATCAGCGAAATTGTCGAGCCTGACCGCAAGGCCGCCGAGGCGATTGAAGAAATGTCTCGTTTGTTTGAGATATTAGATCGGATGCAGATCGGTCAGTTCTGCAAATTCGATACGAGCATTGTCCGGGGGCTGGCATATTATACGGGCATTGTTTACGAGATTCACGACAAGGCAGGCCGGCTTCGGGCAATTGCCGGCGGCGGCAGATATGACAATCTGCTAAAGCAGTTCGGCGGTCCGGATGTATCAGCTACGGGCTTCGGAATGGGCGATTCGGTACTGGAGATATTGCTGGAGGAAAAAGGGCTTATCGGCAAAGAAGTAGAGCAAAGGAGTATTGATTATTTCATTGCTTTTGCAGATTCGAAGTATCGCGATAAAGCTATCGAGACCGCATCGAAGATAAGGCTGGCCGGGATGTCGGCGAATTTCAGCTATAAAACGGCAGGGCTTGGTAAACAGTTCAAAGAAGCTGCCGCACAGAATGCCCGCAAGGTCGTAATAATAGGACAGGAGATTGAGGCCGGGCAACTGGCGGTTAAGGATATGGCCGCCGGACAGCAGCAAACCGTTACGGCGGAGGAGTTTTTCCGCAAGCTTTAGCCGACACGGGTAAATGAAGAAGGATTCTATCAATCATTACGAGAGGGCGTTTGGCAACTGGCTGATAGACAGCGGTTTGCGGTATGTGGCGATAGACGAGCAAAAGCGGGCGGCATTTGGACGCGGTGACCTCAAGAGTTTTGATTATCTGCTTTATCCGGCCAATCAGCCTGCCATAATTGCCGAGGTTAAAGGGAGGAAATTTACCGGCAAATCTCTGGCAGCATTGTCGGGGCTGCAATGCTGGGTTACCGCCGATGATATTGCCGGGCTGGTAGAGTGGCAGCAGGTGCTTGGCAATGGTCACGAAGCGGCGTTTGTGTTCGCTTACCATATTGAGCCGGTTGATGTTGATCTGGACGGCAGGGCGTTCTATGAATATGACGGTAGGCGATATATTTTCTTCGCCGTGGCGCTGGAGGCTTATCGCAGGTATATGAAGCTTCGCAGCCCTCGGTGGAAGACCGTTACATTGTCGGCGGATGATTTTCGCCGTTGCGCAATACAAATGCAGGATTTGCTGTTATAGCGTCAAACTCTTATTGCCAGTTTTCAACAGGGTCGTAGTCGTCCGGCGCTGCGTCATTATCATCATCAGGCTGCTCTGGTTCGGCCTGTTCGGGCTTGACTGCATCATCCTGCTGGTGCTGGTTATCATCTTCGGCCTGCGGTTGGGGTTCTTCCTTTGGCTTGGGCTTTTTCAGTTCTTCTATCTTCGGCAGGTCTCTAAGGGTGTTCAGGCCAAAGACTTGCAGGAATTTTTTTGTAGTGCCGTAGAGCATCGGTCTGCCGAGGACATCAGCTCTGCCTACGATTTTTACAAGACCTTTATACATAAGCTGGCGAATCATCTCACCGGCGGCGACGCCGCGAATGGCTTCGATATCGGCGCGGATAACAGGCTGTTTGTATGCTATTACCGCCAGTGTCTCCAATGCGGCGGGGCTTAGCTTGCTATCACTGCGAGCGCGGAGCAGCTTTTTGAGCCAGTGATTATAGCCCGGCAGCGTAAGCATCTGATATCCCGAGGCGATTTTCTCAATGCGGAAAGCGTGATTGTTCTGCTCGTATTTTTCGTTAAGCGCTTCAATATGCTGTCTTACCTGTTGGTTGCCTGTTTCGGCAATATCGGCCAGGCGGGCAACGGTCAGCGGCTCATCACTTGCAAACAAAACGGCTTCTATAACCGACTCCATCGTCGCTTCGCCGTCTTCTAAGTGCTTGAGTTCTTCATCAGCTTTGTCGGTCGATTCGACGGCGTTTTTCTCTTGCGCCTCATCGGTCTGGTTGTCGGGTTCGACGGGGTTTTGCTGTTGAGCCTCGTCGTCCCGGTCGTTTTGCTGGTTTATATTTTCATCGGTCATATTGTTTTCCAATCAAACGGGTCGGCGTCGGATTTACTCAATTCGATATTCAGACCCTCGGTTATTTCATTTAACTGCCGACACAGCCGTGTCAGCATAAATCGTTCAGAGACAGTATGGCTCAGGCATATACAGCTTAGCCCCGCTTCCTGGGCGGCCAGTGCCAGATGGTGTTTTAATTCTCCGGTCAGATATAAATCACAACCTGCCGATATTACAGAGCTTATTATTTTCCCACACGAACCGGCACATACCGCCGCCGAGTTTACCGTCCTTTTTTTCGGACCTATAAAGCCCATATATTTAGCTGATGTGTGCTGTTTGATCCTCTCAATTATCTGTTCCATCTCCAGCGGCTGGGCGAGCGTGCCCATCCTGCCAAGACCAAGCACCGGCTCGGTGTGATACATTTTGAAAATATCAAATGCCGGCATTTCGTACGGATGAGCCTGTCGCATCGCTGCCACTGTCGCGTCGAGTTTATCAGCCGGGACGATAGTCTCAAAGCGAAGCTCCTCAACGGTCTCGAATTTACCTTGCTGTCCGATAGCGGGCTTTGCTCCCTCCTGCGGCAGGAATGTTCCCTGGCCCTGTGTTCGGAATCCGCAGTTGCTGTAATTTCCGAGCTTGCCTGCGCCAGCTTCATAGACAGCCTGGGCGACTTTATCGGCGTGATCTTTGGGTGTGAAGACCACCAGCTTGAACTTATTCTCTGCCGGGTTCGCTACGAAATCGCCTACAGGTTTTGGCTCGACGATGCCCAGCATCTCGGCCAAAGCGTCATTAACTCCGCCACGGAGTATATCGAGCGATGTATGAATTGAATACACCGCGATGCCGGCGCGGATAAGCTCATAAACAACCGACGCTTCGCCATCGGCGGTGATTTTCTTCAGCCCGTTCCAGATTACAGGATGATAGCTTATTATCATATCGGCCCTGGCTTTTATCGCCTCTGCAAGAACTTCTTTTGTAATGTCGATAGTGAGCATTACATTGGTTACATTTTTCTCAGCTTCACCTGTCAGCAGCCCTACATTGTCCCAGTCCAGCGCAAGCTCGGCAGGCGCTATTGACTGAATCGCGGCAGCTATATCTTTTACTTTCATACTTATCCCTCACATCGCTGTTTAATATCGTTTTCCAGAAGCTCCTGCACTTTCCGTGTAACCGGCCCGACCTTGCCTTCATTGACCGGATGCTGTTCCAGACAATTTACCGCCATAGCTTTCATAACCACATTTGTCAGGAATATCTCCTCGGCGGCAAGAACATCGTCTATCGAAATATCGGTCTGTTCGGCGGAGATGCCGTTTTCGTCTGCCAGTTCCAACACCGCCTTTCGAGCGATACCCGGCAGCACCGGCGTGTCATCTTTGGGTGTAAGAAGTTTGGAGTCCTTGACGATAAATACATTGCTTATACACCCCTCAGCCAGCCGATTATCCAGCGTAAACCAGAGAGCTTCGGACGCCCGTTTTGACCGTGCCTGCTGAAGCGCCAGCATTCGCGAAAAATAGCTTGTTACCTTATGGCCTGTCAGAGGATCCGAGGGGTTCTGCCGAGAATCACACAGTACCGTGAAGACTCCATTTTCATAATACTCTTTCGGATAGTCCTGTGCTCTTGCCGCGGTAATCAGCAGCGTGCTTTGGGGCTGTTCCTGCTCCAGCGGTCCGCCCGAGACAGTTAGCCGAATGCGAGCGTCGGCCAGTTCGTTGGCTTGCAGAGTTTTGTATATCGCGGTTTTTATGTAGTCGCGATCGTATGTCAGATTTATCGAAAGGGCGGCGGAACTTGCCAAGAGTCGGTCAAGGTGGTCTTCGAGCCGCCATACCGTGCCGGAACAGCTTCGCATTGTCTCGAACAGACCCGCTCCATAAAGAAACCCGCTGTCACTGCATCCGATACAGGCTGCCTCCGAGTCGAGTATTTTATCATTTAGAAAAACTTTTCCGGTCATAGTCGCTTTCATTAACTGTTGTATTCATTCACAGCCGCGATGCCCGCCAGCAGAGCTTTGGCCTTTACATTGGTCTCTTCCCACTCGTCTTGTGGTCTGGAGTCGGCCACTATACCGCCGCCGGTCTGGACATAGGCGTTTCGAGCTTTGATAATAATGGTTCGTATCGCGATATTCAAGCAGACATTGCCGTTTACCCCAAAAACTCCGATGCTGCCGGTATATGGCCCGCGCGCCGTCGGCTCAAGCCGATTGATTATCTGCATCGAGCTCAATTTCGGAGCTCCGGTGATTGAACCGCCCGGAAAAACCGCTCTCAAAATTTCCTCAACTGGCAAATCAGGTCTAAGATGCCCCGAAATCGTTGCCAGAGCGTGAAATACTGACGGATATTCGACGATAGTTCGCGGCTGGCTTACCGTTCGAGTGCCGGGCACGGTTATTCTCGCGATGTCGTTGCGCTCAAGGTCGATTATCATATTAAGCTCGGCCTGTTCCTTTGGGCTGTTCAGCAGGTCGTCATAATTGCAGGCGTTTTGCCGTTGAGCTTTCTCATTTTGCGGAGGAAGCCGCTTGCGAGTGCCCTTGATAGGTTGGGTGCTGATATTCCGGCCTACAATTTTTATAAACAGCTCCGGCGACGCGCTGACCAACTGATAATCACCGCCGTCAATATAAGCTGCGTAAGGACTCGGGTTATATTGGTTCTGCCAGTGAAAAAGCCGAACCGCCGGGCCGGAATACGGCAGGGACATCCGCCGGGAAAAGTTTACCTGATAAACATTGCCGTCATAAATTTCATCCAGTATCTGCCGGACGCTGTCCAGATAATAATCCCTGGTCATATTGCAAGTCGGCTTCTCGGCATCGACATTTTCGCTTATCGCTTTGAATTTTTCTACTTTTGTCTTAGCCGCGCGGTTAAGCATATCCTCCAGCAAAGCGAATTTATCGTTTACTTTGGTCTGGCCTTGGAATTCCAGAGCCAACAGATAGAATACTTCTTCTTTGTGGTCGTAGCATATACTCTTATCGTAGAAATTCAGATCGGCAAGCGGCAGTTGCAGATCATCGGTCGGAGCCTCCGTTACATTATCTATGAATCGGTTGAGGTCATAGCTTAGATATCCCATCCAGCCCGGCACACAGATATCATCGGGCAGCTCGGCAGAGCAATCCTCAACTTTGTATTTTCGCAGGCTAGCGCCAAGCTTTTCCAACGGCCGTTCTTCATTGGTAAGACGACAATGCTCGATAGGCTGAGCCACCCAGTAGCTGAATCTATCGCAGGAAGGATTTGCACCAAGGATTACGGCCTGCGGCATTGACGCGAAAACATCAGAGAGGCTTTGCAGGTTGACTTTACGCTTAATTTTTTTGTGTCGCAATCGACAGGATATTGAAGGAGCGGTTTTATCTTTGGTATTGGTGCAAAAACTCATTAGTCCAAATCGGCCTGAAAATTTTCCATAATCGCCACGCCGCATGAAGTGCCGATGCGGTCGGCTCCGGCCTGTATCATCGCCAAAGCCTGTTCGGCTGTGCGAATACCCCCGGCAGCCTTTACCCGGCAATCGCCCGCTGCGTCTTTCATTAGCTTTACATCCTCTATCCTTGCGCCGCCGGAGGTATGTAAACCGGTGCTTGTTTTTATGAAATCGGCCTTGCCCTGTCGGCATGCCGCACAGGCGAACATTTTCTTATCGACATCGAACGCCGCCGATTCAATAATCACTTTCAGGGTAACTTTAGGCGACATTGAATGGCATACCCTTGCCAAGGCCTGTATTTGAGTGGTCAGATATTTTGAGTCGCCGGCTTCAATAGCCGCCAAATCGGCCACCATATCGATTTCATCTGCACCGTCCATAATCGCCTGGTGAGCCTGGCTGACTTTTATCCGGGTCGAGTCGGCGCCATGAGGAAAGCTAACCACAGAGCAGACATTGACCCGGCTGTTATTAAGCCTGTCGGCAGCAAGCGGGATCCATCGCGTATGAACACACACCGAATAAAACCTGTAGCGAACAGCTTCATCGCAAAGTGCGGCGATATCATCGGCCCCGGCCTGCGGCTGAAGCAAGGTATAATCAATCGAAGACGCTAATTGCTCTTTTGTAATCGCAGTCATTTAATATAGCCTTTTTCTCGGAAGAATTTTATCGCAGAGTCTTCATCTTTAAATACTTTCGTAGCCGTCTGCGTGACAAATACCGACGGCTGCTGACTGGCAGTCCAGATAACATAAACCTCCTTGGCTCCTTCGTGGGCGTGCTGAAGTTCCCGCTCTACGCCGGACGAAATTGCCGCCCGCCCGTCGGGCATAGGCGGAATCAGGCTTATTATCATATCGGCCTGGTCGATCAACATAAAGTCACGAGCATATATCTGGCTGTTAATATCGCGTTCTATTTGCTGTATCTGTTCCAGAGGCAAGCAAACCTGCTTGCCAATCGCGGGCAGTTCGATATGGTTTTTGCCATTCTGCTGGGCCTGCCTGGCGTGATTGGGAAGAAAAGATTCCTCAAGATCGGCCGGATCGAAGCAGATAAACTCTCGTTTCATATGCTCTCTGAACAGGTCTATCCTTTGGCGCACCTGCTCTATGTCACTTACATGAGTCATTGGAAAGCTCAAATACGCTCTTTTGCGATCCCTCTGAAAAACAAGCTTGTAAAAAGTCTCCACAGTCTCGCTGTCGTTGCCGCGAGCGATACAGTAAAACGGTGCTTTTTCATTGACACCCTTTTGCAGCATTTCTGTACCGATGATTTCCTCCTCGCGCCAGACGATAAGGTCTTTCAGCGTATGGTCGATGTTATGCTCCTCAGCCAGGCGAGCGTGCATCGCGATAACGCCGTCAATAACATTGATATACACATCAGCATTAAGCTGGCGCATCTGGTCGAAATCAACTGCCGGGAAAAGCCCGTGCCGCCACCGAAAAGTCGCGTGAGTATTGACGATAAGGTTCTCGGAAGTTTTAGCCTTAGCGATGGCGTCTTTGAAAACGCTGCGGCGAAGCGAGCTTAAACGCTTCATTGAAATATCGAGTATCTTACCCGGCGGAATGTCCGGTGACTCGGCGTACATCATGTCACCGATATTGCACAAGTGAACATCTTTGCCGCGCTGCTTGGCAAACCGACAGACCTGCCGCAGGTATGTCTTTTTATCAACCCCCGTCATTCCCGTAACAACTACTATCATTTCATACTCCCGGCTGGGATATTCACGATTGCTCAGCCTGAAGCGATAGGCCGATTTTATAGATTTTCCAGACGCTGCTGCTTGTCGTGTTCCTGAAGAGCCTCGATAACTTCGCTCAAATCACCGGCTATTATCTTATCAAGACTATACAGCGACAAGTTAATTCTGTGATCGGTCATTCGATTCTGCGGAAAGTTATAAGTCCTGATTTTCTGCGACCTGTCGCCTGAGCCGATAAGGCTCTTGCGCTGCGAGTCCCGTTCGAGGCGTTTCTGGCTTTCAAAATGCTCGTAAATCCTGGATTTGAGTATTCGCCAGGCTTTGGAGCGGTTTTTGTGCTGGCTTTTCTCATCACGCATAGAGACGGTAATGCCGGTAGGGGTGTGTTCGAGCTTTATCGCGCTGTTTAGCTTGTTGACACTCTGGCCGCCGGGGCCGCCCGAACGGCTGACATGCTCTAAAACATCATTTGGGTCAATTTCTATGTCGATTTCTTCCGGCTCCGGCAAAACCGCGACCGTCGCCGCCGAAGTGTGAACCCTGCCCTGTGATTCGGTTTCCGGCACTCGCTGGACACGATGGCCGCCGGATTCATAACCAAGCTCCGCCCAAACGCCGGGCCCGCTTACATTAAAAATAACTTCCCGAAAGCCGCCATGGTCACTGTCTCGAAATGAAAGCGGCTCAACTTTCCAGCCGCGATTCTCGGCATATTTGGCATACATACCGTAAAGGTCTTTTGCGAAAATCGCTGCCTCTTCACCGCCAGTGCCTGGACGAATCTCCACAATGACCGAGTTTATCGCTTCATCGTCGGCCATAACAAGCGTATCCTGCAACTGCTCCATAAGCTGTGCCTGTTGAGGCTCCAGCTTTTCAAGCTCCTGCTCGGCAAGCACGCGGAAATCCTCGTCAGACGATTCGTCATTGAGTATCTCCTGGGCCTCGCCAATACCCTCTTTGGCCTGGTTGTACTGTTCATACAGCGATACGACTTTTTTGAGCTTGCCCTGTTCTTTTGCAAGGGCGATCATCTTATTGTGGTCCGAGGCAATCTCCGGATCCTCAATTTTGCTCTGAATTTCGTCATATCGCGACTTCAACTCGTCGAGCTTGTTCAACAGGCTTTGTTTTTCTTCTATCATCGGTTAGTCGAATACGAAAATGCAATGGACAGGTATTGTTGCTTAATATAAACAGAACAGACCCGCAACCGGCATATTCCGGCACAGGTCTGCGAGCGTGTGAACCGAGCAATAGCTATTTCTTGTCTTTTTTGAAGTAGTCGCCGCCGTATTTCTTTTTGAATCGCTCAATTCGTCCTGCGGTATCGACATACTTCTGCTTACCCGTATAGAAAGGGTGGCAGCGAGAGCATATCTCGGCTTGAATCTTCTTTGCTGTGCTGCGGGTTTCAAAAGAGTTCCCGCAACCGCAATGCACCGTTACTTTGTCGTATTTTGGATGTATTTTTTCTTTCATAATTAAAACTCTCCGAAAGCATAAAACTATTAATGATAACGCTTATTCCACAGATTTCAACATATTTTTCCATTCAAGCGCTCTCTAAAAAGCGTTTATCACCAATTTTTTCAGATTTTTGACGATTCAGGCTTAAAAAACACGATTGCAGAGAAATTACGCAAATTATCAGCCGCGGTTCAATTGCCCTTTAACCAAATATCAGGCCTTTATTCTTGTCAGCGGGGATTGCTGCCTGTATATTCCTGAAAAGATGTTGTGCAATCGAAAGGATAGAAAATGCCCGCAAAACTCGTTATTACCGGTGCGGCAGGGCGAATGGGTAAAAGAGTCGCAGCTCTGGCCGCCGAAGATGAAAATTTTGAAATAGCAGGGGCCATAGAAAGGCCCGAACATCCCGATGTAGGCAAGGATATTGGTTTATTGGCAGGGGTCGGCGAACTGGGGATCAATGTAAAAAGCCAATACCCCGACGACGCCGATCTGGTAATTGACTTTTCCGAGCCCCAAATCGCCGAGAAAACGCTTGATTA
>PWDX01000033.1 GCA_003553245.1 Phycisphaerae bacterium
CCCACCAGTTCAGAATTTTCAAGATGGGCGGCGGCGTAATGTTCGGCAGTATGGCCTATATCGCCGCGTTTTACATCGCCGATTATCTCCAGCCCAAGCTCCTCTGCCTCTGTTACCAGCGAATAATACGCCTCGACGCCTTCCCAGAGGTATCGCTCGAAGAATGCGCTGTTTACCTTTACCGCGGGGACCAGCGGCGCGACGATTCGCATAACTGTGCGGGAAAATTCCAGCACCGCGTCCAGAGCCGCGGCGGCGTCGAACTCGTCATTCATTGTTCGCTGGGTGGTAATAGTTTCAGGCAAACGATTATATACCGGGTCTATTCCAACAATAAGCGGCGTCCGTTTTTTCTTCACCGCATCACAAAGTCTGTCTGCAAAATTACTTGCCATAAATCTGTTTATCCTTCCGTTAATGATTATAAAATTGCCTTTGGTAAAACGAACAGGACTACTATAATTGGACTACATACAATCGGCAAGACAGAAATGACCGCTATGGAAAAACCACAGAAGAAAAATAAAAAACGCAGCCGCTTCCGTCGCTACAGGCTGATTATTGGCGGTGTGCTTATTCTGCTTTCGTCTTTTTTTCTGATTATGCTGTTTGTTAAACCGGCTGATTACGATGACGAAATCGGTCCTTACCCTGCCTATGGAACTCAAAGCAGATATCTGACCAATGAAATAATGCCGGCCATTTATAACAATCACCAAAGAGGAAGGCCTTTCGAGATTACCATCACTCAAACAGGGGCCAATGATATTCTTCGCCATTCTGATGTGCCGTATATGCTGGCAAACTCTGGCGTTACCAACCCGCAGATACGGATGACCAACGACAAATTCGTATTTATGGTCAGTGCAAATGCAGCCGGCGCTAATGTAGTTGTAACATTCGGCCTGAATGCTCAAATCGACGAAGAAGGGCTGATGAACATATCTGTCGATAAGCTGAAGTTCGGCTCGGCGGATATTTCACTATTCTGGCCGTTTATCGCTCGTCAGGTACTAAGACAATATGAAATACCCGATGTTGTGCCGGATGAAGCCGATTACTGGCCGGAGCGAATAACCGCCGCAGTGCTGAAACAGCAGTCATTCGAGCCGATTTTGTCCTTCGCGGGGATGGAAATGCGGGTAGAAGATATTCAAATTTCCCCCGGCGAACTCACTGCAAGGCTGGAACCGCTGAATTAGCCCGTCAAACAGGAACAAAAGCGGTAAAATCTTCGATTAGCGGTAGTTTTCTTTAATTTGTTGACAAAAGTTATTTTATTGACATAATCAACCGATTAAATATAATCGGAGCGGCTAAAAAACATTACCGCTACGGAATAGGTAGATAGAATGTGCAGAACAAGGTTGAACAACAGTGGATTCTAAAGCGACAACTCGGCGTGAGGTTTGCGCGGTGGTAGTTGTTTTTGATTGCGAAACGATGTTTTTGCTTCGGCAGGCAGCGATGAACGGTATATTTTGCAGCAGGAGGCTGAAAATGTAACCAGGGCTTCTACAACCCCGGCGTTCTCGAGTGGCCTGTTGGAGTGGAAACGGTGGTGTTTCCACTTTTTTTGTTGGTAAAAAAAGGAATTGGTCATATGAATCAGGAACTTGTAAGGATAGTCGATAATCTCGCTCGAGACAAAAATGTTGATCGGGAGGCAATATTTACCGATCTCGAAGAAGCCATGATATCAGCCAGTAAGAAGCATTTTGGCGACCCGAATGCAGATATCGTAGTCAACATTGACCGGACAAACGGAACGATAGCGGCTTTTTATAACGGCGAGCCGCTGGACATATCCAAGCTGGGGCGCATCCCCGCCCAGACTGCCAAGCAGGTAATGATTCAAAGAATCCGCGCTGACGAGCGCAACAGCATATACTCGGAATTCATAGAGCGTAAAGGACAGATAGTAAGCGGAACAATCGTACGCTATGAGGGCGGCGCGCTGATAATCAGCCTGAATCACCGCACAGAAGGTTACATGCCCAGATCCGAACAAATTGCCGGTCAGTCGCATCGCACCGGAGAAAGATTGCGGTGTATGATTCTGGATGTCAAAGAAGCCGGCAGTCAGGTCAAGATAGTGCTTTCTCGAACCCATCCGGAGTTCATTCGTAGATTGTTCGAGCAGGAAGTGCCGGAAATCGCCGAAGGCATTATCGAAATCCGTGCTTTGGCTCGGGAGGCCGGCTACCGTACAAAAATCGCAGTAACTTCCAATGACGAAAAAATCGACCCTGTCGGAGCTTGTGTAGGCGTGCGCGGCAGCAGGATAAAAAATATCGTCGATGAGCTTGGCGGCGAAAAGATAGACATAGTTAGATGGAACGAATCCTCTCAGGTGCTTATAACAAGTGCCTTGATGCCGGCAAAGGTCAGTGAAATCGCTCTTTGTTTTGAACTTGGAAGGGCTACGGTGGTTGTCGAGGAAGACCAGCTTTCGCTGGCTATTGGCAAACACGGCCAGAATGTTCGCCTTGCGGCAAGGCTTACCGGCTGGGATATCGACATCCTGACCCCTGATGAGTATAATCAAGGCGTAGAGCAGCTTGCCGATCTGGTCAAAAGTGTGCCGGAGGCTGATGATGCGATGGTGGATCAGCTTTTGGCGCTTGGCGTTATATCTATACTGGACCTTGAGGATATCGGTAAAGAGCCGCTGGTTGAGGAACTTGGGATAGAAGCCGGGATAGCCGAGAAACTTATAGAGGCCGCAATCGAAAAGGCAAAACAATTAGCGGCCGAAAAAAAGCAAAAACAAGCTGAAAGCGTATTAAATAAAGAAAAAGAGCAGGAAACACCTGCTCAGGAAATTGAAGACGGACAGCAGGAATAATTGCGCAGATTCGCATTTTATAGTAATGGAGGTTAAGTTACTTGGCTTCGCCTAAAGTAAGAGTATATGAACTTGCCCGTGAACTGGATGTTAAAAGCGGCGCAATCGTGAAGAAATGTCAGGACGAAGGTCTTGATGTTAAGAATCACATGTCCGCCATATCGGC
>PWDX01000109.1 GCA_003553245.1 Phycisphaerae bacterium
CCAAGAGCCCACCATGGGATTGAGCGGTTACCGATGCAGTAATCCTCTAAGCTTGAAGAAGCCATCTTTTTAAGATAAAAGGCGGCGCCTAACATGCAGGCCAAATAACCTACAATAACCATATAATCTAAAGGAGCAAAGTAACCTTCCATGCCATTTCACCTTACGATATAAGCCAACATGATCTACTACTTCATATTCTCGTTTTTTGCCTGCCTGCGTAATACAGCCAATTGCGCAGGCGTAACTAACACATAATCATCCGGCAATGTCTTCAGTGCCTCAGAGAGATAACGCAATTCACTGAATGTCCAAAGATGCACCAAAGCATTAACAAAGACAGGCCTTCTGTCGCCCAATACTCTTTCAATATCGTTTACAAAGCCATCTCTTCCGCCGCCCCAGCCGACAATGGATCTGAATACCTGGAAACCATCAAGGTCATAGGTAAACGCATCATAACCACCGCTGACCATATTGCCCATATCTGCAAATACCGAGTGAACAAAATCAATCCTGTCAATATACTTTCTGAGGTCACCATCACTTCCGCTAACCGTCCGAAATGTATGCAAATCCATCTTTTCCATATATCTGGCAGTCCACTCCATGAAATCTTCGTATATCTGTTCACGGTTCGAATACCCCTCAGCAAATGTTTCGGGACGTATATAACCTATACCGGAAACATCAGCGATAAATTCACCGTTTTTCGGCAAACGTTGATAGTACCATTTAGCAATGGCAGGCATCACATCATACATAGCTGGAGCAATCCCAAACGAAACAGGATACCTTCCTATATCGTCACTCCAAAAAAAATGGTGCATATGATTATACCATACACATATATTATCCCCGTCAGAATATACCAGAGAGACATAAGCTTTATCGCTCTTGACATCCTCAGCAACAAAATCAGGAATATTCTGCTTGAATGACTCGACAGAAAAGCCGCTCATAATTGGAAGATTACTTATATGATCTGAAGGAATAAGCAACTTACCGTACATTCCTGCGAAATTCGTACCCCCAACTTCTCCCAAGCCAACGCCTTTGCCGGCATAGGGAAATCCCAGCATGGGAACATTAGCGGGCAATTGAGAAAATATTTTCGCCATCAAAGCAGCTTCTTTTACCGGCATAGCACCCAGCATCATCGCGTCTCGGGGACCTGTTATCCAGAAAATTATACCCTTCCACTGATATGTATAAGCCATCGAATGAGCACCAGCACCGTGAGGGCTCATGTAATGTGTCAGGTGATGGTTAAGCTGTGAACTATAATTGTCCCAGACCCACTGCATACCTTCATGATAATATTCGAACTTATCCCGTAGGTCAATTTTTACAGGAATACCATATTTATCCGCCAAATCTGACGGCATCACAAGCAAATCTTCAACAGCGCCAACATTAAGCGCGATAAGGTTGCCGCGGTAAAGATTTTCATCAAATGCCACAGCACCATTATAATAATCCTTAAATAATTCCAGAGCATCCGCAAGTTCAGAAGTGACTGTAGTATCGGTAATCATCCCCTTGTCAATATGCACATCAAGCCAGAACCGGTCCTGGGGTTTGAACCAAAGCCAGATACGCGGCTTATCCCTGCTTGTCAGCCCCTGCAGGCAGGAAGCTATCATTTTTTCACACTCTGAAAAACGCCGACCATCAATAACTAGAATATCTGATGCAGGCTTGCCACTCTTAGGAAGGAAACTGTCGCCCCATGGGCGTTCAGATATCTTTCCGACAATGCCCCTTGGCCAACCCTGGGGCATCTTTTCTGCCCCAACAAGCTCAATGAGGCTCTCATATTCGCCCTTTGATATATGTCCTGCCTGATGAAGACCCCAGGAAAGCCCGCGGATAAATATTTGTTCCAGCAGATACAAATCCGTCGGTTCAAGCTGACTGGGGAACTGGCCCATCCACAGTGTTATCGCTTTATTAAAGTCCGAGCCATGCCGTATCAAAGCAGAAGCTGGACGATACTCGTTTGAACCAATCTTTGTTAATATCAAAGGAATAGCTTGGTCACCCGGAGCCAGTGTTTCCACTCTCAACCACTGAACAGACTCATCAGAACGAGGCAGCATCTTGTCCTTAATACCCAGGGGATTATCAGCATCTGCCTTTTGCTTGGCTATACCCGTGACAGCATTACCAAAGCCGCCTGTGCCCATACCGGTTTTATAATCGTAATAGTTGGTATGCCCCATGTCACGCCAGGTTGAACCGGACCGCTCCGCAGGATGACAAAATGGTATACCGTTTACAACCAGATTGCCGCCAGCTCTGTGGAAATTACGAATTGACTCAAAAGCAGGTAGAGGAAAAGAATTGCCATATGGTATTACCAAAGTGCTGTACTTATCATTATTGAATGCATCTGTGTCTTTCAACTCTATGGAAGATAAAAACTGAGCGTCAAAGCCATACTTTTCAAGTAAATGCATCGCCATTCTTGGCTGCCATGCAACCTGAGCAGAAAAAATCGGCATCTCAGGCTCATAAAAAACGCCGATTTTGCCTCCAGCGTGTTCATTTGCTAACACCAGACCACCGAACAGGCAGATAAAAACCATCATCATAACAGTATTCTTTTTCACACGATAACCCCTTCATAGCATACTATCTATTGCTGATTAACCAGAATCTTTGTCTGCTCGGGCCTTTTTTCCATCCTTATCCGCCAGAGCAACTCCTCAGGATTTACTACCCGCACCTGGTCGTCAAGTTTATCAACGCAAAGTTTAACTGCATCTAAACCCCTATTTGTTTCTAATTGCGGGAATTCCGACCATGCATGTATAACAGTCCAGATATTTTTCTTCCCTGCATTTTCTCCTTTAGCAAGGTTATTAATGCGCTCCGCAGTAAGGAGAGGATCACCTCTTCCAGTGCCGGTTGTATCCCAGATTGCGAACTTTGGGGTTACCACAGGGATCTCCATACCCTTGCGGTTCTCAACC
>PWDX01000205.1 GCA_003553245.1 Phycisphaerae bacterium
ATGCCCGATATTCTTGCCGACGGTTCGGCTCTTGGTTTTATCGCGGACCAGGACGCGGGCAGGAAAGGGATTTTTGTGGACTTTTTCGGAAGAAAGGCCAGTACCTATAAGAGTATCGGGCTACTTGCTCTTACAAATGATCTGCCGATAGCAGTCGGGTACGCAAGGCGGATCGGCAAGCAGTTCAGATTTGAAATAGCGTGCAATCGGCTTATTATGCCTGAAGAGTGGCGTGATAAAGAAGATGCTTTGCAGTGGGTAAGCCAGGAATACAGCAATGCCATTGAGGAGTTTATCCGCGAGGACCCGAGCCAGTACTGGTGGGTTCACCGCCGCTGGAAAACTCGTCCGAAAGAAGAACAAAAGCTTTTGAAAGCTGGGAAAAAGGCTATATCCTGATACTATCGTAGATCTGCCTAAGGGCCTGCGCGGAGTTTTTGAGAGCTTTTAGCTCGTCATCGGGCAGTTTGGGAGCGATCAGGCGTTCTATACCATCCTGGCCAAGTACGCAGGGTATGCTAAGGCATATATCAGTCAGGCCGTATTCACCTTCGAGCATTGAGGAGACGGTAAGCACGCTATGCTCGTTTCGCAAAATCGCGCCAGTAATACGGACAAGTGACATTCCTATACCGAAAAAAGTAGAGCCTTTATAATCTATAATATGATAAGCAGAGTCCCGGACTCTTTCGAAAATATCTTTATAGGCGACTTTAGGATCGCATTGGCGGCATATTTTACAATACTCCCGTATAGGCACTCCGGCGACATGTGTCAAAGACCAGGCGGCCAGTTCGGAATCACCGTGTTCGCCAAGGATATAGGCGTGTATATTGTGAACATCTACGCCGCAGTGACGGCTGAGCATAAAGCGAAAACGCGCGCTATCAAGTACCGTTCCAGAACCAATTACTCTGTCGCGCGGCCATTGCAGGTGCTTGAGAGCAACCTGAGTGAGTGCGTCAACAGGGTTTGTAACCATAATCATTGTGGCCTGGGATCCGGTATCACGGATTTCCATGCATATTGATTTTACGATGTCGGCATTTTTCTGGACAAGCTCACGACGGGACTGGCCGGGTGACTGCTTGGCTCCGGCGGTAACGACTATAATACTTGCATCGGCACATTCGGAGTATTCTCCGCCTCGGACGACTACGGGCGGAATGTATGGCAGGCCGTGTGACAAGTCCATTATTTCGCCTTCGACGCGTTTTTTGTCTATGTCGATTAGCACAACCTCGTCGGCGATTCCGGTCTGGAGTAAGGCGTAGATATATGTTGTTCCGACCGAACCTGCTCCAATGACAATAACTTTTCTTGGTTTTCGTGCCATTTTTCCCTCCCTTGTGGTTATGGCTGGTTCTGTTTGTTTTCGATAAACGCCTCAAGTATGGTAGCGGCAGCTACGGCATCAAGACGCTTTTTCTTTTTTTTGCCGGTTAGCTCGGCAGGAGTTAATTTATGGTCGGCGGCAAAGCTTGTCAAGCGTTCGTCCTGGAAATATATCGGTAAATCGATGAGACCTTTAAGCTCTTCGGTGAATTGGCGGACAATCTTTGCCTGCGGCCCCTCTGTGCCGTCCATATTAAGCGGCAGGCCGACGACCAGCGCCTCGACCTGCTCTAAACGGGCGGTATGAGTGATTCTTTCTACGGCTCTGGAATCACATTCAATAATCGAGTGCGGTGAGACGATTGTTTCGTCACGGTCGCAAATCGCCAGGCCTATTCGCTTCGTGCCGTAATCTATGGCGAGATATTTCATCGGGTTAGACGAGGTAATCCTTGTCCGGTTTTATGAACGGCTGGATGTTCTGCGCCATTTCCTCGAAGCCGGGTCTGTCCATAAGGGCAAATGTTGCTTCTTTGCCAAGCTCTACGGCGGGCTGGTCGTAGGGATTAATGTTAAACAGCTTGCCGGTAAGAGATGTGGCCGCTTCGTACATATATATAAACTGTCCGAGAGCGTAAGGCTCGACTTTTTCGAACAGGACGGTCATGCAGGGCCTTTTGTCCTGAATCAGGGCGTACTCGGTTGCGACTTTTTCGCTGTTGAGCAGTTGTGCCATAGTTTTTCCTGACAGATAGCCGAGTTCTTTTGCCGATTGCGGCGGCTGACCTATGGGTATGTCGTGCTTGAAATTTTTGACCTGTAAAAACATAAAGATTTTATCGTTGGGGCCTTCTCGATAAAGCTGAACCTGGCTATGCTGATCTGTTGTGCCGAGTGCTTTTATAGGGGTGGGGCCTATGTGGACTTCGCTGCCCTGGAGATCGTAAGTTTTGCCGAGGCTTTCGGCCCATAGCTGTCGATACCAGTCGGCGAAATTATAGAGGCCGTTACTGTATGGCATCATAACGGAATATCGTTTACCCTGCTGGTAGTAGTGGTAGTTTATCGCAGCAATGATTGCCGCGGGATTTTCGTAGAAGTCTTCGCTGCTTATTCGGGCGTCCATTTGTCTTGCGCCTTCGAGCAGTTGGTCAATCTCTATGCCGCAGACGGCAGCGCTGAAAAGCCCTACATCGCTAAGCACGGAGAAGCGTCCGCCTACTCCATCGGGCACTTCAAGCGTGGCCAGTCCTTCGGCGGATGCTATATTTCGCAATGTTCCTTTATTACGGTCGGTTGTGGCAATGACCTGTTTTTTGTAGGCCGGTTCACCAAGTCTGTCGAGCAGTAATTGGCGGATGATTAAGAACTGGGCGGCGGTTTCAGCGGTTCTGCCGGATTTGCTGACGACATTGAAAATTGTATTTTCGAGGCGGTCGTCGAGCCAATCGAGAAATGAGCCAAACTGATCGGGATCGACATTATCGAAAACAAACAGCCGGGGACCTTTTCGCTGTTTGTCGTCGAGATTGTACATATAGGAATTCAGAGCAGACTGTAAGGCGATATTGCCAAGAGCCGAGCCGCCTATGCCCAGCACAACAAGGTTTTCACATTTGTCGCGTATATTAGCTGCAAGCGCTTTTACACGCTTGGGTATTTCTTTATTGAAAGGCAGATCGCGATACGGCAGTTCGCCGCTGTTTTTTTCTTCATTAAGCTCGAAGATTACCGGCGATGTAAGCTCATCGAGCTGCTTGAACTGTTGTTTTGTAATACCGTGGTTTTCACCGATGATGTCGGCGCTAACATTTTTGTAGTATAGTCTGATGTCAGATTCAGCCATTTTTGTCCTCCAGTTTCGATTTACAATTTTCGCTTTGCAAGTAGTTCAGACTCTTCGACACAGCAAACACCGGCTTGCTGTTTTGCGCGCACCTGACTTACACTTTTGTAAGATTGGCATATTTTAGCATAAGCGTCTTTGTCTGTCCTGCCTTAAATTTGACGACGATTACACTATTTTGTCCCATCTCTATAAACTGCTCAACGCGGCCGAGGCCGAATTTTTTGTGTTTGACAAGCTGGCCTTTAGTGAACGGAACGACTTCTTCGTCAGGCTCATAGGAAATGTCATCGTCAAAATCATCATAGGAATCTTCCCGGGACGAAGGTTGTTGGTGGGGAAGCTCCAAGGGGAGTTCATAAAGAAATGGAGAAGGTACTGCGCGGCGGTACTGGCCTCTTACCGTGCGATAGCGGGTATAGCTTATGTGCAAATTAGTTTCTGCACGGGTGATACCTACAAAGAACAAACGGCGTTCCTCTTCCAGCTCATCGTCACTTTCGGCGCTTCGTTCATGGGGTAAAAGCCCGTCTTCTACGCCGATGATAAATACATTTTCAAACTCCAGACCTTTGGCAGCGTGAAGAGTCATCAGCGCCACCCGTTCGGTCGTCGGGTCGTAGCTGTCGGCATCAGAGAAAAGGGAAATCTGCTGGAGGTAGTCCATAAGTGAAGGCTGTTCGGCGTGGCGTTCATAAACAGCGGCGGCATTTATGAGCTCGTTTATGTTTTCGGCAGCACTGTTGTCGTCGCTTTCTTTGCCTGAGTTAAAAAACGATTGCAGTCCCGATTCTACAAAAACTTTCTTTATTAGCTGAGACACAGAATCGGGGGCAGCTTTTTTGAAGTTTTCTATCATTTTTACAAAAGCCGTTATCCTGCCTTTATGAGCCTGAGATAGTGAGTCTATGGCGTGGACTTTTGCAAGTGCCTGGTAAAAAGAAAGGCCGTGGGTAAGAGCATATCGACGGACTTTGTCGATAGTTACTTTGCCGATGCCTCTTGCGGGTGTGTTTATTATCCGCAACAGCGCGATTTCATCGGCAGGATTTACGATTATTTTCAGGTAGGCGAGGATGTCACGGATTTCTTTTCGGCTGTAAAATTCGACGCCTCGGACTATCTGATACGGCATCTGATTGCGAACGAAACATTCTTCCATCGCCCTGCTCATAGCGTTTACTCGATAGAAAACGGCGATATTACGAGCAGATACGCCCTGCCGAATCAAATTGTTTATTTTATCAGCAACGCCCTGAGCTTCCTCTTGCTCGTCCTCGAAACAGGCTAATTCGACCTTGCCAGCAGGCGGTCTAACGGGAATAAGACTTTTAGGTTTTCTGTTTTTGTTAGCGGCAATGAGTTTGTCGGCAACACTGAGGATGTCCGGGGTGCTGCGGAAGTTTTCCTCGAGCTTTACTACTGTGGCATCAGGCCAGTCTTTTTCGAAAGCGAGTATGTTTGTTATGTCGGCGCCTCGCCAGCGATATATAGACTGATCAGGGTCACCAGCTACACAGATATTGCCGTGGTTTGCAACGAGAGATTTTGCGATACAGTACTGGGCGTGATTTGTGTCCTGATATTCATCGACGAGCAGATACATGAAGCGGTCGTTAAGCTCGTCGCGCACCTGCTGATTGTCACGCAGGAGTAAAGCGGTCTTCATTAACAGATCGTCAAAGTCGAGACTGGCGTTTTCATTAAGCAACTGCTGATAGGCCCTGTAAACCTTTGCGACTTTGGCGGCATAAAATCCATCGGACTGTGTTTTGAAAGTTTCAGGATCTATGAGATTATTTTTAAGTGAAGAAACGGCTGCGAGGAGTTTGCCAGGCGTGAAACTTTTCGAGTCGATGTCAGCTTTTTTTATTGCCTGTTTCATACAGCGTTTCTGATCGGCGGAATCATAGATGCTGAACTTCGAGTCTATCGCGGCAAATTGGGCGTACTTTCGCAAAATTCTAACGCATAGGGAGTGGAAAGTACTGATGTGAGCCCCGGTAGAAGTTCCCATTTCGGCGACTCGCTGGTTCATTTGGCCGGCTGCTTTATTGGTAAATGTAATCGCGCAGATTTTGTATGGAGCCACGCCGGAGTTTATGAGATTGGCAATTCGATGGGTTATGACACGGGTTTTTCCGCTGCCGGGCCCTGCTAATACGAGCAAAGCTCCGTCTTTATGGTTAACGGCCTTCTCTTGTGAAGGTGTGAGCTGGGTAGTTGTGTTTTGCATTGAAAATCCATTTTCAAAAATTTAATTTCCTTGCTGCTGCTGTTCCATTTCCTCCTGGAACTGTAGATAAATCTCCTCCTGCTCCTGAAGACGCTCGAACAGATCCGGTCTTTCCCGTCTTATCCTTGCCATTAAATTCATTCGCAGTTCGTGAGGGAACTGGCCATCACTTAGAAAATCCTGTAAGGCAAAATACCTTAGCATTTCCATCGGAGCAAGTTCAACCCTGTCTTCACCTTCCCAATCATCAGAGTAGAACTGATGCACCTGTCTGGCGAAATCTTCTCTCGCTGCGGCCTGGTCATCTTCGCCGACGGCAAATCGGAAATAGCTTTCGCGCAGAAGCCCGTGTATCATTTCGTTCGCATTGGTAATAGTTATAGATTCGAGATGTTCCCTCATCCGGTCTCGAACAAAGCGTTCCATTGGTACCTGATGTTCTTCTCGCGGATAAAGCTCACGAACTTTATTGTAAATCTGTCTTGCCTTGCCTCGATGCCCGGCATGATAGAAAGACTCGACCGCGTTTGTCAGGAAATTACGGTGTCCTATTTGCATAGACTCGTAGGTACCGGGATTGAAATCCGCATATTGCTTATATTTTTCAATTAATTCTAATTGCAATCTGTTATAAGCATCGAACATTCGAAGGTCAGGACGAAGATATATGCCGCGTTCAATCATCGGCTCTTCTTCTGTGCCAGCCTGTCCTTCGGATACATATATTCGACCATCGCGGAAAAGCAGTTGAAGGCTATGAGCAACCATTCGGTCGATATTTGCCTCCTGCGTTGAAAAATCTTCGCCACCGCCTCCAGCTTTACGAAGACCTTTTACCGCCCAATATATGGCATGTGCAGCAGGATGTCTCCACTCAAGTGGTATGATTTTGTCTGGATTTTCCCAATCGGTAGGGCCGTAATTTTTGTTAAGCTCGTGCATCAGCTCCGGCTCTAATTTCCACTCATTTCTCAGATGGTAAGCTCTGGCAAATGTATCAAATTGGCTTAGAGTTTGATGGTTCTGATAGCTTTCAAATATATTATAAGCCTCTTCGGAAAAATCCCATGGATTCTGTCGAAATGCTATATAGTTTTTTACAAAATTATCCTGCCTTCGAAACGCTTCATCGGCCTGGCCAAGCTTGTTTACCAAATCCTCTGCGCCTGGGATTTTCATGGCTTCTTCAAGTGTTTTGGGAGCTTTGATTAGTTCTTCGAAGTACTCCGCATCGGCGGGGCCAAGCAAAGGAGCCATAGCATCGGCAAGCTGCAACTTATAATACTTGTGCACATCATCCGTAACCCCTCCCATTTTATGCTGAAATATCCTGGCTAACTCTCTGTAGAGGTCGAGACTTCTGGGGTTCATCTCTATGCCTTTATCCCTAAGCAGTTCATAGCCGTTTCTGACCCATCTCCATCGCTGGTGGGGTTCTGTCGCGGGTATTGCAACGGAGATATTATAAGCCATATTCCACGCCTGAAATTCCCATACAGACGCGAAGCGAGGCTGCAGAATGGTTATCCACTCTGCCAACTGCTTGGCATCGAAAAACTGTCCTTCCTGCTTGAGCCTGTCAGCACGGATCCATAGAACATTTACAACCAGTCCTCTAAAAGCACCCAGTGCAACAGTAGCGAAAGCCAGTGAGGGCGGCGCATTTTCAAGCGGCTCATTTACGACAAGTTCCATTTCCTGTCGAGCATTGTTTATGTAGTCCAACTGCAAGCCTGCTCCTATGAAGAATGCGGCAGCAGTAACAAGGCAGATGAAACTGATTAATAAATTTCTTCTTCGCATATTATATTTAGGCCAGTTTCGTAGGCAAAGTTCGTCAGACTACAATTTTAGCTAGTTCACGATAGCTGAAAATCAATATCGCCAGCAAAAGTAATATAAGCGCCTTTACTCCGATCATTATACCCGCCATTTCTCCGATGAGTGACCAACGAATAAGCCGTGCGGGTATAAGGTACTCCGACGGATTTGCAGTGTCGAATCTCGGAAGCATATATATCAGCGGTTTTATTGTAAAATCATAAAGCCGTTCCACCGAATCCGTTGCGAAAAAGCCTATCGCTTCGATGATAAAGCCGCTTGCTATACTGGTTAAAAATACGACAAGACATAGCAGTATTGCCACAGGGAAACTTAGAAATGTAGCCGCCATTATCCCCAAAACAGCCAGAAAAACCAATCGAATAAATATCAGTAGAATCGCTCTGAAATAGTTAGATGCGAACTCTCCGGCTTTGTATAAGACTTCTATTCCCTCATCGGTGGGGAACATAACAACCGTTCTGTTTTGTGGTGAGCTAATGAACCTCACGCCGAGATAACCATCATCTGCGATAGCATCTGCGGGAACCGCTATTTCATGTGAAACCCGAATCGAATCGCTGCGTTCTGTCCTATAAATAGGCGTTTCCGGCCTGCCGGCCTGCATCTGTCTGATATCTCCGATTTGCCACCGGCTGTGTATCATGCCTTCGGGCGGATCATCCGACACCTGGTATTTGAAGCGGATATAAATATTTTGCTCCGGATCGGCAGGCTGAACATTCCGAAAATCCCATGTCAGGGAGTGCCCAGACGAAGCCGAGCGTTCTCTCAGCCTGAGGCTTTCCCTTATCGAGTCCATCTCCCTTTGTCGCAACCTGGGATTTATAAGTACTTCGTCGGGTATTTCATCGGCGGATCGGCGTCTTTCAAATTCCTGACGTACCTGATCGCTAATATCTGTCTGCAAAGGTTTAATTCCATCGCGAGCCGTAAAGAACTCAACATTTGCGCGTGCTATCTCATCAGGGGGAGCATCAACAAACCCCGGTATGTATATTGTGATTCCATAAATTAACGCTGCAAACAGGGTTAAAAGTGCGGCGTTTAGCAGAATAACTCCGAGCAGTTTCCCGGCAATAAGCTGCCACCGCCGAATGGGCTTGGTAATGACGGTGTATATCTGTCGCTGGGCCACATCACTGGTAAGGGTGTAAATGGAAATGATAATGGTTAGCATTGAAAGCAGCAATGTTGTAAGGGACAGGCCATAACTTACGAATGTCTGCAAACGCCCCTGCAAGGTTCCGTCCCCGACCATCACCGAACCCATCAGAGGCAATAGAATACCCAGCAGTATTATGAACGCCACGGCAATTTTAAGCCGAAGCGCCTGCCGGATAGTATTTGTCGCTACTGCGAATATTTTACTCATTGGATTCGCTGTCCTTGTCTTTTCGCTGCTTGGTTTTATCGCCGGGATTAGTTAATTGCTGGAGTATGTCCTTGTTCGGCTCTTTCTTTTCGGGTTCGGATTGTTTTTCCCGTCGGGCATTGGTCTTTTTTGTAACCTGGTCAGGTTCAGCTTCTTTATCTTTATGAGTGAGCCTACCGAGCAGTTCGCGGTCAGGCTCAGGCTGTTGTGTAGTTTCTTTGGTGTCTTTTGTTTTTTGAGTTTCGGCCGTTTCTTCCTGCTTGCTTTTCGGCTTTGATTTCGAGACAAGTTTATCGAGAATATTATCCTGTTTTTGCGGTACTGCTCCGGCTGCAAGAAAATCACCGATTTTAGCGCTGTTAATAGCCCCGCTGGTTTTGCGCTGCTGTTTCTGGGCATCTGAAACGGTTTTAATAAAGAATGTCTCGAGCTTTTCCATCGGCGATGATACTTCAAATTCCGAGCTGTCGGCTGCAATTATCTGCTTTATTTTTTCAAGTGTTTCTTCTGTTACAGGCCCGGTTGTGATCTGCCTTTTGTCTGCCTGCCTGAGCAGTTGCTGAACCTCTCCCTGGCTTTGAATTCGCCCACCATACAGTATGGCTATCCTGTCACAAACATCCTCAACATCGGCAAGAAGATGGCTGCAAAGCAGTATTGTTTTTCCTCGTTCTTTAAGCTTGAGGATTACATCTTTTATCTGTCTTGTTCCCAGGGGATCCAGGCCGGTTGTAGGCTCATCAAGTATAAGCACCTCAGGGTCGTTAATGAGTGCCTGTGCCAGTCCTATACGCCTTGCCATACCTTTTGAAAAAGTACCCACCGCTCTGTTGGCGACGGCTTTGAGGCCTACCATATCAAGCAGGGCTTCAATTCTGGCTTTGCGTACTTTTGCAGGAAGAGCGAATAGTCTGCCATAAAAATCAAGTGTCTCGCGTGCGCTTAAATAACGATAAAGGTAGGACTCCTCGGGCAGGAAGCCGACATGTGAGCTAATCTTCGGATCACTGCTTCTGCCGCCTAATATAAGAGAATTTCCCGCGGTGGGATTAAGCAACCCAAGCAGCATTTTTATGGTCGTTGTCTTGCCTGAGCCATTTGGGCCAAGCAAGCCGAAAACTTCGTTCTTTTTTATTCTTAAATCGAGAGAATCGACTGCCAGAACTTTTTCTCGCCCCCACATATCTGAGAAACTTTTGGTCAAACCGAATGTTTCGATAACATAATCCATAAAACATCGTCCTGTAATACTCTAATCGGATGATTTTCAGGCTTTCTATCCTACTTTGAGTTTGCTTTGCGAACTCATTTTTCGAGTCTCTACTTTTGGCCCAGGATAGTGGTCCAATTCCTCACCATAGCGGAAAAGTCTTGCACTGTTGAACACCACCACCAGTGAACTACCGAAGTGCAGTATAGCTGCGACAACCGGTATCAGTATCGCGAACGCAGAGATACCAACGATGATAAAGCCGATACCAAAAGCGAGATTCTGGTTGATTACCGAGCGTGCTTTTCGTGATAGCTTTACGAGAAACGGCAACCTTCGCAGGTCATCGCTTAACAGTGCGATGGACGCTGAATTAATCGCGACATCGCTGCCTGCGGCACCCATCGCCACGCCGAGATCTCCTGCTGCCAGCGCCGGTGCGTCGTTTATACCATCACCAACAACTACAACAGTGTGTCCGGCATCTCTCATTTTTTCTACTATCGCCAATTTATCCTGCGGGAAGCAGTGTGCCTTGTAATCGGTGCAGTTGAGGTCTGAAGCAACCCGATTTGCTACTTCATCTCGGTCGCCGGTAAGCATTGTAACTCTTTTAATACCCATCTCGAGGAGTTCATTTACCGCTTTACTTGCTTCGGGTCTGGTCTTATCCTGCAGACCTATCCAGCCGATGCACCGTGAGCCTCGAGCAATATAAAGCGTACTCATTCCCTGTTGCTCGTGCATAGAGGGCTCTTCAATTTCGTCAAAAATCACATCGTTTTCTCTCAGGAAAGAGTCTCTGCCGACCAATACTCTCTGGCCGCTTACCACAGCGGCAACACCTTTGCCGGGGTGTTCTTCGAATTCTTCAGGAGGAATTAGATTCAGGTTTGCGTCTTTCGCGACATCGTTAATTGCTCTTGCCGCAGGGTGCTTGCTCATCTGTTCGGCTGATGCCGCTATTTCGAGCAGTTCGGCAGGCTCAACATCATCGGCTGGCGTGAGTCGCGTAACATAGAGTTTCCCAGTCGTAAGCGTTCCGGTTTTATCAAAAACCATCGCCGTCATCCGCCCTGCTACTTCAAGGTCTGCGACATTTTTTACAAGTATTCCGAGCCTTGCCGCCGAAGAAATGGCCGCGACCATTGCCGTGGGTGTTGCCAAAATAAGCGCACAAGGACATGAGATAATCAAAATCGTAATAGCATAGTTAATGTTGCGTGTGAAAAACAAAACGATACCCGCTATCATAAGAATAGTCGGGACATACCATTTCACATATCGGTCGATTATCCGCATAATTGGTATTTTTGTCTGCTCGGCCTGCAATATCAAATCCTGCACGCGACCCAGGGTTGTATCCCTGCCTATCTTTGTAACTTTTACATCGAGCACACCGGTCAGGTTTTCAGTTCCAGCGAAAGCCTGCATACCGGGTACTTTGTCAACAGGCAAAGATTCACCGGTTATTGTGGCCTCATTTACCGAACTTAGCCCCTTTACAATTTCACCGTCAGCAGGGATGTTGTCGCCGGGTCTGACCCTAACAATGTCACCGGATTTGAGGTCGCTTGCCTGCATTTCTTTTTCACTACCGTCCGGTTCGAGCTTATAAGCGGTAGTAGGCGTAAGCTTTATGAGCGATTCCAGTGAGGCTCTGGCGCCCAGAGCTGTTCGGGTTTCAACCAATTCACTTAGCAACATGAAAAAGCCGACCACTCCTGCGGTCATATATTCCTGAGTTACAAAGGCCGCCACAATCGCAAGTGCGGCAAGCTCGTCCATGTGCGACTCTCTCCTGAGCCAACTGGTGATAGCGTGAACTACGATAGGCACCCCAAGCAGCATCGCTCCAAGAAACGCAAGAGCTTCGGCCTGGAATGAATCGGCACCATAAATAGGAATTGCCGCTAAGCTGCAAAGCAAAAGAGTTCCGCCGGCAAGCGTGCCTATCAACGCCAGGCTTACGCGAGTTTGCCTGCCGTGTGTCTGTCCGTGTATGTCTTCTTTTAGCCGTAAATGCTGATGTCCCATTGGTCTTCTTTCCGGATTAAGGTTTATCTTTAATCGGCGTCTTCTTCTTTTCTGATCGTAGGATCGCGATTTATATGAACGCGGATCTCGGATTGCGATCCTCCCTGAGTAGGCTGAATTATCATCTTTTCGTCAGAGGCCTCCAGTACGGTTTCGACGCTGTTTTGATAAAGCTGCTGAACAAATAAACGAGGGTGATTATGATATTCAGGCAGTATATTTTCAAGATATGTCGCGTTGGCGCGGGCGGTTTCGACTATCTCTGTACGATAAGCCCTTGCCTCTGCCAGCACCCTTTGAACTTCGCCTGAAGCCTGCTGCCAAAGCTGTTCTGCCTGCTCTTGCGAAGTGTCGGGGTCTTTTATTGCGGTTATAAATTCCATAGCACCTGGTCCGGCAGCTTCGTTTAGAGTCTGTTGAGCATAACTTCTTGCTTCAGTAACTTCCTGCTGAGCCATCTGGCTTGCTCTGAAATAATTCAAAAAGGACTCTTCCACCTGTTTAGGCCAGGTTGCATCTTCAAGCTGAACTGTTACAACAGCCAGGCCGCTTTCTATGCGGTCGAGTTTTTGCTGCACCAGTTGGCGCACCTGAACAGGGATGCTGTCCTGAGATGTTACGGCTTCATCTATTGTAAAATCAGCGAGTGCGGTAACAACAGAGTCTTCGAAAAGACTTTTGATAATCGGTTCGATACTTTCACGCATCACGGCGTAATAGTCCTCTCCGGGCTGAACTTCGCTAACGAGCATATTACGGAAAAATCTTTCCGGGTCGTCAACGCGATAGACTAACTGCCATTTGGTATGGACTATATTATAGTCAGCTCCGGCTGTGGCTACATCGTCACCTTCATTTCTTGTCAGGCTATATCCGTCCATCACCGGGTGCAGCGTGCGCTGACCATGGGGGTTGCCCTGACGATCCTGCCAATACCAAAATGAGTCTATCGCCATTGAAGGCCTTCTACCAACTGGTATTCTAATTAGCTCCTCCACGGGATAAGGCCAAATCCAGTGAGCTCCCGGGCCAAGCAGCCTCTGCTCACCGACGCCTCTTATTCGTCCAAACCGTAACACCAATGCCTGTTCATTTGAACCGACCGTCCTGAACCCCGAGGCCATAAACAGTATAACCAGGACTATCATTATGCCCTTTAACACCCTGAAGCTAAGCTTCAATGCGTCTGACAGTGACTTTCCGGCGTGGTCCAGATCATCGGTATAAATCGACTGCTGTTCGGCGTCTTCGGGAATCTGGTTTTGATTGTTTTTTTCTTCTTCAGCCATATCGCTATCCTTATTGCTGACGCACTAAAGGCATATCAGTTTCTTCCCGCTCTTCAAGTTCTTCTGCAACAACCGAAGGGTCTTTC
>PWDX01000212.1 GCA_003553245.1 Phycisphaerae bacterium
CAAGGTCTGATACTTGCGGATTCGGCCGCTGATGAGGTCTTTGACGATGAACATCTGAGCCTGGCCTACAAGTGTCCGTTACAGGTACGGCAAATTCACGGACGAAGATATCTCGTCCAAAAGCCTGATAATAGAAACACAGAACAGCTTAACTTATAGAATCTTATGGATCCGTTTTTCTATCTTGTAATATTAGCAGGCATTCTTGCAGGTGCGAGCACCTCGCTGCTGGGCGTATATATCGTTGGGATGAAAATGCCCTTTATCGGCACCTGTATTTCTCACGCGGCAATCACTGGAATTGTTTTCGCCACGCTTGCCGGGCTTACCTACACAACGGCCGCCGGTGTCGTTTTTTCCGTATTGGCGGCGATTAGCCTCTCTGCAGTAAAAGCGGACAAACCCTGCATTGATGCCAATCTGGGGTTGGCGATTATGCTTTCACTTATGCTGGGACTTGCATTTATGGGCATGGGACTTATGCAGGACAGCCGAACCGAACTGCTCGGACTGCTCTGGGGAAGCATACTTTTTGTTCGTCAGGAAACGATAATAACTGTCGCGATTATGGCAACGGCACTTGTACTGTTTCTGGTCTTATTCGGCAAAGAGATGAAAACGCTACTTTTCAGCAGATCTATAGCGGCGGCGACAGGCGTGCATGAAAATTTTGTCTATTGTATATTTCTTGCTCTTTGCGGGCTTATTCTTTCGGTAAATCTACGCATCATCGGCGGACTGCTGATATTCTGCTTGATAACCAATCCTCCTGCCGCGGCTTATCAGATATGCTCAAGCTATAAATCCGTTGTAATAGTTTCGGTATTTTTTGGAGTACTAAGCGCAGTCGGCGGCCTTTTTATGAGCTTGCAATTCAATCTTCCCACGGGTGCGGCCGTAGTACTGACCAGCACGGCCATATTTATTTTATGTGCCGGTTACAGCAGACTGACCGCAAGATAAGACTCAGCAACAGTTGTTAAACAGCTATCGCCTCGGCCTGTGCCTGAAAGCGTGATTTGGCCTGGCCTATCAGATAAATGCTGCCTGTTATGCAGATGAGGTCGTCTCTGGCTACCGCGCTGTTCGCAATTTGCAAAGCTTCACCCAAGCTTGTAGCAGTCTGGTACATTTTGCCGGAAATTTCAGAATACATCTCACCGAGAACATCCGGCGAAACAGCCTTTGCAGAGCTTGAACGGGTGAATATCACTTTGTCTGCACCGAACTGAAGCTCATTCAGCATCCCGCGAATATCTTTATCCATATTACAGCCGAAAATCACTACCATCGAATCGTATGGGATGTTCTGTCCTATGGCATGGATAAGCGCCCTGATGCTGGCGGCGTTGTGGGCTGCGTCAATGAGTATTCTCGGATTTTCGGCGATTATTTCCATCCGACCGGGCAGGTTCATACCATCAAGGCCCTGTGCGGTCTTTTCGGTGTCAAAATCATAGCCGGCTGTTTTTAATTTATCCAGCAAAGCCAAAGCCAAGCTACAATTTATAGCTTGATGTTTGCCGTGCAACGGCACGCGCAGGTGCTCAAATTTACTAGTCGGCGTATTCAAACATATTCTCGTATGCGGGCCATGCTCACGAGAAACCTCAAAGCGATATGAGAAATCAATGTCTTTTCCGGTAACACACAAGGGCGCATTCACCGAAGCAGCGTGAGTTTTCAGAACTTTCATCGCCTCCGGCTCCTGCTCCACGCTTATTACGGGTATTCCTTCTTTTATTATTCCCGCTTTTTCTCCGGCAATGGCAGCAAGCGTATCGCCAAGCTGATTATGATGGTCAATACTCAGACTTGTTATTCCGACTACTTCGGGATTTATGACATTTGTGCTGTCGAGCCTGCCTCCCAGGCCTGTTTCGATCACGGCTATATCAACTTCTGTATCGGCAAAATGCATAAAAGCCAGCGCCGTCATTATCTCAAAATAGCTAAGCGGGTCATCCTTAGCCATTTTTTCAACAGCCGGATATACACGGTTAATCAGACCCAGCATCTGATCTTCACTTATCATTTCAGAATTAACGGCAATTCTTTCCCGCATCTCAACTACATGCGGCGAAGTGTACAGACCTGTATTGTAGCCGTTTGTTTCAAGCATGCGCCCCAGCATAGCCGCGGTGGAGCCTTTGCCTTTCGTTCCGGCCAGATGTACCGTCTTTATTCTGGTATGAGGGTCGCCCAGCAGAGAAAGAAAATTATGCATTCTATCCAGATTAAAGGTCGTAACATTATATCTGACCCTCTTTTCTTTCTCGTAATCGGTCCTGTCCGACAAATATTTCACAGCTTCAGTATAGCATGAGAAAGCTTTGCGGGAACCGACCTTAGCCACTCGCGATTTACCTTTTCGTTTTTTCGTCGCTCTTTTTGTTTTCGTTGTATTTGCCATAAGCAAAATAATTTAACAAAAAAGGCGTCAGAAGTCAAAGAATTAGTGTTATGCTATCTCTTTATCGCTCATAAAACCAAGCATCACTATTATATCATATTGTGAGCAAAAGATTTATGATACAAATGCCAATTTAAAATAAAATCACTTTATAAGTAAAGTAACTGGCATTATAAGCTGTGCTTATGCTCATGAGTCTATAAAAAGCATTTGTATTTGAAAAGAAGATGACTTACTATCCAGAGAAATCATGAGGATAAAATTATGGAGGCAACAATGAAAGTCATAGCTATTAACGGAAGTGCCAGAGAAGACGGTAATACGGCCATACTTATCCGGGCGGCACTGGCGGAACTTGACCGAAATGGTATCAAAACAGAGCTTATCCAACTGGCGGGACAGCGTATACGAGGGTGTACCGCATGTTACAAATGCAAAGAGAATACAAACGGCAAATGCGTCATTGAAGACGACATTGTCAATGAATGCATTGAAAAGATGTCCAAAGCAAGCGGCTTCATCCTCGGTTCGCCAAC
>PWDX01000011.1 GCA_003553245.1 Phycisphaerae bacterium
CAGAGCCATGCCAATGACGAATATACTCGTGGCATAATCGAGGTGCGTTTTAAGGATATAACGCTCGAAGAATTGCTGTCATTTACTGGTGCACTTTCATCTGAACCACGACCCCTGCATCTGGACACAATTCGCCTGACAGCTCAGCATCATCCTGCGGGCAAAATCGACGCCGATATGCATATACAGACTGTAAGTAAGAGGGCGCATTAAACTAACTTACGAAGCACTTCCACCGTCGGGGGGACAATGATATTTTTTGCACCGACGATATCAGATTATTTCGCGAACCAGCCCGCTTATTCGAACATCATCGCCGAATTGATCTATTTGGATATGTTTCAGACGCAGAGGATTTATCAGATTTTGCATCGCACCGGCGATATTTTTTCTGCCTGTTTGCCCAAAGACCTCCGGAGCTATATATGTAATTATCTCGTCTGTGATATCTGCCTGCAATGCCGAAGCTATCACCTGTACACCGCCTTCTATCAATACCTCCTGGACACCCATCTCCGCCAGCCTGGCCAGCACGGCCTCTATGTCGCATTTGGTCTTTGCGGCAGGCACTGCCAACACTTTTGCTCCCATTTCTGTTAGCTGCCTGGCCTTGTGGGGCTGCGTTTCAGCCGCTCCGATTGTGGTCATTATTACCACAGGAGCTTGTTTGATAGTATCAAGAAGCCGGCAATCGAGGGGGATTTTAAGGTTGCTGTCGAGAACCACGCGCAGCAACGGCTGTTTCCTCGCCGGCCGAGCCGTCAGAAGCGGATCGTCATCAATAACTGTCTTAACCCCCACCATTATAGCCTGTACTCGTCGCCGGATGCCCTGGACATCTTCTCTGCTTTTCTGCCCTGATATCCAGCGATTTTCTGCACAATTGGTCCTGCTGATGTTACCATCTATACTCTGGGCCCATTTAAGAATCACCCAGGGTCGGCCTGTCTCGACAAATTTAAAAAAGCCGGCGTTAAGAAGCCTGGCCTGTTGCTCGCAAATCCCGACAGCAACTTTAATACCTGTCTCTTTCAGTTGCTTGATACCCTTGCCCCGGCAATGTTCGGACGGATCTTCGGCGGCTATGATAACTTCAGCTATTCCGCTTTCTATAATAGCCTCTGTGCATGGACCGGTTTTTCCATGATGGCAACAAGGCTCCAGAGTAACATACATCGTCGCGCCTTCAGTTGTGTGGCCTTTTTTACGGCAGTTTTTAATGGCTTCAACCTCGGCATGAGCGCCGCCGAATCGTCTGTGCCTGCCTTTACCAATGACCTTGTCTGCGCGAACAACCACCGCTGCTACCGCCGGATTAGGCTCTACAGAACCTATACTGCGACGAGCAAAGCGCAAAGCCTCGTGCATATACTTTTCATGAATGTTGATAGCTTCCATTGTACTAAATTGTAGCCGCAAGTACTTTGCCGGCCGCTTCAGCTTTTGATATTTGTTTTTCGTTAAGCTGTTGGTCAGAACCTTGCGCGACAAGCCCATAATGAATATGGCGAACGCTTCTTGCGCCCATAAGCTTGCTGGCTTCTTTTAAGACTTTTTTCGGATAACGCATCAGAAGTTTCGCCATGAATTCGGGGGCGGCCGATGCGGTTATTATTACCGCCTGTTTATTAAGCTCTTTTCGGCGGGGCTTGGGTATTCCCTGTCCCCATGGCCAATAAACATATACGATAGTTCGCTCGATAAATCGTTTCATTACGGCGGTGATTCCGAAGAAATTCACAGGTGAAGCAAATATCAAACCGTCCGCTTCGTCGATCTTATTGAGAATTTCACCCATATCATCCTCATGTTCATGCACACAGGTTTTGCGCTGGAGTCCGGCCTCCTGCGTACACGCCCGGCAGTTGTTGCAGAATTCGATATGTTTATCGATAAGATAAATTATCTCGGTTTCTGCGCCTTTAGCCTTAGCCGCTTCAATCGAAGCCATAACAGCCTGGTCAATAATATGTTCCTTACGGTATGTTCCAGCGATCGCTACAATTTTCATATCTACCCCTTTCAGGAATTTTCAAGCATATCTAAGAACTGTTTTTCATTTATTACTTTAACGCCAAGCTCGTTTGCCTTATTTAGCTTACTGCCTGCTTTTTCACCTGCCAGAACAAAGTCAGTACTGGCGCTTACGCTCGATGATAGCTTTCCTCCCGCGGCAGCTATCCTTTCGGCGGCTTGCTGGCGGGTAAAATTTTCCAGACTGCCTGTCAGCACAATTGTCTTGCCTGTAAACGGGGTGTGCTTTTTTGCACTCGGCTTTTCAGGTTTAACTCCCGCTTCCAGCAGTTTGCCTATTACCCGCCTGTTATGTTCATTACGAAAATAATCATAAATGCTCTCAGCAATTTTCGGTCCAATCTGGTCGATGGTGTTAAGTTCATCGAGGCTCGCCTCAGCCAAATTTTCCATTGAGCCGAAACGATCAGCCAGTATCTGAGCGGTCTGGCCTCCTACATGGGCAATGCCAAGCCCGGCAATAAATCGCCATAAAGGCCTGGTTTTACTTTGCTCTATTGACTTGATCACCCGCTCAGCACTTTTACTGCCCATCCTGGGAAGCGAAGCTAGCGAAAAAATATCCAACTTATACAGGTCGCCAAAATCGCCAATCATATTGTTATCGACAAGCTGTTCAATCAAAGATTCACCCAGATGCTCGATATCCATCTGACCTCGACCGGCGAAATACTTTAACAGTTCCTTTAACTGGGCAACGCAATTCGGATTTTTGCAGCGAATATAAACACCTTCTGCGTCTTTTTCTACAGGAGCAGAGCAATTAGGACATTTGGCAGGTATTTCTACTTCTTTGGTCTTTTCAGGTCTTCGATCGTGCTTAACCTTTATCACCTGCGGGATTATCTCGCCGGCTTTTTCAATGACAACAGTATCACCTTCACGCACATCCAGCTTTCTTACCTGGTCGAAGTTATGAAGCGTTGCACGCTTTACCGTTGTCCCTGCCAACTGCACCGGTTCCAGATTAGCCACCGGAGTCAGAATCCCGCTTTTACCAACCTGCACCTCAACAGACTCTACTCTGGTCTCGGCTTGCTCGGCTGCGAATTTATATGCTATGCACCAGCGCGGAGCTCTGCCTGTTGCTCCCAGCCGCCGTTGCTGCTCGAAGCTGTTGACCTTTATCACAAGCCCGTCAATTTTATAATCCAGCTGAGCACGGCGATTATCCCAATCGTCACAGAGTTTAAGAACTTCTTCAATGTCCTTTACCCGATGAGCATGCGGATTGACGGGTAAGCCGAAACTCTTAAACTTCTCAAGCATTTCGCTGTGCCGTTCGGCGATAGGTTGAGAAATTTCACCAAGGGCGTATGCCAGAAACGCCAGATTACGCTTGGCCGTAATAGAAGGATCCAGCAGTTTTAGCGAACCAGCCGCGGCGTTGCGCGGATTGGCGAAAGGTTTTTCTCCTTGCTCAGCCTTGTTTTTATTAAGCTCCAGAAACGAACTCTCAGGCATATAAACTTCACCTCGGACCTCGATCAATTCGGGAACTTCACCGTTGGAAATCAGTTTCAGCGGCACGGATTTTATCGTTCGCACATTGGCTGTAACATCATCACCAACCTGGCCGTCACCGCGAGTAACAGCGACAGTAAGCTCTGTATTCTTGTATCGCAGATTTATCGCCAGGCCGTCGATTTTAGCCTCGACAACATAATCATATTCCTGCCCGCCAAGACCTTTTGCGACCCGCTCATCGAATGCCCGCAACTCATCCTCACTATAAGTATTGTCAATACTCAGCATCGGTAATAAATGGCGAACACTCGTGAACTCCTCCAGTGGCTTTCCCGGCACTCGCTTCGTAGGCGAATCATTAGTTATCAAATCAGGCCGCTGCTGTTCGAGCCGCTTTAATTCGGCGAAAAGCTCATCATACTGCCGGTCGCTTATTTCTGGCTGATGGAGCACATAATAAAGATAATCATGCCTTTGTATTTCGCTGCGAAGCCGTTCTATGCGTTTTTCAATGTCCTGTGTCATATATTGAATTTAAGTTGCTCTCCGCCATTTCGCAAGCGCCATTATTAAGGGATAAACAAAAAACAAACACCGCCCATTACACGAAAGCATCGCTGTCTAATACTCCCGCCGCGTCGAAACTGCTTTTCAAACTCAGCAAAATTGCAAGATAGACAGTGATCGCCGTGCCGCAGAAAATGGCTATCATTATCGCGATTTGATACTGAATAGCTGTCACTGGCTCTGACCCGCCGAGAATCACACCGGTCATCATACCCGGCAACGCCACAAGCCCAATGGTGGTCATAGAGGCTATTGTCGGCGCCAGTGAAGCTTCTATAGCGTCGCGAAAATATGGCCGAACCGCTTCGGACAGGTTTGCTCCGTGCGCTAAGCTTTGCAGATAAGCTTTTTTACGATCTCTAATAGAATCATAGAAGCTCTTTAAGCCGATTATGTCTGCCCGAAGGCAGTTGCCCAGTATCATCCCGCCGATGGGTATTACATATTGAGCGTCCAGCAGCATAGGCCTGCGTAAAATAGGTCCGACAAAAAACAGCACCGGCACCGCCGTGCCGGCAAGCAACGCCAGAAATAAAGGCCAGATGAACTGCCGAACCCGCATCCGGCAGCCTCTTATTATTGTCGCGTCCGCTACGCCTACCATCACTACTAACCACGCAAGGTTAAGCCACGGATTGTTCAGATGAAATACAACCTGCAAATAAAAGCCGACAAACAAAAGCTGAACCGTCATACGCACCACTGCGATCATAGTCCGACCGAAGATAGGTACTTTACGGTAAAGTATTATCGCAAAAGGAATTATCAGCAGGATATATGCCGCCGCCAGGCCGCCGTAACCGATGTTGATTATCTCACTCATTGTCTGTCCTCCGACCCAATTCGCTCTACTCTGTCAACACAACCTGCCCAGTCCCTGTCGTGCGACACCGCTAATATGCTAAGCCCTTTAGCCTCAACCAGAAAATCCATTACAGCCTGTTTGCTTGTCTGGTCCAATGCCGAAGATGGCTCATCCAATAGGATAATCGGTCTTTGCAATAAAATCGCAGTTATAAGTGCGATTCGTTGCTTTTCACCGCCTGAAAGCACGCTGACATCTTTATCCAACAATTCCTTGTTTAGTCTGAATCTCCGCAGATACTCACCCAATTTAGTCATATTGTCTTTCAAGTCTCTGTTTGCGCGATAGCTGAAAGGCCGCTGTATTACATCGCGGACGCTTCCTTTGCCAGGATCAGGTTCCTGCGCCACCCAGACTATATTTTGCCGCAACTGCCAGATGTTATCATCACCCAACCGCTGTCCGTCTATATAAATAGCCCCCTTTACAGGCCTTATAAAACCCATCAGGCAAAGCAGCAGAGTGGATTTGCCCGAGCCCGAAGGTCCCGTCAGTAGAAGCTTCTCGCCTTGGCCCAGGTGCAGTGAAAAATCCCTGATTACAATTCTGCCGTCAAAGACAACTTCCAGGCCACTGATATTGATGATGTCTTCGTGGTTTACCTTGTTTTCCATTTTTGACTCTATAAAAATTGCGTGAAAGCACGCAGAATTTTACCAGAACTATACAAAATATACCATAATAAGCCCGGAACTTACCGCAAAGAGCCTCTATTTTGAGCCTCTAAACCAAAGCCGAAACCGCTACTATATCAAATTATGAAATGACCAGTCCTTAAAGATTGCCCCGTTTTCCAATTTGACTCTTCAAATTGATAAGATAGTAAGGCAAGTGAGAAAATGTTGGAAAAGCGAGAAAATTTCAGAAAATATCCTGACCAAAATGAACCAGGATGCGTATAAATACCGCTGCCTCATTAGGATTGGCTACTACATAATAGAGTGCACTATTAAAGACCGAAAGCGAGGTTCGTATGAAAGCAAATGTTGATAAACTCACCGAAATTCTTGTTTCTCTTACAAAAAAACAACAAAAACAGAGCTTAGCTAAAGGTTCACTTAATCTGCTTGACCGTGCAAACGCTGCGGAATTAGCACACGCGCAGGACAATATACTTAAGGATGGAGTTAGTGCCGGCAGATTGTGGCAGATATGGCAGAATAATCCTCAGTTTTTGCCTGACCAGGCCTGTAAACTGCGCAGACAGATTCCCGAAAATCACATTTTGCGCAGGGTGCTCGCTGAGCATGAAATGGTCTTATGCTTTATAAATGATCTGGAAAATGCAAACCAGTCCATACAGAAGATGTTTTACGGCAGCAGTGCCAGCAGCGAAATTCGCCAGTGCGGTCACATAGCTGGACACTTACTCGCTGCCGCCCAGCACAAAGAGCGAGAAGAGCATTTAATTATGCCATTATTGCGTGAAAAAGGCTACGGAAGGATTCTGCAACTGATTGATTTACAGCATGTTGAGATAAATCGCGCTAACCAAAGGCTTTATGATGTGGTACGCAAGGTTGACCGCACCGAGTTCAGCAATTTTCAGAAGATGCTTGACGAACTGGTTCGCTACCTTGCACCCACGATGAAGATACACATTTTCGTCGAGACAAGCGTTCTTTTCCCTCTGGCTTTGGAGGTGGTAAAAGACAGTAAAGCCTGGAAACGGATAAAAGATTTTTCCGACCATATGGGTTATTGTGGCTACGATGCTGTGACTTTGGAGGAAAAGAATGCTTAATAATGGGTGAAAGTTTTGTTTTTGTTCTCCTTTCACGCAAAAGGCCCCGTAAAAACGGGGCCTTTTTTAATGCTGACTGGTCTGATTCGACAATTTAGGGGTAATCGTTAGTTGCGAGGCAATGTCAGCACCACATACCGACCAGCTCTGCCTGTGTGAATACGAAGTAGTATTCGGCCATCATCTGCGGTTTCAGAAAGAGCTTCTCTGAATTCAGATGGCGATGTGACCGGTGTGCGTCCGACTTCCTGTATAAGTATGCCTGGCTCAATGCCTGCCAATGCCGCGAGTGAGCCGGGCTGAACATCACTTACAAGCACGCCTTCCATATCTTCAAATCCCAGCCGTCGGGCGAGGTCATCGGTAAGTTCCTGAACCGATATACCCAGCTGATCCATGATATCATCATGTTCCTGGTCGACAGGTTCTTCCTCACCGGGTCTGCGGCCAAGCTCAACTGTTATTTGTTCAGTTTGGCCGTTCCGTACTATTTCCAGCGTCAGCTCTGTTCCAGGCCTTTTTGCGGCAATCCGGTTACGAAGATCAGATGCGCCGGTAACCTCTCGGCCTTCGATTTTCACTATTATATCTCCGGCAAGTATTCCAGCTTCTTCAGCCGGTGAATCCGGTATAACATCGGGCACGAGTACCCCCTTGGCGTCCTCGGGTAAGCCGAAAGTTTCTGCCAGTTCCGGTGTCAGGCTCTGGATGCTTACGCCAAGGAATCCGCGAACAACCTGACCATCATCAATCAACTGCTCAGCGATATCTTTCGCCATATTGATAGGAATGGCCAGGCCAATTCCTATATTTCCGCCCGGGCCGACAATAGCGGTGTTTACACCGATAACTTCTCCGTCGATAGTTACCAGCGGCCCGCCTGAATTGCCGAAGTTTATAGCGGCGTCGGTCTGGATGAAATTCTCGAATTCAGCAATGCCTACTTCGCGACCGACTGCGCTTACAATTCCTGCAGTAACAGTATGCGTCAGGCCGAATGGATTGCCTATCGCCAAAACCCATTGACCTACCTTTATGTCGTCGGAGTCACCTGCTGCGATCGCCGGAAGGTCATCGGCGTCTATTCTTACTACAGCTATATCAGATGGCGGGTCGGTGCCGACAATTTCAGCATCATATTCTCTACCATCGAGCAACCTTACTTTAACGGTTTCAGCTTCCTCAACCAGATGATTGTTTGTGAGTATATATCCATCCTCACTAATGATAAACCCGGAACCTTGTGCTCGCCTTTCTCGCCTTTGTTGTCTTTGGTCATCTTCCCTATCATCCCAGGGACTTCTACGCCGGAAAAACCACTCGAATAAGTCATCATCAAACGGGCTCCGGCGATCACGCTGGCGTTCGGGACTTCGGCGAACAGCCTCTATGCCGACAACCGAAGGCGATACTGATTCAGCTATTTTTACAAAGGTTTGCTCCGTTTGGCGAAGCTGGTCAACACCCGCTTCCTGGGCTACAGCCGCCGCGGGTAAGCAGACGAAGCTGGCAACTAACACCATAAGCAGTAGGTTTTGTAAACTAAATTGTTTCACTAATGTAGACTCATTTTTTGACATCGGCAAACTCCTTTCATAAATCATAAAAAGTTTTGTTCAATACGCTCCACCGTATGGAGTTTTATTAAACAATGTAAGTAGGATAGTCCTTAATTCGTATGCGGAGATTCATTAGTTCGCGCATTTTCATAATGAAAGTGCATTATAAATTGAAAAAACTACCGGTAACGGTTGCTCATACCACTTCTACCCGTCTCAAAGTCGCTTTAAGCCAGCTTGCAGCCCTTGATTGAGCTTTCAGCAGCAACAAAACAATTACAAGCCAGTATCCTGTGTACCTGAGGTAGAACAGTCCTGTTGCCAGAGAATTATCGTGTGTAAATTCAGCTATATCAACCAGCCTTCCCGGCAGAAATATCATACCGGTAACTACAGGTGCGAATAATTGCTGCCAGGGCAAAATGAGAACAAACATCACCAGAGAAAGATAAAAAGCCCTTATGATATGATTTATTCCGCCCAGCCGGCCTACCATGGATACTTTCAGCGCCAAGAGCATCGTCAGGCAATAAAGTAATGATGCGAGTATAAGCGCAAAATTGGAGGCCCGCACCACAAGCTGAAGATTATCCAGGCTTACAGGCAGATCAGCCTTTTCCACGGGTTTGACAGGTTCTTTATCAACCAGCTTCTCATCTATATCAGTATCCGGAACAGGTTCATTGGGCTCGGTTGCTGCCCGCTCCGCGGCCTTGTCGATCTGATTGCTGTCTTCGGGTTCTGATGCATCTTCCTCGGAAGCATCAATTGTCTGAGACAACAGTGAAAGCTGTTGATTTTCGTTGGAGCCGTCATAACTCCCCAGATTTGCCAACCAGAAAGACACCTGCAATGCAACCAAGGCTATCAATATAATAATAAAGAGGAAATTCTTCCAGCCTTTCAAGGCATCGATAGCCTCCAGCGCATCTGTTGTTTCAACAAGTATATTCTGGCGGGTTGTTTGCTGTTCATTGTGCTGTTCGTTCATTTTTGCCTTTGCTCCCTCTATAGCTTAAGTAGCAGTATTTTTCGAAAGTCACTTAAAAATATACTCCATCTATTGTGGATGCATAGCAGGGCACTTGCAAGGATTATTTACAAACAATGCTACCCTGTTATAAGTCCTTCATCACATTACGGGCGGTTTGTATAGTTTGGTCGATATCTTCTCCACTGTGGCCAGTAGATAGAAATATTGCCTCGAATATGCTCGGCGCCAGATATATGCCGCTTTGGAGCATTTTAACGAAGTATTTTTTGAACATCTCGATATCTGCTGCCTGGGCATCAGAGAAGTTTCGGACTGGCTTATCGGTGAAAAAGCAGCTAAACAACGAGCCTGCAGAATTGATAGTCATCGGTAAGTCGGCGTCGGCAGCCGCTTCGGTCAGCCCTGCCTGTAGTCGGCGGGACATTTCTTCAAGAACCTTATAAGGTTTCTCAGCGATCAAAATATCGAGTGTCGCATTTGCCGCGGCAGTGGCTATTGGATTGCCTGACAGCGTTCCCGCCTGGTAAACCGGCCCGTCGGGAGCGAGCATATCCATCACATCTGCTCTTCCTCCAAAAGCCGCCGCAGGCAGTCCGCCGCCTATAATTTTGCCAAGACAGGTAAGATCAGCGTCGATACCGTAATACTCCTGTGCACCGCCAAGGGCAAGGCGAAAACCCGTAATAACTTCATCGAAAATTAACAGACTTCCGTGGTTTGTGCATAAGTTATGAATTGTTTCCAGATAATTCGGTTCAGGCGGTATAACTCCCATATTGGCGGCAACAGGTTCTACAAGTACACCAGCGATCTCATCAGAATGCGCCGCAAAAGCAGCCTTTACAGCCTCGGTGTCGTTAAAAGGCAGCACGATTGTTTTTTCTGCGATACTTGTGGGAACTCCAGCCGAGGATGGGTTGGATGTCTGTGCCAGACCTGATCCTGCCTGGACAAGCAGTGAATCGCTGTGGCCGTGATAACAACCTGCCATCTTTACTATAAGCTGTCTGTCAGTATAAGCACGCGCAAGGCGTATGGCCGACATCACCGCTTCTGTGCCGCTGCTGACAAGGCGCACTTTCTGTATAGAATGAAACGCATTGGTTATTTTTTCGGCAAGTTCAGTTTCTGCCTCAGTTGGAGCGCCATAAGAAGTGCCTTTTTCCGCGGCTTTTATGACGGCTTCCTTAACTGCTGGATGGGCGTGGCCAAGTATCATAGGCCCCCACGAGCAGACATAGTCAATATACTCGTTACCGTCTATGTCGTATATCTTGCTGCCTTTCGCTGATTCAACAAAAGGCGGTCCTATCGGCAGGGCGTTAAACGCTCTTGCCGGGCTGTTGACCCCGCCGGGGATACATCGCCGCGCTCGCTCGAACGCCGCATTTGATTTGCCATTATGCCATTGATTGTTATTTTTCATAAGCACCATTATGCTTGACGGCGAGGAAAATTGCAATTATTCTTATGCTTTTAAGGGTGGAAAGTCTTTAGATATTGTATATGAAAGGAAATTCAAGATGACGATTGTAGATGTAACAGCAAGAGAGATACTCGATTCTCGCGGCAACCCGACGATTGAGGTCGATGTTCTACTCGAAGACGGGGCTTTTGGTCGTGCCGCCGTTCCCTCAGGTGCCAGCACAGGAGCCCACGAGGCTGTGGAGCTTCGCGACGGAGATAAGAAAAGATATCTTGGCAAGGGTGTTCAGGATGCCGTAGCCAATGTAAACGAGAAAATTGCGCCGGAAGTTATCGGTTTGCTGGCCACCGCTCAGGAAGAGCTTGACGCGACGATGCTAGAGCTCGACGGCTCTGAAAATAAGGGCAAGCTCGGAGCAAATGCCATACTCGGCGTTTCGCTTGCCGCTGCAAAAGCCGCCGCTGAATCGGCGGGACTGCCGCTTTATCGTTACTTGGGCGGTTGCGGAGCGAACATTTTGCCTGTTCCGATGATGAACATCATAAATGGCGGCGAGCATGCCGATAATAATGTGGATTTTCAGGAATTTATGATTATGCCGGTCGGCGCCGATTCATTCAGCGGAGCTTTGCGGATGGGTGCCGAAGTATTCCACAATCTGAAAAAAGTTCTGGGCAAACGAGGCTATTCTACGGCGGTAGGCGACGAGGGCGGTTTCGCTCCGAGTCTAAAAAGCAACGAAGAGGCGCTTGAGGTCATAATGCTGGCCATCGAGCAGGCAGGATATGCGCCCGGCACGGATATCTGCATCGCACTCGATCCGGCATCTACGGAAATGTATGACAGCAAATCCGGCACTTATAAATTCTTCAAATCCGCACCGGATAAACAGGTAAGTTCCGATGAAATGATCGACCACTGGCAGAAGTGGGTAGAGAAATATCCGATTATATCGATAGAGGACGGGCTGGCCGAAGATGACTGGCAGGGCTGGACAAAACTCCGAGAACGAATTGGCGGCAAGGTGCAGCTTGTTGGCGATGACCTTTTCGTTACGAATCCGCAACGGCTTGCCGACGGCATCGAGCAGGATTGCGCAAATTCGATTCTTATAAAGGTCAACCAGATTGGCACATTGAGTGAGACTCTGGACGCTATCCGCATTGCTCAGCAGGCCGGCTGGACAGCGGTAATAAGCCACCGAAGCGGCGAGACCGAAGACAGCACTATTGCCGACCTGGCAGTTGCCACTAACGCCGGCCAGATAAAGACCGGCTCGACCAGCAGAACCGACCGCATCTGCAAATATAACCAGCTTCTGAGGATCGAAGAAGACCTCGGCGAACAGGCAAGATATGCAGGGACACTGTTCAATACTACACGCTATGCCGGTACTATGCTTATAAAGAAGTAGCGGCAGATTTTGTGGTAAAATTTTTCGGCAGGTGCGGTTTCTCTGTTGACCAGAGGCCAATCCTGCCGATTTTTTATATAAGTGGTTTCACCTTGTAATTGTTATCGGATAAGAGGCTTTTGTGCGGGCTGTTATTTTTATGATTTTGTTTAGTTTTGGCGCGGCCGGGCTGGGTCTGGCGGTGCTTGCCGATGAGTTCATCACGACTTATCACAGCAGAGCTTCGCTTGAGCAGAGCGAGCAATCGCTGGCTGAGCTTGAACGGCTGATAGAAGATTATGAAGCTCTGACTGAGCGAATGGCCGAGGATCCGAACCTTATGCGCCGGGTGGCCGCTGCGACCCTCGGCGGCGATCCGAACGACCCCAATACCGCATATCCGCGCGCCCGTGCCCAGGAGCTTGAAGCCGCTCGCCAGGCGGTTGAAGATATCGAGCAACAGCAAGAAAATTCATTGCCTCACTGGCTGGAACGAATCAGCGAACCGCGCAGACGAGCTGCGCTGTTTCTCTCAGGCACATTTCTTATATTGCTGAGCTTTATGCTCTTTGCACGCAAAGCACGCAGTGACAATTAGCCCTTTTGCTTGAATGAAAGGAGGTTTATTCCGGTTTCAGCATCAGGCAGCCGAGCGGCGTTGATACCGAGCATCTCTATTATGGTAACCTCAAGTATCAAAAAGGTCTTGGCCCCGCCTCGTGGACAGCCAACAATTGTGGTTTCGCCTTTTCCTATGGCAGAGTGCAGGTGCATTTTGGGTTTGTCCTGGTTGTCACGGTAGATTGTTCCTACGCCGAGAACTTCGCCGGGGCCGTCAAAATTCCTGAAATTTGGTTCAAGCGAAGGCTTTTCCAGTTTCGGGCCGACTACAACATCTGCTTTTCTGAGACCTCCCGTAATAAAACCGCTGCGCAATTTATCTTCTCTTTGGTTGCGATGGACTCTATGGACTCATAGATGTCTTCACCCTCGAACAGTCTCGCAGCGATTACCCGTCCTGTTTTGCCTACCTGGTATTGCATTTTTAGTTCCCTCCATTGTTTCAGCTTGGCCTGATAGGTGGGTGACCGGGATTTTGTACATGCGGCGGACGCAGCGATGACGAAGGGTTATACAGGTA
>PWDX01000252.1 GCA_003553245.1 Phycisphaerae bacterium
AAAGAAGTGTTCTGCTGAATTTCAAAAAAGTTTCGAAAAGTTTTGAAATAAGCTTGCAATTTTATAATACCGTGATATAATTCGTATTATCTTGACTTTGACAGCAAAAAAGCATAAAAAAAGCCCTGAGACTAGTTCTGACATAGGTTTCAGGGCTTTAGTTTATTTCGTTTTGGTGTAGTGATATAGAGCTTATTTTGTGTCCGCAACCATTTTTTTTAAATCCTCTAAGGTCCTGTATTTTTGGTTTAGCTTTGTCCCGATATGAGTGTCGATGCATTCAAGCACATCGTTGTAAAACACAGCTTTGTAGTAATTCGCATCCAGATGAAACACATTCGCCTTCGAAAGCGCATCGATCATTTTTTCAATGGAATACAACCCCTTCGTTTTCAGCTCCAGGATCCTAAGAATAAGCAGCGATAAAAAACACGTCAGGAAATGACCTTCAATACCTCCTTCAGACCATACATAAGTGGGTCTTGTTTTCAGTTGCGTCTTCGTGATTTTGAAGGTTTCCTCAATCCGCCAAAGATCCTGATACTTTTGAATGATTTCATCATCGGTTAAATGCAACTCACTGGTCACAATCGAATAGTACCCATCATACTTTTCTTCTTCCTGGATCAACGATTCGTCCAGTTTTGGAATGACATTCTTTCTGGCTGGCGTCATTTCACCCGTCTTTTTATCCAGTTTCAACCCCACAATATACTTCATGGCCCCAAAGCTTTCCGCCTTTGCATACCTGGAAGGACTGTTAATGAGCCCAAGGGCCTTCGTGATGGCTTCATTTCGTTTGTGCCTCGTTCTTCTGGCATACTTCTCAGAATAAAAAACCAGATGCTTCTCATCAATCGAAACCTTCACCGGTTTGTCATTTTCATCCCTGACCGTTATTTCCGTCGGATAAATACGAGACTTAATTTTAAAGTCGTCCCCCAGCCACCGATACCCTTTTTCATCCAGCACATATTCCTTGATCTCCTTAGAAGCCTTCGTGCCCCGAATGGAACGAGAGAAAATATACCCATCCCCTTTGAGAATATTGTAGGCCTTATTCGTTCCCGAATTAAGTCCCTTATCCGCCACTACCACCACCCTGTCTAATCGGTAGTTCGCTTTTAACTCAGATAAAATCGGAAGCAGCGTTTCATAATCCGTCGTATTGCCAGGGAATAACTTGTACGTAATCGGAAGCCCAGCCTTATCCAATAACAGTCCCATCTGAATAATCGGCTTACCCTTACGGTCCTTCGCCATCCCCTTTCGCACCATATCCGATTCTTCCTCTTTATGAAAGTAATAATTCGTAACATCATAAAACACATTCGACGTATCCCGGCCATATTTCAACGAAACCTGTTCATGCAAATCCTGTAACAGTCGGTCCTTATGCCTGGCAAAAACAGGCAGCGCCCGATAAACCGACTCCAGCGGAAAGTCAAAATTTTCCAGGTAATGCTCCCTGTTCCCATGGGCCACCCATTTCGAGCAAGGGTTTAAGATCCTTTCATATACCAATAACTTTAAAATATTGTTTAGTGGCAACGCAGCCTTCATTCCCCGTTCCCGATTAATCATAAACGTATGAATGCCAAGCTCATGATAAACCTTGCTTAGCGCAGAGAAGCCAATATTTTTGACATCATTGGTGCCCACCGCTAACGTTTCCTCTAAATCAAGGGAAAGCTCCACCCGCCTAACAACATCTTCATTTTCCGTCATTTCCTTCGCAACCTCTTTAAAATGAGCAATAGGATCTTCATACTGATGAATCAGTTCATCGTAAAACCCAATGCTCTTGACCGCCTTTTGCTTATTCTTTTTTGTAACCGGATCTCGAAAACTTTTGACAATGGATAGATAGATGCGCCCGTTAGGCCGCTTGTCTTGCTTAAGAAACATAAGATCACCTCTATCCATCATACCATAGAGTGACATAGAATTACAATAAAAAGAATTTAAATTTGACAAAAAAAGTAGCCCTAAGGCTTAATAAGACATTACTGTAGAGATTCAATGTGAAGATTTTGCTTTCAAACTCACGAATAAATTATTTCAACAGGTGCAGCTTTTAAAAATTCATTTCTCCTTTTGCTTGAACCTTAAAAACATGACGGTGTCCCTCTAATTATGTTATAATTCATTTAGTTATGTGAAAAAAACAAAAGGAGTGATATTGAATGCAATGTTGTGGAGGAAATGGCCCTCAAGCTCCGGATCAAACGGATTCCGGCGCTGATATGACCTTGTTGCGTCCTGTCTTGGATCAGTATAAAGAAAAGCCGGGCAGTCTCATCACGATTTTACAAAAAGCCCAGGACATTTACGGTTACCTGCCGATGGATGTACTGGAACACGTCTCTAAAGAAACAGGTGTTAAAGCCCCCGAGGTTTATGGTGTTGCTACTTTTTATACCCAATTCAGACTGGAACCTATCGGAAAGTATCTGATTATGCTTTGCATGGGAACCGCCTGCCACGTTAATGGCGCGGGCCCCATATATGATGCCATTTGTGATGAACTAAAAATTGTTGATGGTGAAACAACAGAAGACGGATTATTTACGTTGAACAACGTTGCTTGTCTCGGATGTTGCAGCCTTTCTCCTGTCATGATGCTTAATGGAGAAACCCATCCTAAACTCACACCGGACAGCACTCGAAAAATCCTGCGTGAATTACGCAAGTACGACAAAGAACAAGCAGGTAAGGAGGCATAGATATGAGAATTGTTGTAGGACAAGGCAGTTGTGGAATCGCAGCAGGTGCCACTAAAGTAAGTGATGCTTTTGAAAGAGAGATTGAATCTCGAAATGCACCAGTGGAACTGGAACTGACAGGGTGCTGCGGAACCTGTTATCTGGAACCGGTTGTGGATGTATACAATGATAATAACGAAAAACAAACCTATGTCATGGTAACCCCGGAAATGGTC
>PWDX01000043.1 GCA_003553245.1 Phycisphaerae bacterium
CTGGAGCACTGGACGCAGATAGAAGACTTTGCCAAAGCCAACAGCAAGTGGTTTAAAACATTTCTGGAACTGCCCAATGGGATACCTTCTCATGATACTTTCGGCAAAGTATTCGCCGTTAGGCGGCAAGCCAGCTTGCCCAAAATATGCAACCAAACGCAAAAAAACAGGACGAAACAGGACTGCCGATAGGCCAGGCTGGAAATTCACAGAATGTCATGAAACAAGGCTTAGAATGCCAAATTATGCATTCTAAGCCCTTGTACTTGAAGGGTGAAAGAGGGGACTCGAACCCCCGACCCCTGGATCCACAATCCAGTGCTCTGACCAACTGAGCTACTTTCACCACGAATGAGGCCAAACGCTAAAATAAGCCGCTACTGCTTAATCAATTGAAAACAAGCCGTGCCGAAAACACCCGACACGGCTTGTTATTGTACACAATGTCTTATCCAAGTCAATATTGACCTGAACAAAAACTGCGTATTTTTGCTTTACCGATCTTTAACTGCCGACTGGGCCGAAGCGAGCCTCGCTATCGGAACTCTGAACGGTGAACAGGATACATAGTCCAGCCCAATATCATGGCAAAAATCAATACTCGATGGATCACCGCCATGCTCGCCGCAGATTCCGATTTTCAGGCCTTTGCGTGCTTTCCTGCCAAGGTCAGCAGCCTCCTTTACAAGCTGACCAACACCAACCTGGTCAAGCTGCTGGAAAGGATCAGCATCATATATGCCTTTGCTGACATACTCGCCGAGGAATCGGCCGGCGTCATCGCGAGAAAAGCCCATCGTCATCTGAGTAAGGTCATTTGTGCCAAAGCTGAAGAACTGTGCGTCTTCGGCAATCTCATCAGCGGTCAATGCCGCACGAGGAACTTCGATCATGGTCCCTATCAAATACTTGACCTTTGCTTTGCGACGCTTGAATACCTGCTCGATTTCATCAACAATCTCATCTTTGACAAACTTAAGCTCTCTGGCCTCACCAGCGAGTGGAATCATAATCTCGGGGATTACATTGATCCTATTCTTTTTGAGATTCAATGCTGCCTCAATTATAGCACGAGCCTGCATTCTGTAAATGGCCGGGTATGTTACTGCCAGGCGACAGCCGCGGTGACCGAGCATCGGGTTAAACTCGTGAAGCTGATTAACCTTGTCTCGTACAACATTCTTACTGACGCCAAGACGCTTGGCCATTTCCTGCTGGGCCTTTGTATCATTTGGCAGGAACTCATGCAGCGGGGGATCAAGCAACCGAATAGTTACCGGCAGATTCTTCATAGCTTTGTAGATGCCCTCGAAATCTTTCCTCTGGTACGGAAGTAACTTCTTTAACGAGCCTTCAAATTGCTTTTTAGTTTCTGCATATTTCTTTTCGATTTGCTTTTGCTGAGCCTTACTCTCTGCCTGCTCAAGCTCATTAAGCATATCAGCGTAAGAATCCGCGGCCAGAATCATTTCGCGAACTGCCCAGATCCTGTCACCCTCGAAGAACATATGTTCGGTTCGGCACAAGCCAATACCTTCTGCTCCGAGATCGCGTGCACGCTGTGCATCTTCCGGCGTATCAGCATTGGTTCGGATACCGAGCTTACGCATAGTATCACAGATTTTCATAAACTTACCGAAATCACCGGTGGTCTTTGCTTCGACCGTCGGTAATTGGCCTTTCATTATTTCGCCGGTTGTGCCATCGATGCTGAGCCAGTCGCCCTGCTTTATGGTGGTTCCATTACAGGTAAACTTCTTGGCCTTGTAGTCTATGTTTATATCATCAGCACCAGCTACACAGCATTTACCCATACCTCTAGCAACTACCGCGGCGTGGCTGGTCATACCGCCGCGTGCTGTCAGGATACCTTCAGCAGCATCCATTCCTCCGATGTCTTCAGGACTGGTTTCAATCCTTGTTAGGATAACCGGTTTACCCTTTTTATGCCATTGCTCGGCTTCATCGGCGGTAAATACAGCTTGACCGACGGCGGCTCCGGGAGAAGCGGGAAGACCTTTGGTGATTGGCTTTCGAGTAGCCTTTTCATCAAAATGAGGATGCAAAAGTTGGTCAAGCTGGTTTGGCTCCACCCGTTTAACTGCCTCTTTTTTCGGGATCAACCGCTCGTTAACCATATCGACCGCACATTTGATAGCTGCGGCAGCGGTTCTTTTGCCGTTTCGTGTCTGCAAAATGTAGAGCTTGCCTTGCTGGATTGTAAACTCGATGTCCTGCATGTCCTTATAATGCTTCTCCAGCTTGCTCATGTAATTGGTAAGCTCTTTGTACATCTTGGCGTTTACCTTTTTGAGCTTGCTTAAATCCAACGGGGTTCTAATGCCGGCGACCACATCTTCGCCCTGAGCGTTCATCAGAAACTCGCCGTAGAATTTCTTCTCGCCGGTGCTCGGGTTTCTGGTAAAGCACACGCCTGTGCCGGAATCATCGCCCATATTGCCAAATACCATAGCCTGGACATTCACAGCCGTACCGAGCAGACCGGTTATGTTATTGAGCTCACGGTATCGAATGGCTCGCGGGATATTCCATGAATGGAAAACCGCATCAACCGACTTTTTAAGCTGATCAATGGCGGCCTGAGGGAACATGTCTCCCACATGTTTGCGATATACCGTTTTATACTTATCCACTACTTCCTTAAGATGATCGGCAGTTAAGTCCGCATCAAGCTTTACTTTCGCTTTTTTCTTTACGCCTGCTATGGCTTCTTCGAAGTATTCATGTGAACATCCCATTACCACATCGCCGAACATATCAATAAACCTTCGATAAATGTCGTAAGCAAACCTCGGATTATCTGTAAGTTCGATGATACCCTCTACAACATCATCATTTAATCCGAGATTCAGCACGGTATCCATCATGCCCGGCATTGACACTGCCGCTCCACTTCGAACACTCACTAACAGCGGGTCTTTGGGATCGCCAAACTTTTTGCCCATAGCTTTTTCAAGTTTGGCCAGATTTTTTTTCACTTCCTCTTCCAAGCCTTTGGGCCACTTACCGCCGGATTCGTAGTATTCCTTGCAAACATTGGTTCCAATGGTGAACCCAGGCGGTACGGGAACGCCAAGACTGCTCATTTCGGCAAGATTGGCTCCTTTGCCGCCCAAAAGCTGTTTCATTGTTGCATTTCCATCGGCTTTTCCTTCGCCGAAGAAATATACGCGTTTTTCTGCCATGAAAATTTCTCCTTACTTACTAAAATTGGTTGTAAAACAACTGCTCATTCTTCAAAATTACAAGACTGCACAACTCTGTAACAGCCACTGCGGATAAATAAGACGGCTATCATATGCGCTTTGCAGGACTATGTCAACGGATAAAATCAAATTATATCGTAACTACTTAAACGAATTCTAAAATTACCTGCAACTTGACAAAACCATCCCTTGACTTCATCGTGAATGTGTGTACTGTTGCATTTTTGATTATTCATGGAGGCTAATTTGACAGAAAAGCAATATACAGGACAGTTTCATTATGAAGTAACTGAAGCTGAACCGAGGCCCAGCCTGCTCTATCAGCGGCATCTTCGTCTGACAAAAAGATCGCGAATGGCTAATTTCGCTGGTTATATAATGCCGCTGTGGTATTCCACACCAAGCAAGGAGCATCAGGCTGTTCGGCGAGCGGCTGGTATTTTCGACTGTACGCACATGGCCGTGCTGGAGGTAGCCGGGCCGGGCTCAACAGAATTTCTCCATGCGGTAACCAGTAACGACATAAAAAAACTTATTGACGGTAAGGCGCAATACTCCTTTGTTTTCGATGCGGCAGGAAATATTCTTGACGATATTATAGTTTACCGCCGGGGCGATGAGCAATATATGCTTGTGGTCAACGCCGCCAATGAATCCAAAATAAAAGCGTATTTCAACGCTCTTCAGAATAGGCGAGTTGTGATAGATACCGAGACGCCCGAAAAACAGCTTGAGCACCAACCTCGCATTAGAGATATGAAAGACACTTTTGCAGGCAAAGATTGTCGAGTTGATATCGCTGTACAGGGTCCTACAACTAACGCGATACTGTGCCGGCTGAGTGATGATTTGCAGATTCGTGAAAAAATCAACTCATTGACCGCTTTTCGGTTTTTTGAGACAGAACTCGATGGTATAAACTGTATTATAAGCAGGACAGGCTACTCGGGGTCAAGCACCGGTGTTGAGGTTTTTGTTCACCCCGAGAAAGCGGTTAAACTGTGGGACGCCCTTATGGAAGCAGGGAAAAATTTCGGCTTGGAGCCCTGCGGTCTGGCATCTCGAGACAGCCTGCGGATCGAGGCGGGATTGCCGCTTTACGGCCATGAACTTAACGGGAAGCATGATATTTCACCGTTCGAAGCAGGTTACGGCTGGGCAGTGAAACTCAGGAAACGATTTTTCATTGGTAAAAATCAAATCAAAAAACGCAAAAATTATAAAATGCAGATCGTTCGTCTTCAAACCGTCAGCGGTAAGGGAACTCGTCCAGTCAGAGCAGACGATGCAGTGTTGAATAGTAAAGGAGAATGCATCGGATGGATTACCAGTGCAGCGGCTGTTGATTCAGACGGCTTCGCACAGGCATACATTGATAAGAAATATGCTGAAGAGAAAAAACATCTCGGCATATATTACCTTGCCAGAAGTAAAAGACAGGTAGAACAAGGCAAAAAAACATCCGCCGATTTGGGCGATAAACTTGAAAGTGAAACTCACGGCACGATTGTGTCAAGAAGTGCAAAATTCTAATAAAAGGAGAAATTAAAATGGCACCAAAAGGTCTGTTTTTTACCGAAAATCATGAATGGATCAAACTCGAAGGCGATACAGCTACCGTAGGCGTTACAGATCATGCCCAGGAATCGCTGGGTGAGATAACCTTTGTCGAACTGCCTATCGAGGGCAAAGAATTATCAGCCGGTGATGAGGCGGCGGTTGTAGAAAGCTCCAAAGCCGCATCGGATGTTTACTCCCCTGCCGGGGGGACTGTTACCGAGGTCAATAATGCTCTTGAAGATAACCCTGAAACCATAAATGAAAGCTGCTACGAAGACGGCTGGATATGGAAAATGACCGTTAAAGACAAAAGCGAGGTTGAAGGCCTTATTGACGAACAGGCGTATAATAAGTATGTTGAGGGACTTGAGTAAATGCCTTTTATCTCCAACACCGACCAACAGCGACATCAGATGTTAGAGGCGATCGGCATGACTATGGACGGGCTCTTTGCCGATATTCCGCAAGAGCTTATGACAAATAGCCTGAATTTGCCAAAGTCTATGACAGAGCAGCAGGTTCGCAGTCATCTTGCTGAAATGGCAGGTAAAAACCATATAGACCTGACCTGTTTTCTTGGCGGCGGTTTTTATGATCACTTCATTCCGGCGGCAGTATATTCTATCGTCTCCCGCAGTGAGTTTTATACCGCTTATACACCCTATCAGCCGGAATTATCGCAAGGAACATTGCAGGCGATATATGAATTCCAGTCGTCTGTTTGCAGACTGACCGATATGGAGGTTTCAAACGCATCGCTATACGACGGCGGCACTGCAATTTATGAAGCTATGATGATGGCTCTGCGGATTACGCGGAGGAATAAAATTGTCATAGACGATTCGGTGAATCCAATTTATCGCGTGATGATGGATTCTTACACCCAGAATCTCAAAATCGAACTGGAACAAACCACAAGCATCGACGGTCTGGCAAATCGTGAGGCAATATTAGATAAACTTGATGATAAAACGGCGGCGGTTATTTTACAGAACCCAAACTTTTGCGGCTGCATTGATGATTTCACTGACATTGCTCAGGCGGCGCACGAAAAAGGAGCACTGCTGATTGTTTCGACCTATCCTATAAGTCTTGGCATACTTAAGACGCCCGGACAGATGGGAGCGGATATTGTAACCGGCGAGGGACAGTCGCTTGGTCTGCCAATGTCTTTTGGCGGACCTTATCTTGGTTTTATGGCATCTCGGAAAAAATTTGTCCGTCAAATGCCCGGCAGAATCGTAGGCCGGACGACAGACAGGCAGGACCGTCGTTCTTTTGTGCTTACTTTGCAACCTCGAGAGCAGCACATACGCAGAGATAAAGCTACTTCCAACATCTGCTCCAATGAAGCTCTTTGCGCGCTTACGGCATTGGTTTATCTTTCTCTTATGGGCAAAGAGGGCTTGAAAGAAACTGCCCAGCTTTGCGCTGATAAGGCAAGTTACGCCTATCAAAGAATTACAGCGATACCGGGTGTTGAAGCGCATTTCAGGTCGAAGTGGTTTTTTAATGAATTTGTCGTTGATTTACCCTGTGATGCTGCGGATGTTGTGGCAAAACTTATAGAAAAAGGCTTCGCGGCGGGTTTTCCATTGCGGCGCTATTATAATGATATGGAAAATTCTCTGCTGATAAGCGTTACGGAGAAACGATCAAAACAACAAATTGGTCTGCTGGCTGAAGCATTGGAGTCTGTTTTATGAAATTAGTTTTTGAAAAATCTGTGCCAAATCGCAGGGGTGTCAGGACTTCGCCATCTGATGTCCCCACGAGTATAAATATAAAGTCGGAACTGCTGCGCGGCAGCACCCCAACGCTGCCGGAGCTTAGTGAACTGGATGTGGTAAGACATTTTACGCAGCTTTGCCAGCGCAACTTCGGCGTAGATACGAATTTCTACCCTCTTGGCTCTTGCACTATGAAGTATAACCCCAAGGTGGCTGATCGCATCGCATCTTATCCGGGTTTTGCGCACATTCACCCCCTGCTGCCGCAGCTTCGACTTGGCGGTATGCTTACACAAGGCGCTTTGCAGGTGCTTTATGAAACGGATATGCTGCTGCGAGAAATTACAGGGATGGCCGGCTACACAATGCAGCCAATGGCAGGAGCGCATGGTGAGCTTACCGGTATGATGATCATGGCCGCTTACCATCGAGACAAAGGCAATCATAAAAAAACCGTGCTTATCCCCGACAGTGCCCACGGAACAAACCCCGCCAGCGCAGCTATTGCCGGTTTTAAGGTTAAAACAATCCCCAGCAAAGATGGAGTGATGGACCTGGACGCGGTTAAAGAATCGCTTAACGATGATATCGCAGGCGTAATGCTCACCTGCCCGAACACGCTGGGCCTTTTCAATCCGCATATTCGCCAACTTTGCGACCTCATTCACAGCGTTGATGGCCTGGCATATTATGACGGTGCAAACCTTAACGCTATTGTCGGTCAGGCCAGACCCGGCGACTTTGGTTTCGATATTGTTCACCTGAACCTGCATAAGACATTCGCAACCCCGCACGGAGGCGGCGGCCCGGGAGCAGGACCGGTCGGTGTGTGTCAGCGACTTGTCGATTATCTGCCGGTTTCAATTGTAATAAAGCGCGATGACGGCACTTACGCTCTGGAATATGACAGGCCGAAATCGATAGGGTATGTCGCACCGTTTTACGGCAACTTCGCTGTTGTTCTGCGAGCTTATGTATATATGCTGATGCTCGGCGCCAAAGGGCTTAAGAGAGTGGCCGAGAACGCGGTTCTAAACGCTAACTATATTCGCCACAAGCTCAAAGACTATTACAAAATCGCCTATGACCGTGTCTGTATGCATGAATGCGTATTCTCAACCACGGCAAAAATGGCAGAGAACGGTATTCGTGCGGTCGATATCGCAAAAGCACTTATCGACAGAGGCTTCCATCCTCCGACCGTTTACTTCCCGACGATTGTGCGCGAATCTATGATGATTGAGCCGACCGAGACTGAGTCGATGGAAACTCTTGACGCATTTATCGACGCTATGATCGAAATAGCCGAATTAGCTCAAAGCGATCCTGAAAAACTCAAAGCGGCGCCGGAAAAAGCAACCGTGAACCGTCCTGATGAAACAAAAGCCGCCAAAGAGCTCGATATCGCGTCTTTATGACAGAATGCACAAAGTTGCTGACAGGCCTTTAAGATGAAGTCGAGGATTCTTCTTGTAAATCCGCCGATTTATGATTTTGCCGCTTACGACTTCTGGGTGAAGCCTTACGGCCTGCTGTCCGTTGCCGGCTATATAAGTGACCAGGCAGAGTTTTTTCTATTCGACTATATGGACAGGCAGCACCCCTTTATGGCCGGTAAAAAATACTGCCGAGGCGACCGGTTTAATCGCGGCAGGTTTTATCATATCAATATTGACCGCCCATGGCCATTAAGTCAAATCCCCCGTTACTATCGACGATTCGGCCTGGACAGAAATCTATTCCGAAAACACATCGAAGAAAACTGCCCTTTCGATTTTGCGCTCGTGCAGACAGTAATGACCTACTGGTATCCCGGCGTAAAAGAGGCTATCGAAGACATTCGCGCAATTTCACCCGAAACCAAAATCATACTCGGCGGCAATTACGCGACGCTATGCCCGCAAAATGCCCGCGGCCTGCAACCTGATCTGGTAATATCCGGCAACTGTCTTGAGACTCTATGGAGTTATATGAATGTTACGCCTGACATAACCCGCCCCGCCCTTTGGCAGGCATATCCGGACCTGAAAGTCGGTATTACAAAACTAACCGATGGCTGTCCTTTCAGATGCACATACTGTTGTGTGCCGCATATCTATAAAGGCTTTAACCCACGGCCGAATGGCAGAGCTTTGGATGAAATAAAGCTGCTTGCAGGTATCGGCGCAACCGATTTAGCTTTCTACGATGACGCTCTGCTTTTCAATAGTGAGTCGGTTCTTATGCCCTTTTTGGAAGAACTGCTCAGTAACAATATCGAATTAAAACTGCACTGTCCCAACGCCCTCAATGCTCGTTTTCTAACCGCCGAGCTTGCAGGGCTGATGATTCGGGCGGGGTTTAAGACTTTCTATCTTGGTTTCGAAAGCGTTTCAAGCAATTGGCAAAAACAGACCGGCGGTAAGGTATTTTCGCAAGAACTGGCAGCGGCAGTGAAAAATCTCCTCGCCGCCGGTGCAGACCCGCGCAATATCACGGCTTATCAAATTCTCGGCCACCCAGATGTTGACATTCAGCAACTCGAACAGTCAATGTATTTTGTAAACTCGCTGGGTATTCGCGGTATGCTGGCTGATTTTTCGCCTGTGCCCGGCACAGTCGATTATGAAAAATGCGGGCGCTATGCCGATATGAACGAACCGCTCAACCATAACAAAACCGCGTTTGCAATTTTTCGAATGGGCTTCGATGAATCCAACCGCTTGAAAGATTTGCAGCGCAAACTCAACCGCCGAATCGGAAAAGCAACTTCCTGAACAAGCCAACGCCCTTTCTACAGCCATATCAGACAGGAGCGACACAGTAAATATATTGCAACGGTTCACTGCTGCTGCATTTTACATTGTGCTCGGTATGGGGCGGAATATAGCAGACTTGTCCTGCCTCCGCTTGTAATTCCTTGCCGCCCTGAAGCTCCAGGGTGCCGCTGCCGGACAGGAATACAAGCAGCTCTTCGTGTGCTTTTGTGCTGTGTGTTCCGCAGTCCTGACCGTTTTGCAGATGAACCCGTCCGCTCCGCATCCCGCAGGTGGTTGGCTGACCTGATAAAAGCTCCTGATATTGTCCGCTGTCGTCAAGGGTGGTTACAAACGCGCTGTCTACAGGCATTAATTTGCTCCTTAATTCAAAAGAATAGTTATTTTTACATAAAATACTCAAATAACTCTCGCAGTCCACAAAAAATTGTGATAACCTGACCTTAGGTAGCACGATTTTAGTTTTATTATGCGCAGAAACAAGTTTTTATTTTTTAAGGAGAATTAGTGATGAAAAGAAGTTATTTTATTGTTTTGGTTTTGATTTTGGCGTCAAGCTTTACAGCTTATACAAATGGCGCAAAATTAGTCAGCCATGAATATCTCCAGGCTGTAGACGAACTGGGTAACCCTCTCCATAGTGATATCGGAACAGATCAGGAATTTACTGTCGAGGGTATAATACTTAATCGGCCTGAGTTTATGGTTGACCCAACTCCAAATGATGAAGCTACAAGTGGTCTTGGCGGGCAATGGCAAATTTATATTCAAGGTGAGTTTGACCCCGATGATCCTAACGAGCCTGATAATGCGGGCACCGCCGTATGGCTGGGGCAAATGTATGGGAATTTGCCGTGGGCCAACGGTTATTATACTAACCAGGAATGGCAGCGACGGCTTGAAGACCTTAACTATGATTCTGCTACAGGTTATAAGTTTGCTCCGGGTGACAGGGTCAGGGTTACGGGTAAAACATTCCATCGCAATGGAAAAGTTAATATTAATGAGCAACACGATACAGAAAATAATGTTACTATTGAGTTGATAGATGCCGGTGTAGGCCTGCCTCAACCTGAAGTTATAACGCTTGCTGACATAAAAGATGAAAATGATGATTACATTTTTGACCACACCAGACAAATTGGCGGTGAGCGATATCAGGCCAGGCTGGTGCGTCTTAAAGATGTCAGTTTCAGTGACGATGAAGACTGGGGTCCAAACGGCTGGGTCGAAATCACCGACAGGGACAGGACACTTGAACTACGGCTTGGTTTAGGGTGGGGGTTCTCGAAGTATGGGCCTGAAAATCTTGACGAAAATTTTGATGTTGTCGGTATTTTCAATCAGGATGGCGAAGATGTAAAAGGTGACTACTTTATATGGGTTATGAACTATGACGGCAATCAAAGAGTTCTTACGGCCAGACCCGGAGTCGAACACAACCTGCCCGGCGACTCGAACATTGACGGCACGATTAACTTTAGGGACTTTGCCAATATGGCAAACTACTGGCTTGATTGTATTGCCGGATCAAAAAGTTGCGATTAAGAAAATATATGGCTCTCAAAAATGCATTTGATTCTGATATGACAAAGCATGGTTTTACCCTGATAGAGCTTCTTGTTGTCATAGGTATAATCGCGCTGCTGCTTGGCATCTTGATTCCGGTATTGGCGGCAGCGCGCACCAAAGCTCGAATTGTCGCTGTTCATGCCGAATTATACGGTATCAGTCTGGCCTTGGAGACATATTATATTGATAATAATGAAACCTTTCCCCCGGCCCGGGCGGATTGTAGCACGGCATCAATTCCTCACGCGTACCCATTACCTAGTGAATTAATTGAAGGTAATTATCTGGATAGAGGTGGGCGAGTCGCCAGAACGGAGCTTGCTAATACAGAAGACCGATTTAACAAAGGCTATACCTACAAATATATTACACCTGGGCCCCTAAAAACATTTATAGGTACATCTTTGGGCACTCAGACTATGTATATGCCTTCGAATTATCCGCATAATCAAACCAAAAGTGAGCTTGAGCGATACCGCGACCAGAAAGAGGCACCCGCTACTTACGCAATATTCAGCGTAGGCCCGAATCATGATCCCGAAAAGACATCTCGCGCGATGTTTCCAGTAAGAGACGGCTTTCCCTTGCTTAAGGATTTCTGGTATAGTCCTGGGAAAAAATCCGGTATCTTAACTCGTATCAGGCTAAGAAACGGTCAATATACTGGAACATTTCAAGGCGACTAATGCAATGCTTGGTAAACCATTAAAAACGCTGCTTCTAATTTATATTTGTGCGTCTTTGTTTGGCACTGGCTGTGCGGAACATAACCCTGAAGACACTGAGATGATTGCGGTTACGAATTCCTATCTGGCCTCGGCTGTAATGGACATCGCCGGGCCGGATATAAAGGTAGTAACTTTGGCATCGCCGGGTATGTGTCCGGGACACTTTGATATATCGCCGAGACAGGTAACTCAGCTTAGACAATCGGCGGCACTGCTTATCTTCGATTTTCAGCAAAGTCTTAACAGTACGCTTTCGCGATTGACCGATGAAGGACTTAAAATCGCAACGGTAAAATCGAGTGAAGGTATGTCAATACCACATATTTATCTTCAAACCAGCCGCCAGGTAAAAAAAATTCTTGCTGATATTTATCCTGACCGCAAGGAGACTTTTGAAAATAATTTCGCGGCACTGGAAACCTGTCTCGCGAAAATCAGCGATGAAATTAGCATAGAGCTTCAAAACGCCGGAATTGAAAACACAAAGGTTATTTCCTCAGCACATCAGGAGTCTTTTGCCGAATATCTGGGACTTGATGTTGTAGCGACATTCACCGGCCAGGATACCGAAACAATAAGCAGAATCAACTCTATACTTACTGATACCAGAGAGCAGGAAATACAATTTGTAATCGCCAACATGCAGGAAGGCACTGATCTGGCTAAAGCGCTGGCCGAGCAGCTCGACGCCCAGGTGGTAATCTTCAGTAACTTCCCCGACTCGGACTATTCCCAATCCGGTTTTGAAGGATTATTCAGGGAAAATACACAAAATCTTTTGCAGGCAGCAAAATGACCCAAAACTCTCTGATATATCTTTCTGACATTATGGTAAGGGCCGGCAGGCGCAAAATTCTCGAATTCTCGAAACTGAAAATAGAATCCGGTGAGTTCGTTGGCATAATAGGTACAAACGGAGCGGGCAAGACTACCCTGCTTAAGACGATTTGCGGTCTGACCAGGCCGAGCAAAGGAAAGGTCATCTTTAAGCAGGCTGATATAGGCAAACTCTGGAACTGGCAAAAAGCAAATCTGCGTAAATCCATAGGTTATATCCCGCAGTCAACGCAATATAATAAGGAACTGCCCTTTACTGTTGAAGAAATTGTGCTTATGGCAAGAGCCGCCGCAAAAAGCCTCCTTAGCAGAATCAACACAGAAGACCGTCAAATTGCCGGTAGATGGATAAACGCACTGGGGCTTTCACATCTTGCTCAGCAACCTTTCAGATCATTGTCCGGCGGCGAACAGCAAAAAGCACTGATTGCACGCGCAATGGCACAGAACCCCGATATACTTATGCTGGACGAACCGGCAGCCAATCTTGATTTTAACTGGAAGTACCGTATTACGGAAATCATTGAGGATTTACACAAGCAGACGGGCGTAACTGTTTTGATGGTTTCGCACGAGACAAACCTGCTGCCGCAAAGCTGTAGTCGAATAATCCTGCTCGATCAAGGTCTGATACTTGCGGATTCGGCCGCTGATGAGGTCTTTGACGATGAACATCTGAGCCTGGCCTACAAGTGTCCGTTACAGGTACGGCAAATTCACGGACGAAGATATCTCGTCCAAA
>PWDX01000004.1 GCA_003553245.1 Phycisphaerae bacterium
CGTAACCGATGAGATAATAAAACAGAAAATGGCTAAGCTGGCCCGTCCGTTTGAGCAGGAGGATTTCCGGCTGCCTGGACACCCGGGTTTTAAGGGCCGAAGTCAGCCTTTAGCATCTCAACAGTCGGATATCCCTGAACTTGAACCTGCGGCTGTTGCATTTCTTCAGGATATTAAAGATAACCCCCAAAGCGGGATCGCCGCCAGGTATAAACGCCTGTCAATATCGGTAAGGCAGGGCCAGAAGATAAAACAACAGCTTCTCAGTAATAACCTTATAAAAGATGATTTGAAGACCACCGACAAAGGCAGACAAAGAACCGTAGCACTTACCGACACCGGTCTCAAACAGCTTGCCGATGGAAAACCCCTGGCCTGATTGTCTGTTTGCTGTTATAATACTGCCATACATTTAGAAGGATTCCTTAAAGGTGTATCAGTTTACAGAAAAACAAAATCAGCTCGACGGCCACATCCGGAAGGTGCTCTATGAATGCTATCGCCGGGTCACCGAGCATCATCCGGACGCCAGGATCATACTTTACGGCTCTCGGGCACGAGGTCAGGGCCGCGAATATTCGGACCTGGACATTATAGTGCTGCTAGACGGTAGTATCTCACAGCAGCAGAAAAACCATCTCCATGACATGCTCTACGAGATAGGCCTGGAAAATGATGTCGTCATCAGTGCTTTTATAAGAACCAACCAACAGTGGGAAAAACCTGTTTCCAGGGCAACGGGGCTATATAAATCCGTTCAGAATGAGGGAATACTCATAGAATGACCGAAGGCAGGGAAAACCTTATACAGCTAAGCCTCGATCGGGCATATGAAACTCTCCAGGAGGCTCAACTGCTGGCTCAGACCCGACATCCATCCGGAGCCGCCAACAGGGTTTATTATGCCTCTGCTTTTATGCCGTTACAGCACTGCTTATGACAAAAGATATTACAAGCTCTAAGCACAGCGGCGTCATCGCTCTTTTCAACAGGCATTTTGTAAAAACAGGCATTATCCCAATAGAGCTGGGCAAGTTCTATTCCCGGGTTTTCGATCAGAGACAAGAAAGCGATTATGCCTATATCCCTGAAATCGACCAGCAGCAGATCAACCGTGATATCGAAACCGCCGAAGAATTGATCCGCCAAATCAAAGCGGTCATTGCCGAAAGCAGCTAAAGAGAGAGTGGAGTTTACGCGTCAAGTCGATCGATAACGGCTATCGTAATGGCTTACCTTGCATGGGCAGTATACCCCCGGCTACGACTATCGAAATGCATGATCCGGCTATTAAAAACAGGGCTTGTTTATAAACTTATGCGACCACTCTGTAGTGAATTGCCTGGTCCATAATATAAGCAATACTAAAAACAAGCTGACGCATAAACCGCACATACTCTTTAATGTTTCAAAGCCGATTTTGCCGGAAGCTGCCAAAAATCAGCGGTGGAAATACACTCAAAAACAGCAATAGTTGTTGTTCCGCTCCACAATTGTTAAAATGGGAAACTTAAAGAGCTAAGCTTTTGTTAATAAAGCACTTACACTTGAAGCTGTTGTTTCCGTTCCAAGGGCTTTAAATACCGTTCCACCGGAACAACAACTTCCAACACACAAAACAACATCAAAAACCACACAACACACAGCCAGCCTTTAGGCTGGCTGTGTGCACTGCTCACCAAGCTAAACAACTCTAACCCTCCGAACATAAATCTAATAAAACATTAAGCAATACTTATACAAAGGACACGCCTGCAACCAATCGAGCACACCAATCATCCTTAAAATCAACGGTTCAATACCTAATAAAATAAAAAACAAATACACACAACAGCACTATACACCTGCTCTCTATCAGCCCACCCTTAATGCGAAAAGCCTAAAAGGTTAGCTGAGCCCCAACCCCAAAAAAGGCGAAGCGCCTTTTACGCTTTTCGCATGTGCTACAGCCACCCCGCGAACGAAAACTGACCCAGCCCGACAACAGCACCACCCCGAAAAACTCTCCCATCACTGCCCAGCCCTGCAACCTCATATCATCGACATATCATCTCAGCAGTCTGCGCCGCAAGGCCATCAAAGCTCCGCCCTGACACAACCGCAAAACATATCCGCCCCTCTCGCTCTCAGTCACGACCGCTCTGAACACCAGTTCAGCTCACACCCAGCCACGTCCACAGCATACAGATCACCAGCCCGCATCACCAACCGGCGAAAAGCCTAAAAGGTTAGCTGAACATTGCCCCAAAACCGTGAAGCGCCTTTTACGCTTTTCGCCATGCCAGCCCAAAAGACTTAAATGGCTAGCTGCACAACGCAAATACAACTGTGCAGTGCCTTTTATGTCTTTTGAGGCCAATGGCATCAATTTCGCCACCTCCAGGTATAATCCAGTCAGCCATAACGCAATAATAAAAACGCCTCATATCATCAGGGCTTGTAAAGCCCCATACATTTAATCCAGCCGCACATCAGAATAATCAAACACTCACCATAACATAAGCCGCAAGGCCTCATCGCCATCAAACTAAAGCCACCTCATAACAGACCAGCCGTCCCCAACATACGCCCTACAGTTCAATCGACCAACAGACCCTCACGACAGCAACTAATATCCAGCCCCACCAAACCAATACACAGCCATACCATCTAAACGAGCATATCACCATCATACATTAAACACTCACCAGCCGGCCATCTATCACCGGCCACAGCAAATATCAACACATGCACCAGCTACACGCACCACATCAAAACCAACACTTCAGCCAATCCTAAGCCGCATAATCCGGCAAAAAGCCCGACCGACCTTAAATCACACCGGATAAGCCCAGCCATTCACGCACCCTACATAAACAGCCTATAAAGCCAAAACCACTGCCAGGCAACACCGCCATCCCTCACCCGACCCC
>PWDX01000104.1 GCA_003553245.1 Phycisphaerae bacterium
CTTAACGATCTGCTCAGGGCTGTGATTCTTTCGTTTCATAAGAGCATCCTTTCCCATTTTCTTAAACTTAAACAATTCTATCGGATACTCTCTAATTCACAATGGTACAGTTTTTGGGGGGTATGCCAAACACGAAATACTCCAAATCATAAGCGTGCTGCTTTTCGAGAAAACCACGCTAAAACAAGCACTTACGACAAATCATTATGATTTTAAAGAGCAACATAACTGTAACCAACTGTCATTATTCGACTTATAATGGGACAGTACTGATTTGAATTAGCTTTTGGGCCTTTGCAGATTGATATATTGCCAGAATAAGCTCAACGGATTTTCGTGCCTCCGTCGCCGTCAATTCGAATGTTTGCTTTCCGTCCAGCGCATCGATGAAGGCTTGTATATTCAGCTTGTGGTTTGTGTAAGGGATATCAGAGGGATCGGCTGAGCCGCCTTTGGACTGTGCTTTTGAAAACCGCTCTCTGATTTGTGCATCCCCGGGTTGTTCTTGATCAAATTGCCAGACTACAAAGCTGTCCTCGAGATAAACAACAGTGCCTTTTGTTCCGGTAATTTCAATTCTTTTAAGTTGACCCGGCCAGGACGCTGTTGTTCCGTAAATTGAGCCTAAAGCATTATTTTGGAACCTGAGGATGGCTACAGCAGTATCTTCGGTCTCAATTTGTGTATGACAGATATTATCGGTAAATGCTGCGACATTTTCAACCGGTGGCATCAGATAGCAAAGCAGGTCAATGGCATGGATTGACTGGTTCATAAGTGCCCCGCCGCCGTCAAGCTTCAATGTGCCGTGCCAAGAGTCTTTGTAGTATTCAGGCGCTCTCCACCACGGAACATACGCGCCTGCGAAAGTTATCTTGCCGAAACGCCCTGTGTCGATAGCTTCTTTTAGTATTTTTACGGCTTCGTTAAAGCGGTATTGGAAAATTCCGCCAAGAACAGTTCCCGCTTTATTATGTGCCTCGGCCATAGCATCAATTCTATCGAGGGATATTTCAAGCGGCTTTTCACAGATAGCATGCTTGCCGGCTTCAGCGGCAGCAATGACAGGTTCGGCGTGCAGGCCGCTCGGCGTGGCTATTGTTACAATATCAAGTTCACCGTCAGCGAGCAGATCATGGTAATCGCCGTATGCTTTGCAGTTATATTGCCCGGCGAGTTTCTCAGCTTTGCCCTGGCTTTTGCCACAAACGCCAATTAGTTTGGCGTTTGGAATATCAGCGATAGCCTTTGCGTGAAATCCAGCGATTAACCCGGCTCCTATAATTCCGAAATTCCATGTTTTCATAGTAATTACCTCTGTTTATTTTAACTTCAAACATCCAGAATCAGCTAATTCTCTTAAGGCTTCAACTGCCCGGGCGTATCCTCATAAGGAGGGTTTTGGGATGAGTTCTAGAAAATTTACGGATAAAGGAACTTCTTACAGCTTATAATACTGCTGCCAATCCTTTCTTGGCGACGGTCCTGTCAGCAAATCGTTGGCAATTTTATTATCTTTTATCTTCTTAGTTTCACGGTCAAAGATAAGTGTGCCTCCGAGTTCCTGAGCAATTGAACCCAGACAGAAAACCTGGCAAAGCGGCCCGGAAATGTCCAGCGAAGACCTGCACTCCTCCTGTCCCTTTATCGCCAAGAGGAAGTTATCGTAATGGTCGGAATGTTCTGCAGCACCTGCAAACCTCGGAAGTTCGGAGGCCATTTCTCGCATCCTATCTTCCGGTATTATTCTTACGATGTCTCCATGCGTACCACCGTAGAAAACCAGGTCTTTGGTGTAGATTATTTTCCCTTGGTTTCTAACTTCTCTTCCCTCAAATTCATCCGGAAGCGGTGGTTTGTTTTCCTGACCGTCGTACCATGTAATTTCAACCGGAGGCATAGACCCGCGCGCTGGAAACTTGAATCGAATAGTTGAAGCCTGAGGAAAGATATAGGGATTTGGCCCATCGCGTTTTACCGCTTCTATTTCTGTCGGCAATCCAAGATCACAGAAGCGGTGTATTGTATCGAGAATATGAGGGCCCCAGTCACCAAAGGCACCGTTGCCGTAGCGGAACCAACCTCGCCAATTCCCGGGGTGCAGTTTACTGCTGTATGGCCGCTTTTTCACTGTTGCATGCCAGAGATCCCAGTCAAGCGTATCAGGGATTTCTTCGTAATCAGGGTAGCCGTCAATTTCCCAGTCATGCCATACTCGCCGACTGTTCATAAAAGCGGTCACTTTAGTAACATCTTTAATGATGCCTTCTTTTGTCCAAGATTCGAACTGAAAATAGTTGTTACCTGAGTGGCCCTGATTTCCCATCTGTGCAGCAACTTTATACTTCCTCTCTGCTGCCATCATCAGCTCGGTTTCCTCAAAAGTATTAGCCAGTGGCTTTTCTATAAACACATGCTTGCCCATTGACATTGCAAGCATAGCTATAGGAAAATGGGAGTGATCCGGCGTTGATATAATCAATCCGTCAATTTCATTGCCCATCTTATCGAGCATCACTCGAAAGTCTTGAAAGCGTTTGGCATCGGGATAACTTTCGAGAATTTCACGGGTGTCCGGGCTTCCGAGATCAACATCACACAGAGCTACAATATTGGTCATATCCTTGTTGCCGAAAGTCCTTGTCATATTGCGGCCCTGATGGGCAATACCCACGCAAGCCAGATTTATCTTTTCGTTCGGTGAAACTCGGCGTGAATTCCCTGATACGCCAACAGCCTTGGGAACTACAGTCGCAGCTAAAACACTTTTGAGGAATGTCCGGCGGTTAAGTGTTGAAAAACACTCAGTTTTGATATTAACTACTTTTTTATGACTCATTGTTACCTACTATAATAACACAACTTATCATAAAGTTTTTAAATAACTTCTCTTCGGGACTATGCACCAATTATAGCTTGCCCAGCAAGCTCCTATGTAACAGAAGTAAACTATCAATATAATGTAAGCTTAATCATACATGTCATTCGTTTTAACAAACGCTTCCCACCTCTGATGCAATAGGTCGCGACTTGGCATTTCAGTATTTCCAATCCAGAACCGATAGCAAACCGTCAACGACTCATCTTTAGCTACATCTGCCTCAAAGAAAGCACCAAACCGCCCATAATCCCTGTATGCTGAAAAAAGCGTATCTTTTGGATTAGTCGGATGATTCATCTGTTGAACGGTGTAAGGCTGCTTATCCTGCATATAATACTTCATCGTGGCCCAGGGCATATCACGGTCTTCATGGGCATTGGCCTGAGGATCTTTAAACACATATACTGTTTGCTCAGTAGTCTCCTCAGCCACATAATTATGCGCACGATACTGCACACCAGCGTGCTCAGGATCGCCTGACAGACGAATATCTGACCGCACTGCTGTCAGTTCCGACTTAAAATCAAGCAACGCAATAGTCGGCAGGGGCTGTCGGTAAGCCGTCAGCGTCCGCCTTTCCCTAACAACAGGCTTTCCATCAGAATCATTCCAGTGAATCACAGCTGTCGATCGCGCCAGCACTGGCCCGGAAATCATCTCTTCAAATGCATAGTGCTCCTGCCTGACGCCATCTCTCATATGCCACCAGTCATCTCGTTGATCATCATCATAATGCAAGTGATTAAACCCATAGTAAATTCCTCGATGATGCGTAAACAGCCCGCCCGGGCCCTTGGTAATAAAGCTCTCTCCCTTTACATCAAACACATGATGGTACACCTTATAGGTTTCATAAGCCCGCTGATCATTAGATTCATCCGAAGCGTACATATATCGGGTGACTGGTCGGTCCTGATATAGCAAATCCAGATACTCACCAGGCTTGCCTGACCAGGAAAATCGCTGCCCTGTCGGAAATTCTCCAATGCTAAGGCTGGCCTGCCACTCATTGCCAGCTTGATCAGCGTCTTCGACTATCCACCAAAGTTCATACCCATTTTCACAAGCCGGAACGACCTGTCCGGCTGTTTTCTGATCAGGTTTATTAATCGGGTGGACTGTTACCTCTATCTGCTCATAGCTTAAGCCTCGTAGCTCTTCCGGTAAATCAATGGAAGCGTGAACAGGCATATTAGTACCTAATTCGGGTGTGACATCGATCGTAATCGGAGCAATCAAATGCTCTGCATACGAAACGCTCGCCGTAAACATCATCGTTGTTAAAACTATTGCGAATAAAATAAGTTTCCGGTGTCTTTTATTCCGTAAAATCATATTGTAATCCTTTCCTTTTATTAATGAACCTATGCCAAGATGAGCAACCTCGAGAGAGTAAACCATTTTCAAAATAATTTTATCAGAACCAGCAAATAGTACCCTCTAATATATAAGATATAAACGGAAAAAGCAACAATAAATTAAACATCTCGGATATTCATAATTATACAGCATATTGAACATTAAAATATCCACATCATCGACCGCATCGAGACACTTTCTTTAACCTCAAGCCTAATATGGCCGACCAGGTAACAGCTAATCTAAACCTGAAACTTTCTAATAAATATAATCTATGCGTATAGGGATACGTTTCCACTAAGTTTTATACCCCGCTTTATCCTAAATACAGTTAAGCCAGCCTATATAGGTCTGCTATAGCCCTGCGACTTATATTTTTCCAGCAATGCTTTTAGTTCCTCTATAATTGGCTGATGCTCAGGGGATTCATAGAGGTTGTTTTTTTCGCTGGGGTCGTCAACCATGTCATATAATTGGCCCGGCAAACCATCACCAGGGCCGGACCAGCCGCCGGAACCGACGCAATCCAGGAACTTCCATCGGCCTTTGCGTATCGCAAATTCACCACTGACAGAATGCGTTATAGTCGCCTCACGAATAGGTTTTGTTAAAGGTTTGCCCTGAAGCACACTCAATAAGCTGTGGCTGTCTTCAGCGGTATCGTCAGGCAACTGATAATCTACAATATCAGCACAGGTTGCGGTCAAGTCGACAAGGCTGATAGTTTCATCACTTTTAGAGCCCGGTTTTATGACCTGAGGCCAGCGCGCGATAAAAGGCACGCGAGTCCCTCCATCCCAAATATCAGATTTTTGACCTCTAAAAATGTAATTGGCATTATGGCCGAAATTGTACTCAGATGAATCGGACACACTATTATTGTGGTTGCCGATATTATCAATTATATCCCCTACGCCATGAACGAGAGCGCCGTTGTCGGCGGTAAAGATAAATAGCGTATCCTTTTTAATGCGGAGTTCTTCCAAAGTATTCACAACCTGGCCTACACAATCGTCAATGAGTGTAACAAAATCTCCATAAACACCGGCCTGGCTGCGCTGATGATTCTTATCCAAAGGCAACCAAGGTGTATGCGGAGCAGTCATGGGGAAATAGAGAAAGAAAGGTTTATCCGGATGTTTGGTAACATGGTCATCTATAAACCAGCAGGCTTTTTTGGTAGTTTTTGGCAAGACCTGATCAACATCAAATCCCGGAGATGCTTCACCTTCGCGATAAAAACGGGGTATAGGTTCACCCTCCAAGGTGTCAGTCAAGGGTTCAGTCAAACGGCCGTTTTCAATGTAACAGTATGGCGGCATATCCAGTGAGGCGGACATTCCAAACCAATAGTCAAAACCCACTTCATTTGGCCCGGGAGTTAAAGGTTTGGAGTAATCAACAGGCTGCTGATTGGTTAGCCCAAGATGCCATTTACCGATACACCCCGTTCGATAACCATGATCCTTGAGTATTGAAGCGACAGTCTGGCGACCAGACTCAATGAGCAATTTGTCATAGCCATCAACATTGCCTCTTTTAAGTCGGCCTCGCCAGGAATAACGGCCGGTTATAACTCCATAGCGAGTTGGGGTGCATACAGATGAAGGTGAGTGGGCATCTGTAAAATACATCCCCTCAGCAGCAAGCGAATCTAAATGGGGTGTGGGGATCTTTGAATCTGAATTGAGGCAACTCACATCACCATAGCCCATGTCATCGGCCATGATAAAGATAATGTTCGGTTGTTTTTTACCCGCCAGCAGGGCATTGTCGGTCTTAGCTCTCACAGCCTTGCATAGATTAGCAGTTGACATCGTACTAGCAAGGAAACCGACATGTTTAAGAAAATCTCTGCGTCGCATATGCACTCCAAATCTTATTTACAATTCATTCCTGTTCATATCTTTGATCAATTGTCTATACTCTGCTGAAAGTTACGATTCATAACGCCCTGTAATAATTTCCTTCAGCGAGATTCCTTCAGGAGTTACCTTAACGATGCCAAATCCAATTGGAACATTATGAAAGTTCCAGCTGCAAGCGCGTAAAATAGTTATGGAACAGTCTTCAATATTGAACTGACGAGTCTCAAGATGGTGGTGGCCAAAAAACATGGCGTTGGGCTTGTATTTGCTGATTAACTCAGCCATATACCTGGAATCATTTCTCGTCAGATACATGTGCTTGTCCTGTCCATCAGGCTCAATAGGAATATGTGCAAAGACAATTTTGGGCATTTCATTTTTTGTAAGTTCCTTTTCAAGCCATTCACATTGACCTCTGGGAATAATCTGATTCGAGCAAAGATGTCCAATATGGTCTGGGCTAATTGCATTACAAAGTCCAATGAAATGAACACCTTTGTGTTCAAAAGAATAATAATCCGACTCAACACCATTAATTTGAAAATCTTTTGGGAACATTTGACGCAATTGCTTCTTTTGCTCTACCGACTCATGATTCCCGGCAATCGGATGCATCGGTATGTTAACCTTGCTAAGTTCATCTTCGATTGCGTGAAAATGAAGGTCCCCCAAAACCAATATAAAATCAGGCTGTTCATCCTTGGGCATATTTTCGATTTTCTCGATGCAGCGGAAAAATTTGGTTTTTGCATCGCCATATTGCTCTATACCATCACGGACCCCCTCCGAAGCATGAGGGTCAGCTATTAAAGCAAACGAAAAAGATGTTTGCGGTTCTCGGCCTAGATGATTAAATGGCGCCAACTTAATCGCCGGGGGCAGGGAAACTATGCCTATACTTGATACCAAATTTAAGAACGATCTTCTATCCATTCTATTTAGCTCCTTCATAATAGTTTACCCTTTCCTAACGATTCTATTTGCCCCAAGAACAATATTTAATCAGTCGGCACTGGTACCTCAGTACTCACAGGAATTTCGTCACGAAGCAACTTGCCAGCTTTTCCGGCTAACTGGAGGTAAAAATCGCTAGGAAGTCCCTGCAGTGTCAGGAATTTTGATCCGCCGGTTGTAGGAGGATTGTTGCAAATTTTGAAAATAGCTGTACCTTCGTCAACCTCATCAAACATTGCTATATAGAGCATATCCGTACCGGCTTTTTTATTTGCCACCACCTGCGACCACAGGAACTGACCATCGAGTCGCGGAATATGGTCGAATTTCTCGCCCTTAAGATTGTACCAACTGAACCCAGGAAATACGACCGGCATATAATCTATATCATTCTCTCTTGCCCAGGCAATATCCGGCGCCCAGTATCTTTCGGTGTGGTTCTTAACACCCTGCAGACCACCGAAACGGCCAACACTCCAGGGGCTAATAACATCGGCCTTGAGCAGTACGCGATGAAGATCAGGGTCTTGGAGGGCATCGTTATCTTGCTCACGCCATCCTGTTGCTGTTCCAAGCATAATACTGCATCCATCTGCTTTGAATTTTTTGATCAGTTCTTCGCATTCCTGAAAACCGGCTCGCGGCTTGATTTCATCGTTAAAACCGACGCCCCAAATTGCCACTAAGGGCTTACCATTATGGTGCTGATAGGCAGGGTCTTCGGTGATTTGCATTTTTTCACGCAGTATACGCCAGTCATCGAAAACCTTAATGACATCTTCATCCGGAATCCCGGTAAGGTCATACATAACTACATAAGTTCGCCCATAACGATTTGCCCCTTCTCTTGCGCTGGACAAAACCTTATCCTTGTGATATCGCATGTCTTCATCGTATAGACGCTCAGCGAAACGTTGCACGAATGCTCCATCAATGCCATAATCACGCATCCATTTGAAATGGCGAAGCACAGTTTTGCGATTAAACGAACTGAAAACCTTGGCGGGTGTTCCATCCTCGTAATAAAAAGGAGTAGCATAGAGTTCATCATCATCGTATTCAGAAACATCTGGCCACATGTCGACGGCAATGTTGTTTGGCTCAAAAGGTCTACTGACATCTTTGGCCCAGTGCGTCCAACCGAGATTTGCGCCGTCGCCTTCGCAGTTAAACCACCCCTGATAACCTGTCATGACTTTGTCTGTCAGCGTGCTGGAGTCTATCCCTTCAACTGATGGACCATCATAGGGTTTGAGTACATCAGGCCGCTGGTCCGCACCGACAGCCAATACATTTATTACGCAAATGAGAACAATAGCCAACTTCGTTTTAAAATACATCATAGACATAACCTCCATTTAGTTAAAATATTTGATTTTCCTACTAAACCAATTTTCTTTCTTTAACTCCATCATAGTGACTTGAACCGGTCTCGTCCAGCCATTCCAGAAGGCAGGCACGGAGTTCTTCGGTTTTCTCTGCATAATGATAGCTGTTGGGATTGTTGGCGATAAGGTTGTTCATTTCGTAAGGATCGGTATTGAGATCATACAATACATTTAGAACCGTCGAAGTCTTAGAGTAAGGAATCATCATCTTCCAGCCGTCTTTGACTATCATGAAATTCGGTTCGACATCGCCTCGCCAGAGCCATTCCGTGACAACATACTTGCCGTGCTCTGTAGACTTACCCTCTATTAAGTCGCGAAGGCTTTGCCCGTCAGATTCATGCTCCTCAACGCCCATGTAATCAAGAATGGTCGCAAACAGATCTATCAGAGAAACAGGCTCGGCGACTACGGTGTTGCTTTTGATTCGGCCGGGGAATCGGATAAATAACGGGATATGAGCTGATTCTTCATAGAAAACATTTTTTGCTCTCATGCCGTGAGAGCCCATCATGTCGCCGTGGTCGCTGCAAAAGATCACCAGGGTATTATCGGTCAGGCCATGTTTGTCGAGTGTATCCATGATCTTGCCTACCCAGTCGTCGATTTCTCGGACAAGGCCGTAATAATTCGAAATCATGTACTTGAGCTTTTCCTTGTCGCGATATTGAGGCAGATTTCTTCTGCCGTTGGTGCCGGCATAAGGGCTATTTGCCATATCGTCGTGGATACTGGCCGGAATTTCATTGTCCATCTCTTCCGGAGGATACATGCTGTAATAGGGTTCGGCAGGTGTTATTGGGATGTGCGGGAAATGAAGCGAACAGGTAATGCTGAAAGGTTCATCCTTGAGCCGTTCGATAGCTTCGATGGTTTGCCTTGACTGGAACGCGGTAATGGAATGCTCACTGGGTATCAACAACTCACCATGCTGGTCACTTTGCCCAACATGAATACCTTCTGCCTCAAGTTCATCTGGTGTCATTCCATGGTAGCGGTCGATAGGATCGCTACGGTAGGGCCTTTGTGAAACGTTTTCATAAAATTCACCCTCCCTAAGTTCACGCCTTGGCACATGCTTGTCCAGATGATCGCGATACATGTACTCCTGACCACCGGGTCCAAATATCGAATTGCCGTTCTTGGCGACTTGCACAGGATTTTGATAACATTCCGCACGAGCCGACAAGCTGTGCCATTTGCCGTAGTACTCGCAACGATAGCCGTGCTCGGTCAATATTTCATCGAAGGTAGGCTGGGTCATCAATCCATCTTCTTCTGGATAATAGGCAAGGTAATTAGTTTTCATGCCGGTGTTTTCCACAGTGTGGCCTGTAAGGACAACCGATCTTGCAGGACAGCAAACAGCGCAGGGCGTATAAGCGTTCTTAAAGAAGGCGCCCTGTCTTGCCAGCCGATCGAGGTTGGGGGTTTCAAGGACTTTATTGCCTGCGATACTCAGAGCATCCCACCTTTGCTGGTCGGTCATAATAAATAATAGATTGGGCTTTTTTGATTTTGGTGCAACATCAGCCACAAGAGACCTGGACGCCATTATACCGCCAACGCCAAGACCTACCATTTTTACAAAATTTCGTCTTGTTAATTTCATGGCTATAAGCTTTCATTCTTCATGTTACTATACTTTTCACCTGGTCGCTTGAGCTTGCCTGATTCGATCCAATTCGTCTGCCAGTCTTTTAGCGATTTCAGGTTTTTGATCGTACATATCCGTTGTTTCAGATGGATCTTTGACCAGATCATACAACTGCGGTCGTCCCAGGTTCTCGCCTTGGCCAGAGGTATTGTCAATGTATTTCCAATTTCCTTTGCGAAGAGCTTGCCTTCCCCTTACGTCAGATGTCACCAACGAAGGGCGTTCGTGTTTATTTTCGGCCTGCATCAGCGAAGGCAGGAAACTGAAACTGTCGGGTGCGATATCTTTGGAGTCAGGGAGTTTGCCGTCGGTTATTTCACACACAGTGGCAAAAATATCCATTATGCTGATCATGTCATTTGAAACGGTTCCGGATTTAACTTTTCCGGGCCAGGAAACAATAAACGGAATCCTGGTTCCACCTTCATAGATAGTGTGTTTGTCGCCGCGCAGATCGCCGTTGATTCTCAAACCAAGTTTGATAGCCTGGTCCTCGGGCCTTTGGCCATCGGTTCCCGGAATGTCACCACCATTATCACTTGTAAATATGATTAAGGTGTTATCCATCAGATTCATATACTCCAATGTTTCTATGAGCCTTCCTACGCTCATATCCAAATCCTGGATGAAATCTCCGTACGGACCAGCATCGCTCATCCCCCTCATCTTATTGGATGGCGTGATAGGATGGTGAACTGCAACCGGTGCATAATACAGGAAGAACGGTTTCTCCCTGCTTTGCTGTTTTAGCCATTCTACGGACTTGTCAGTCAAATCACCCATTACTTTTTTGTTCACACGCTGCGGCGCATCAAGCCCCACATATTGAGTGCCATAAAATGTCTTGGAGTATGGCTGTAATCTTTCGCTTCTCAATCCATAAACCCGGTCATTCTCGACATATACACCCCATTTATCCCCATGGTTTTGGGGCACAGAGAAATGATATGTGAAGCCCAAATCAAGAGGCCCGGGCGACAACTTACCTGTCAGATTCACAGGCGTTTTGTCTCCATAACCTAAGTGCCACTTACCAATCATTGCAGTATTGTAGCCGCGCTCTTTGAGCCAACTGGCAATGGTAGCCCTGTTCGGATCCGGCAGTAAAGGATCCCGAGGATTGACCACGCCGGCTTTGAGCTCTGTACGCCATGTATATCGACCTGTTACAAAACTATATCGCGTCGGCGTGCAAATAGAAGCAGGAGCATAGGCATCGGTAAAACTCATACCCGCATTGGCAATGCGATCAATATGGGGAGTGCGTATCAACTTTTTATCGGCACCATATGAATTCAGACTTCCGTAGCCCAAATCATCTGCAAGAATAAACACGATGTTAGGTTTGGATGGATTTGCTGAGAATTGAACAGCTGAAGAACTAAGCGAACTGCCAGCGAGGGACAGATCACAAGATGCACCTGCCATTGCAGCAGTAACAGTAGCTTTTACAAAAGATCTCCTTGTAAGCGTATTACCAGATGTTCGCTTTATGTCGTTACTTTTCATTTCTAAAAACCCTTTCACTTTCAGGATTTATCAGACAGTAAATTCACCAAAAGGTCTTCCCGGAAATGAACGCAAATATCCAGCAAGAATCGCTTTCATCTCCTCTGCTTTTTGGGGATTGGAATCGTAAACATTATTTTTTTCACCCGGATCGTTTTTCAGATCATAAAGTTGATCCACATCAAAGTAGTTCTCATTATATATTGTGGCATGGTAGCCCAGATGCTGATTTCGTGTATAATACGGCACATCAAGTTTACGGCCTTCCCAACCATCGAATTTATGCCCTCTTTCAATCTGTTCATTTATGTGATCATCATACCGGACGGCAATGTATTTCCAGTCTTTTGTGATTACACCGCGGGCATATCCGATTTCAAAGAACAGATGGTCGTGTACAGGGTTTTTGTCGCCTCTGAGAATATTTACCACGCTGACACCGTCAATTTCCATAGACTCATCAATGTTTAAGCCGGCTAACTCAAGGAATGTCGGAGCAAAGTCGATATTCTGAACTAAACCATCATAAACCGAACGGGACTCGATACCGGCAGGCCAATGCATGAGTAAGGGCGTTTTAACCCCACCTTCATACAGTGTTGACTTTTGATGATAATAATTCCCATGGTCTGATGTTACCACAATAAGGGTGTTCTCAAACTGATCTGTTTCTTTTAATTTCCTAACTATAGCTCCAATGGCATGATCTATCCATCGCAGCCAGGCGTGATCAAGGTCTTTTTCTTTTTCTTCTATCTCAGCTTTTATCTTATCCCTTTCCGGCATAAAATCATATTCCTGATCCACATGTCCAGCACTAGTCATTTTGGGATCTGAATCCAGACCATGTACATATTCTCCGTCTCGTTTAATCCATGGGGCTGGACCATGCGGAAGGGTTTCACTGAAGTAAAGGAAAAACGGTTCATCGGCAGACTGTTCAATAAATTCGAGCGCCGGCTTGGTCTTCCACTCAACATTATGAATATTGAGCGCATCATTCCAAAGCTCTCTTTTATTCGCCGCATAAACCGCATCAGCAAAGTCGAAGCCAAATTCTTTAACTCGATTGACCCAATAATTATGATTGTGAGCCATGGCCTTTGCAACCTCAGGGTCCCGAGGATCGTCGGACATTTCGTAAGTCATAAGGCCATTTTCTTCCCAGTTATCCCTTTGAAACAGGTGATGGTCGATTACATGACTCTTTCCAACAAATCCAGTCCGATACCCAGCACGCTGCATTAGGCGCGGCAGATTGGGACGATCTTCTTCCAACTCTGTATTATTCTCCGGGCGAGTTACCGTTCCTTCTGGATGAAGACGCATAAAATAAGGCCCTCGGCTCTTGCTGGGATATCGCCCTGTCAAAGTAGAGTAACGGCTCGGAGAACATAC
>PWDX01000044.1 GCA_003553245.1 Phycisphaerae bacterium
CGTTCTCTACACGAAATACTCCAAATTATAAGCGGGCTACTTTTCGAGAAAACCACGCTAAAACAAGCACTTACGACAAATCATTATGATTTTAAAGAGCAACATAACTGTAACCAATTGTCATTATTCGACTTATAATGGGACAGTACTGGTTCACTTTACTCATTTCGCAGGGTATTGCAAAGGTCAAATGCCTCTGCGGGATTAGCCCTTTGTGGACAACTCCGGCAATGGCATTTAACATAGAAACCAACGCCTCGGCCTGAAAAACATTACGGCCCAAATCCACACCGACCCGATGGCTCCGTTGCCGTAAAGCGGTCAGTATGTATGAATGCTGGCGGCGGCGGCTGGCAGGTAATTTACGAGGAACCAACAGGCCAGTATTCCCAAAAACGCTACACTGTTACACCAGAGCCATCGGGTCGGTGTAAAAACGCGGTCTCTTTGCAGGTGTATGATCCCCAGATAAACCGCCCAAGACACAAACGCCCATGTTTCCTTTGGGTCCCATGACCAGTAATGTCCCCAGGCCTCTTTTGCCCACAACGCTCCGAAAGCCATTCCCAGAGTCAAAAACGGCAGTCCCATATTAACGAGCAATGCCGGCAGGCGGACATCGGCGGAGGTTGGTTTTGTCTTTTGGAAGCGTTTTTTCAGAAGCACCCACGCCGCCAGTCCACCGCTGAGACCAAGTGCCGCATACGCCGCCATATACACAACCACATGCGGAACAAACCAAGGACTCTGAAGCGCCGGCATCAGCGTGCGATCGAGCATTTCAGGCCGAAAGATATTTATCAAAATAAAGACAATCCCGAACGCTATCATTGGCATACGCAGCGCCCGTGTCGATAGCCGCCATTCAACCAGCAACCCTATAATCGTCAGCAAAAAGGCATACCACAGCCTGGTTTCACCTAAAGTTCGCATGGGCGGACGCCCAAGGGAGTACCAAAGAGCGGCAAGCAGCACACCAAGCACAGTGGCTCCCCACAGCAAAAGCAGTCTCGCCGCGGTATCAATTTTAGCAGCATATACGCCGCCTTTCAAAGCCACTGCCGTACATAGCCCGGAAGCAGCCCACAAAGCCGTAACCAATATCAAAACTGCTAAAACCCACTCATTCATTTTGCTGCTTTCCTGTAATTTCCCGGTCCGACGACCAGTCTCTTTGCCGCTGTCCAGAAATGTATTATGACTCCGGCAATCAACATATATATTCCCGCGAAAACAACCGGCATCATCGGGTCATAAACCACTTCAAATATACTGTAACTTGATGCGCTGCCCATACTCCGGTCATAGCTGTGCTGATAAACTTTCCACGGGCCTATCGTCAGCGGCTTATTCACGCTGATTAAAGCTTGATTAGGTTCGGTCGAATCAGAGGTAATCCATGCAACTTCCGAAGCATACTTTTTGGGCTGAGGCGGCTGAAGCGTCAGAATATAATCTTCCGACAATCGTAGAAACAACTCCTCTCCAAATCTTCCTTCGCTGTGAAGCCAACCTTCATCAATTGAGTCCCCTTCGCTGTCATATACTCGAACTTTTACGGCAGGGCCTGTTCCGGCGTGAGAAAACTCACGAGGCTGTCCGGCCATAATCGCTGCGCTAGGCATATATTCAAGTACTTCCACAGTGTAATTGCCGATGCGTTCCCGGACGCCTCTTTCAATAAATTCCTGGCCACTTTGTGTAAGCCACTTGTCTTGTGATCCTTCAACTCGCTCGGCCAGTCTCAAACGAGGCGGAAAAGTGTCCCTAATAAAATTCTCCAGCTTAATCGCGAAAGGCAGACGAATTTCATCATCGGCTTTCTGCGCCAGGTTGGTAAACTCGGCATCTCTAAAAGCAGTAACATGAGCTCTCAAAAGGGTTCCCGTGCCGGCCACAGCTCCTGCAAGTGACAGCAGTAAGCCAAGGTGAATCAGCATGAATGTTACATCACCTTTTTTCTTTGGAAACAGCCGCCTGCCGACAGCCAGAGACAGGTTCAACATAACTAAAATCATTGCTGCTGCAAAAGGTAAACTCGCGAAAAGCTGCGAAATCCCAAGCCGATGCATCCAGCCTGGCGCGTTGGCTCCCAATGGCCATATACCCGAAGGCAGGCTTGCAAGTGAAAGTGCTAGAATAGATACAATCGCCATCGGAATCCCGCCAAGTCCTGCCAGGACTGTATTGTATGGCCGAATTCGAGCGATTATCATCGCAAACACAATCGGGATCGAGACAGTTATCCAATTCCACGGAGCTCCCGGCAGCCGCACCTGCGTATAAGGAAAAAGCACTTGTAAAATAACCGCGGTTGCGACAAATAGGACGGTAACACTTATAGCCTGGCGAAACCGCCAAGGATTTGACCAAAAACCGGATATGCTTGTCGTTGCTGTTTTTTTGTTGTCAGAGATCATTCGTACTCACAGATTCATCGATTTTATTTCGTATATATTACTATCTGGCTCTGCCACTGTCAAGTAACTGCCGTTTCGTGGCAGAGCAATCGCATGAAAATCGGAGGTTGTCGAGAAAAGCAAAAATATTAAAATAGGCAACTTGCGATATCCTATATTATCCTATATGCCCCTCTTAAAGGGCAAGGCCTTGCAAAAGACAATATAAACGCCCTGTCAAAGAGGAGTCTTTATGGAAGATTCAGCTCATACGTTACTTTTGCGCATATATCGTGACATGCCCGATCCCAGAACTGCAGGCAAGGTCATGCACAAACTTCACGACATTATGGTCATAACGGTTTGTGCCGTCATTTGCGGTCTGGAGCACTGGACGCAGATAGAAGACTTTGCCAAAGCCAACAGCAAGTGGTTTAAAACATTTCTGGAACTGCCCAATGGGATACCTTCTCATGATACTTTCGGCAAAGTATTCGCCGTTA
>PWDX01000068.1 GCA_003553245.1 Phycisphaerae bacterium
CTGAAGAGATTATTTGAGCAAATGAAAATCGAATCATACCGCATCGAAATTCCTGAGCCAAGCGGTGCAGAAGATCTGAACTATGGCATTTGGATAGAATTGCAGAAGCCAAAAAATGATGACCAGTGCGGTCAATAAGAAACCGGCACTGACTGCAGCCCGCTTTCCGCAACAATCGACTATAAACTCACGACAAAAGCTGCTTGTTTTGGGTTTAATGCTTCATTCGCCTTTGCTGCTTTGTGAAAAAGAAAAAGCTTATTTCCTCGGGTTGGGCACGGCCATCCATAGATGTTATGACCGCTCTTTGTAAAGAACCGAACAAACTGGCCACCAAATTCAGCTTGCTCACAACTAGAGAATACTGTCGTTTTTTACAAAATAGGGGTTGGTTTGTTAACTCACGAGCCAAGCTGCTCTCATACGCGCGCGCGGAAGGTTCTTGTCCATCCATTAAATTTTCAGAAAGCAGGTAGTACTTTTCTCCTTATGTCCGCTTCCGGACAAAACGCTGATTTGATTTGCATGTTTTATCCAGGCAGTTACCCTTTCGATGAAATGGGTATTCGGCATTGGCGATCGGCTAGCTGATACCGGGGGATAATCGCTTAATTGGGCTGATGTCGACGCAAGATGCATAAGTTATTGCATAAGCTACTTGTAGGTTTTTTCATAAATCCTTTCCATACCGATACTTCTGGGATATATGCAACGGATTTCTAATCCGTGGGTCGGGGGTTCGAATCCCTCCGGGCGTGTTTTTTCTAACATGCGTTTAGTCCGCACAGAAGAACATTAGAAGGCCTCCCCAGGGATTTTAGGATTGTGTAAACGGCGGAGTAAAAGTGTACCGGTCGGCGGGTCAAAAATGTACCACCTAGTATCTGTATAGCCGGGACCGCCCCGACTGTCAATATTAACTTTTAGTCTTTTTCTGCCTGGCCATATTGAAGTTTCAGATGGCCAGCACCTTAGGTAAATTGAGATGGCTGCCGCAGGAATCACGGATGATCAGGTCTGCACTAACCATGATTTGTCTCGCCGGTATTTCCGGTCTGTGGATACGATCAGTCATCGTACGGATAACTTACTCCATGCACAGCATAAATTGAGGTCGGGTTCATCTTAACCGTATAATGGTTTTGACTAAAAGACCACTTTGCGTTAAAATATAACCAGTTTGCGTAAGGTTCTTGTCTTATGAAAAGAGTTCTGATTATAGTGGATACATCCAGAAGTGCCGGCAGGCAGCTGTTAAGCGGTGCACAAAGATATACATCCGCTTTCGCCGTGTCTTGACGCGATGGAAAACAAAGCTGAGAACTATTTGGCGCTGCTTCATCTTGTTTGTGCTCTAATTACATTTCGCAGTTCAGGGTTATTCGGATAGGCTCTAAGTTCAAGCGGGTGCCGTCTGGGCCGGGTTTATATAGGGACACATGAAATGTAATTACAAAGTTAGGGACTTTTTTATATTTTTGCTGTTTTTCTCTTGACATTGAACAAAAGTTTATGTTAGTCTCTCGAGTATAGAATGATTACGCTGTTTTAATAATATGTTTTTGCTTTTCTCTCAAGCAAAGGGGCAAACTATATGCTATCGCGAAAAGGTTTTACGCTAATTGAATTGCTTGTTGTCATTGCGATTATCGCACTGTTGCTAGGGATACTTATGCCGTCGCTGCGAAGAGCAAGAGGCTTGGCCCAATCTATAGCGTGCCAATCAAATCTCAGGCAATGGAATCTCATTCTATCTACCTACACAACGGAAAATGATGACAGGTTCCCTGATGCAAATTGGGAGGGCGAACGGATGGTTCCGCGCGGTCAGTGGTGGTTTCTAACGCTGCGAGACCACTATGTAGATCAGCCTGACATCTTAATGTGTGCAACAGCTGACCGAATTCAAGATACTTCCGTAGGATCAGGACCCTGGGTTTCCGATGGAAGATATCATCCCCAGGAATCTGATGAAGCATGGGGGCGACGAATTATTGTGCGAACACACCCTGATCGGGGTCAGTGGGTTTGGTCAAGCTATGGTCCGAACTCATGGATAATGGATACAAGAGCCGGAACATGGGCCGATTATCCGGAGGATTGGTTTTGGGGTTCAATGAGGAATATCCGGCAACCTTCAGATGTGCCTGTTTTTCAGGATTCCCGGCATGTTGACGGATGGCCTCACCATACCGATAGGCCGGATTCACAAGAGTATGGAGCTGGCGATGGTCAGGGGGCTATGCGAGCATATACTATGAGGCGTCATGGTAATTCAATCAATATGACTTTTGCCGATGGATCTTCGCGATCGGTACCGCTTACTGATCTCTGGAAGCAAAGATGGCATGTGACTTTTCAAACCAATAATCCGCTTGCACGGGATGAGTACGAATGGCCGTCCTGGATGCAATAGATGAGAGTAAGTTTATATTAGGATAGAAGGAGTGTATGGGGCATGGATGGTGAGCGTAAAACAGTGGATGTTAAAGTATGTTAGAAAAAGTGTATAAGTAGTAACTGTTAATTTAATTTGGAGGTAGCAAAAATGAAAAGAGTAAGTGTAATGTGTTTGGTGGCTGTTTTGTTGATGGTCGGCTTTGTTGTAGCCGATGTGCCAGACGAGATGTCATGGGACACCCTCGATGAATGGGGTGACTGGGGCGAGGGGGAGCATTGGTTTCCTTTGTTTACCCCAGGTATAATACCAACAGAAGAGACCACGGTTGTGTTTGACGGTGGTGAAGCTGGTGAGTGTCGCGTTACCGACCATCAGGTTGCAGGGCAGCTAAATGCCGGTGGTGGCGGACCTGCTGATGCGCATCATGTTCTTCGCATTACTGACGGCGGTCACCTCGAGGTCGGTTTCGAGGATTGGACCGGTTTTGGGCGGCAGCGC
>PWDX01000216.1 GCA_003553245.1 Phycisphaerae bacterium
TGAGGTATTGGTCGGTGCGGCCCTGATACAGCCAGACTATGGCGAGGATGTTTTGCTCCTGTTCCGGGCTGAAATCGTATATTTTGCGTGTTACCTTGCGGTAGATGTTTCGCGCGTCGATCATCAGGACTTTGTCGCGGTGATGGGTGGGTTTGCCGCGGTTGAGAAACCACAGTTCACACGGCACGGTGCGGGTGTAGAAAAAGTTGGATCGGATGGCGACCATAATGTCAACATCGCCGCTTTCAATTAAGTTTTGGCGAACTTTGGCCTCATCGCGTCCGGCGCTGGATGCCTGTGAAGACATTACAAAACCGGCACGGCCCTTCTCGTTCAAGTAGCTGTAAAAGAAACTAATCCAGACATAATTGCCGTTGGAGACTTTGCCCTGTTTGTTGGTGCCCGGCAGGCCGAACGGCAGACGCGGGTCTGTTTTCACTTTGTCAGCGTCTATCTCATCGACATTAAATGGGGGATTGGCCATGACAAAGTCGGATTTTCCCAGCAGTTCATGGGGGTCTTCATAGTATGTGATGGCCTTTTTAATATTGCCTTCCAGCCCGTGGACAGCGAGATTCATTTTTGCCAGGCGGATTGTGGTGGCGTTTTTCTCAAGTCCGTAGAATGTAAGCTTATCAACTGGGTTCTGGTCATGCCGCTCGACAACACGGGCGCTCTGGACGAACATGCCGCCGCTGCCGCAGGCCGGGTCCAGTACGGTGCCTCCTTCGGGTTCGAGTATGTTGGCAATAAGTGAAACCAGCGATACCGGCGTAAAGAACTCGCCGCCGTCGTGGGCTTTCTGGTCGGCAAACTGGGTGAGGAAATACTCGTAGATGCGGCCAAAAACATCGCCGGAGACCCTCTTGAGCTCCTCCGGGTTGAGCGTTCGCAAAAGTTGCCCCAGAACTGCATTGTCCAATTCCTGATACTCGCTTTTAGGCAGCACGCCGCGAAGGTTCTCATAGTCGTTTTCGATAGAATCCATTGCGTCGATAATCGCTTTGGCGCGATCGTCGCGGTCGGTCAGAGCAACGAGATGGTCAAACTGGGCCTTGGGACGAAGAAAGATAGCACTTTTCTGTGAAAAGTCTTCTTTGCTTAACGCCCGTGTTTTACCGCTGCGTTTGGGCAGGTTCGCTTTGATCTGGTCTTTGCAGGACAGATAGCGGCTGTAGGCGTGCCGCAGGAAAACCAGGCCCATGACAGGCAGAAAATACTCATTGCTGGCATAGTTTGAGTTGGCCCTGAGGGTATCAGCGGCACTCCATAGCCTTTTTTCAATAGCTTCAATGTGCTCAAGATGTGGCAATCTCATCTCCAATTCTGCATATATTTCATTATGGAACCCGCGATTTATGTTGATAATACCCGTTTTTTGTCGGCTTTGCAACTGTCAATTTCCGTCTAGCTACCAAAATAACTGAAAAGGATGCCATATCGCCTGGCTTATTTGCCTTTCAGCTAAGCTCTTGCTGACATACCTGTAAGTTATGTTGATTGACCGAGGAAAATTGGACAGCTATAGTTGCGACCAAGACAGCTCGCACCAGACGGCAGTTTCAGAATAGGACGGTTCACTAAACAACAGATGTTGCGTTTGCATTGGAAAATCCTTTCAACTAATTGTCTTAAAATCAGTTAAAAGGGCTGCGGAGGGAGATGAAACCAGAGCTCGGTTCTGCCCTTATACTACCTGCGATAATATGTATTTATCGGCTTATTTCAATAAAAATGTCCAAGAAAATTGGCATTTGGCCAGAAAAATACAGCCTGACCGCTAAGGCCAGGCTGTCGGAGGAGGAAAGATGAAAAGTTCTGTTATTATATTAGCCATACGCAAATTTTCTTCAAGGGTTTACTACCTTTGAATTTTACCTGGCGTGGTTGTATACGGTGTTTATAATATCTTTTAGCCTCCGCGCGGATCTGTTTCGATTCTCCAGGTGGAAGCTTTCAAGCGCGGGGGCTTTTATGTTTCACTCCGGGAAACACCCAAGAACTCAAAGCCCCAACCCGCCGATCATATAAAAACAGTTATAAGGACCAAGGCAATGAAGGATATTAAAGCCCGCAATGGGCGGCGATGATTACCACGCATGTGGTAAAATGCCAAAGCTACCGCCGGACGGAAAAGCATAAAGACTGCTTACATAAATCTGTCTGCTGAGCGGATGCTTACTGGCGGCTATATTTTCCCATTATCTGTCCTTCGTCCAGTATATGGTCCTGCATTGCATAAAGCAGTTCGCCTTTTTGCAAGCCGGGCTCAATATTCAGCATGCTGTCCAAGGCATAGACCTTGAAATAGTACCGATGAGTCCCTCCTGGCGGGCATGGGCCACTGTAGCCAATGTTGCCGAAATTGTTGGTACCTTGCAATGCCAAATTTTCCAGCTCTTGCTCAGACGGTACATTCTCGTGCAGCGAATTGACATACGCAGGCAGATTATACAACACCCAATGAACAAAAGTTCCTCCCGGCGCATCGGGATCATCAACAATGAGGGCGATACTTTTTGCATTGTCCGGAATGCCCTGCCAGTGCAAAAGCGGGGAAATGTCATCGCCATCACAGGTATATTTAACAGGTATCATGTCGTTTTCCTGAAATTTTAACCATTTTTGCAAAACCTCAGTTATATACAGAGATCGCTATTGCTGATCTTCCGGTTCTATCTCTGAGGGCTTTACATGGTGCATTGTCAGGTTTGTATAGCCGTACACCGCTGCGACAATGGCCGTCACCCAGCACAAAACAGCATAGGGGGCATATGCTGCCGCAGAAACTCCCAGCGCTGAAGCGACAAACACACCGCTGCTGTTCCAGGGAATCAGCGG
>PWDX01000015.1 GCA_003553245.1 Phycisphaerae bacterium
GATCCGTCGCGATGAAAAACGCCCCGAATATCATCGCCCCGGTTGTCAAGTGCACCACCGGCGAAATATAACTGTCGGGATTTATCAGGTAAGCTATAGCACCAATAACAAAAGCAGCCGCCAAAATCCCTGCCGGAATACGCAAATCAATCGTCTTTCGCCATATCAGATAAACCGCCCCCAGTAGTAGCATCAAAGTGCTTGTTTCGCCAACACAACCGCCCACGCCGCCGATAAAGCTTGGCCAAAGTAAGTTATTTACCACATCAGCCTCAATATCTCCTCGGATAGCATCCTTGCTAAGGCTCAGCGGAGTGGCCTGGGTTATAGCGTTGACCGTTTCCCCGCCAAGTTCTATTTCAGGCATATCGGCATCAACTGTTGCCGGCACCGTCCATGTCGTCATCATCATCCCAAACGAAAGCGTCAAAAACGCTCTGCCCACCATAGCCGGATTAAATACATTCGCCCCAAGTCCCCCGAAGACCATCTTGCCAATAACTATAGCAAAAGCAGTCCCAATAACTGCCGCCCACCACGGCAGCGTCGGAGGTAACGAAAGAGCCAGTATCAAAGCCGTAACTATCGCACTCATATCTCCAAGAGAATTTTCACGCCCCAGCATCTTCATGCAAATCCACTCCGCCGCCAAAGCCGTAATCACGCAACTTGCTATCAAAACTACCGCGTATGACCGGAAAAACACAATCCCAGCCAGCGTTGCCGGCAACAGCGCGATTACCACATCCAGCATTATCCGCTGAGTAGTCAGCGGCTTGCTTATGTGCGGCGAAGGTGAAACCGTTAATTGTTCTGGCATCCTGTCCGTTCCTGTTAAAAATTCACCACACCGTTCATCACGGCATACGATTCTTTTCTCTTGCGACAAGCACCTTGCCTGTCTTGATATAACCGGTCAATTCTATATTGGCAGGGCATACATAACTGCAGCACCCACATTCGATGCAAGCACTCATGTAATACTGCTCTGCACGCTCGAGCAGGTCACTTCTAACCGCGTGAGCTATGCTCGTTGGATTCAGATGTTCCGGGCAGACCTGCAAACACCGTCCGCAGCGAATACACGGCGTTTGTTTGCCGTGGAACTTAGGCCCGATCTCTTTAGGCGTAAGCACCGTTATCGCTCCGGTGGTTTTGGTAACAGGCACAGCCCAATCCGCCACAGCGATACCCATCATAGGCCCTCCGAGTATGACACGCACTGCCTGCTCAGTTAATCCACCACACTCTTCAATAAGCGTCTCCACGGGCGTACCTATCGGAACATAATAATTACCAGGATTGGCTATGCCCTCACCGGTAACCGTAACAACACGATGCGTCAGTGGGGCATCTAAAACCACGGCCTCGGCAATCGCCGCCGCCGTAGCGACATTCATTACGACAACCCCTATCGTTGGTGGAATTTTGCCTGTCGGCACAACCTGGCTCAGCACCGAATTAATTAGCTGCCTTTCTCCGCCTTGCGGATACTTTGTCTTAACCGCGAGAACATGCATATTCTCCGAGCCCTCTGATTTGGCAACTGCTTCGCTCACGACGGCAATAGCATCGGGTTTATTATCCTCAATGGCGATATAAATATTCTTGCACCCGCATGATCTTGCCGCCAGCTTAATCCCCGCCAGCATCTGGTATGTCCATTCCAGCATTACCCGATAGTCACATGTTATATAAGGTTCGCATTCGCAGCCGTTTACAATAAGTGCCTCGCGCTGCTGCTTCTGGTCAGCCAGAATTTTTACAAATGTCGGAAAACCGGCACCACCAAGCCCTACGATTCCAGCCTCTCGCACAGCCTCGCTGATTTGCTCCTGTCCATAGGCCGAGGCATCAAACCCCGAGTCAAACCTGTTATTAACCGGCTCTTTTTCCAGCGGCGATTCCGTATCAGATTCTATAACTATCGCTTTACCTCTGCCGAGTATAACATGCGGGGCCAGAGTTATATCTTTAACCGTCCCTATGACCGGCGAATGAACAGGCGCTGAAATAAAAGCATCGGCATCGCCTATCTTCTGACCCGCCTCTACCTGTGCCTTCTTCTCAACAAGCGCATCACAAGGCGAGCCGATATGCTGACTGAGCATTATGCTCACCGATTTACCTGCCGACAACGGCTTAATTGCGATATCTTTCGTCAATTCCTTGCTGTCCGGCGGATGAACGCCGGCAGGAAAAGTAAAACGCTCTCTGGTATCTACCTGCATTTTGAATCCCTGAAATTACGCACATCTGAAAGATTTTTCCGCAAATAACCGGTTAAAAACATTGACCCAACGGCCAGGATACCCGCCCCAGCAACACAAATACCGTTTCGTGCATGCGAATTTTCAAGCTTATCTGCCAGTGATGCTTCAAAAATTGCCGAGGCGACAATAAAAATCACGACCGGCACTACAAATGCGATAATCACACTGCCAAACACAGAGGGAGCCTCGCTATTACCCATTCGCTCATACATCTGCTGGCATTGGTGCTTATCCGAACAATGTTGGCAAACTTGCTTATCTTTCATAAATTTAACTACTCAAAAAGTGAAATGCCATTTATAATAGATATTATTAAACCTTGCAACCATTAGTATTTAAGGAGGGCAGGCAAAATGTCTTACATCCGAAAATTGATCATAATTAGCTGCCTGGCCATTATTTTCGCTTCCGGTTGCGCAGTCAACCCCATTACCGGCAAAACCGAGCTTATGCTGTTGTCTCCTGATCAGGATATTGAGATTGGTCAAGCTTACGCACCGGAAATCAAAGAGCAGCTTGGCGGCCCCATCGACGATCATCAACTGCAGCAATATATCAACAGAGTAGGCCAGTCAGTAGCAGCCA
>PWDX01000204.1 GCA_003553245.1 Phycisphaerae bacterium
GCCTCGGCGTCGCCTTCGCCGCGAATACGCATAGCTCTTGCCTCTGCCATATTAAGAATTTCTTTTTTCTTTGCATCAGCATCGGCACGAATCCGCTGGGCGAGAGCCATACCCTGACTTAGAATGTCATCAGTCATTCGATTTCGCTCGGCTCGCATACGCTCGAACACATTTTCACTGACATCTTCGCTTACCTGAAGCCGCTTGATACCTACAGCGTTGGCCTGTATGCCATAATTATCCATAAGAGTAGGACCAAGGTCGGTGAGCATCTGCTCTTCAATCTGGACGAATTTAATCTCATCAGGATCGCTGTTAACAAAATCAGAAAAATGATGTCGCCCTATAACCCTGTTCTGTGTGTCGCTTAGCTGGGTGCGAATATTCCGCTCGGCTTCAAGGACTGTGCCTACGGAATTGAAAAATGTCAGCGGCTCGGCAATGTTCCAGACAACATATGTTTTAACGATAATGGGCACTGCGCCTCTGGTTGTTGTCTCTCGCAGATCGACCTCAAACACCCTGTTTCTCGAGTCAAATACATGGACACTCTCTATCGGTGGAGGCCATTTGAAATGCAGACCCGGTTCGGTTACATCTCTTACCGGCTCACCGAATCTTGTAACCAGAGCCGACTCGGTTTCTCTGACCTGGAAGGCGGTAAAAAACAGCACCGTTATAACCAGAATCACTATAAGCACAATAATTGTCATACCTTTTGTTTTCATTTTTAGCGTGTCTCCTGAAAGCCACCAATTTCATATAAGTCGGGAGTCAATTGTTCCATAACATCAACGATGAAGACCTGTCTGTCTTCAGGATCTGCTACGATGACATATTTACGAGTGTTTGTAAGTGCCTGCTCAAATACTTTTAATCGCTGATCGCGCAGATAGTAATCGGGCAGGGCATTGTACGCTTTTAACTGACCCACAAATCGCTCACCTGTGGCATGTGCAAGGCTTATCTGGGTCAGAGAATAGCTTTGTGCATCGCGAAGTATCTTGAATACCTCGCCGCGAGCATCGGTAAAGGCAGCCTCCAGCTCATCAACGATAGCAAGCCGACGCTCTTCATCTTCTTCATCTCTTGCGACATTATATTCCTGAACAAGATCATATATCCTATCGGCATCATCAGCATCTCCGAGCAATTCCCCAAGCTCGCGGTTGCGATGTGCGTGAGCATCGAGTATTTCAGCCTGTTGAAGCTGAACAGCACCTACAACTCGTTGATAATCCGCTGCGACCTCAACGGGGGGATGAATGCTCTGAAGACCTACAAAAATTATTTCGACGCCGAGCTCGGCAGCATCTGCCGCGGCCTGGATTCGTTCGGTTAGAACTTCCTTAGCATGAGACCTTCCGGCTCCAAGCAGGCTTTCCCGCCAGACTTCGGTGCCCGGGGCATCCTCGACTTCGAGTTTGGCACTTGCCGCAAACTCGGTAAGTTGTCGGTAAGCAATTGCTTCAAGTGTTTTTTCCGTATCTTCATGATTATAAAGGAATGCGTAAGGGTCGGTGACGGTATATTGCACTGGGACAGCAGCTTTGACAAAACTTACAGGTATTGAGCGTTCACCGCGTCCTTCGACTTGTGTGGCAACGAGGAATGTATGCTCTTCTTCGTAGTGCTCTTCACCCCACAAAAGCGGCCCAAATGTCAATTCATCCGGTTCAGCCGGTGTAAAACTCAGATTTATTTCGGAGATTTTCTTAGTGGGGTACTTTCTGACCACATCTATCGGCCAGGGCCACTTGATCGTCATTCCCGGCCCTATGATTCTGACCTGTCCGTCATCTTGCACCGGCCTGCCAAAATGTTCGACAATCCCCTGCTCGTTTGGGCCAAGCACAACAACACTGCTCATAAGGTACAGCACTATAGCCCCAAAAAGAAAAAGCGGCACAACGGCTCTCTCGAGCAATTGATAAAACCAAGTCTGTGATACCTGGAATCCGAACTGATAGTCAATGGCTCCGGCAGCAGTTCTGAATACTCCACCCGGCTCTGATAAGAGCCCAAGAAGCCGGGAATCAAAAGGCGGCCTGCTGTACTGGCCTGACAACCGAGGCCTGTATATATCCATTATAACATTCAGAGCGGTTTCCAGTCCGAGAATGACCAGAATGCCTGCCACTACATAACTGGCATATAAAACAGGCACCGGATAGCCGAAATGAGCAAGAGCCAAAGCAATGGTTACCAGAAAACTCATTATTGAAATACCCAGCAGGGCGCTTCCGGCTGCTCGCAATGGTTTCCATGCCGGCTCTGCGGACATGCCAGTTGCATATCTTGAAATAAGAAAGCTTACAAAAGCCACCGCCACCAACAGAATCGCGGCAACCAGAGGCTGGCGTGTGGGCATCTCAGTGTCGATTTCAGTGCCAGTGAAAAGATATAGCCCGATTCCAAACTGATATACTGCTATAAGACCAGAAAATATGGGTATAAACCACTTCTCAAGCAACTCGAGTCGTTGCTGGGCAGTAGCAAGCTCAGAATAGCCCCTGCCCTCCTGCTGGAATATAGTGGTATCTTCCTCCTCATCACGCTGGGCCTGTTCAAGGTCCAGTCTTTCCTGCTCTGCCAAAGCACGCTGATGAAACCAGATAAGCAGGGCAAACGAGATCAGCGCCGGTGAAAGTATAAACCAGGAGAGGATTGATACAGCGTTATAACCGCTCCATCTACCGATAATAAATGTGGCAATGAAAAATATGCCGCTGGTAATCAGAGAAGTCAATGCTACATACTTGGCGCGTTTTGATGGTACTGTCATTTTCTATTCCTGAATTGAATCCGAACAAACAGTAATATTACAAAGTAACATACCTTGTTTTCCGGCAGA
>PWDX01000202.1 GCA_003553245.1 Phycisphaerae bacterium
ACATCGAATGTGGCTCTCGATGCGGCGGCCGAGCCGGATGATTATGTATTTATCGGTCCCGAAGCGGGAACCGGTTATCCCGCTGAGTGGGAGTGGCCGGATAATTTGGCTTCGGTAAATAATATGCGATTCGGCGATCACCCGGCGGACCCGGAAGACCACAGCGTCGCTTCACTTGTTATCGTGGACGGCGCAACGCTTATGCGGGATTATGATGAGGCTTATGACCCAGATGTCCACCCCGAGGACTCAGGCCGGTATGCCCGCATTTTTGTCATCGGCGAGTCCTATCCGGCTGTGATGGATGTAAGCGACGCGTGGATACTTCAGTGGCAAAATTTGTTTATCGGAGGCTCCCCCCAGGATAGAGCCGGCGGCGACGGCATGGTGAATGTCGATGGCGACACCTACTGGCAATTACAGAGGACCGTGATTGGCAGCCCGACTGAAACCAACTACGGCGAGCTGAACATTTTCGGTGATAATGTCCTGATGCGCACAAACATTGGTGGCTTTGGTGCGGCAAATCAGATAGGCAACAATGATGGTCACGGCACGCTGAATATGCACGGCGGCTATCTGCACTATGGCGATGAATCGGTTAGTGTCGGCACCAATGGTGTTATTAACCTTTACGGCGGAACGATTTATGTAGAGAGCGGCAACTTGAACATCGCTGACGGCGGGCAGATTTATTTTGAAGAAGGTCATCTAATTGTCGCCGGTGATGCGGGAGGTTTGCTTGACCACGAAAAAATGACTGCGTGGGGAGGTTATGGCCAAGTCGAGGTTGAGTATATCGAAGATTATCATCCTCATGACGGGTATCCGGCTGTCTGGGAACCTGAGGAGCTGCCTTATGCCACAGAAGGCCCTTACGCTAATGTCGCAAGAAATGTTACGATATTCTACGCCGAAAAGGTTGACATAGATGTTGCATGGGGACCGAATTTTCATGAAACCGAGCTTGGCGGCGAGAGCACCTTAACAGGCATCGAGCTTACCTGGAACGCCGGTGGTAGCGCCAAAGAAGTTGACGGACAGGATGTTTATTTCGGAACTGACTTTGATGATGTCAATAACGCAACTGTTCATACAACTGGTATTTATCATGGGCGCCAGTCCGAAACAAATTACACGGTTTCCGCAAATGAACTGGAGCTTGGAACCACTTATTACTGGCGCGTTGACCAGATCGATACCGACAATCAGATACACAAAGGCCATATCTGGTGGTTCAGCATAGACACTACAGTGAGCAGTTTATTGTTGATTGATGATTTTGGGTCTTATGAGAGTTCTGGTGATTTGCAGGAAGTATGGGTGCCCAGCGCGAATGCCGATGTCAGCCTGGAAACTGACAATCAAATATATATTTTCAACGAACAGTCTCTCAGTATGGATTTCAATAATAGCGATTCGCCCTATTATTCAGAGGTTACGAAAACTTTTTCGACCGGGCAAAACTGGTCCGGTTACGGTTTCCAATCGTTATCTATCGCATATATGGGGCACCAGAATGTTGATATGCTTTATATAGGGCTTTCCGACGGCGAGGTTTGGGATTATATTGTTCTTGAAGATACTGATAAGCTTCAGGGACCGCTGTGGCCAATTTCCGAGTGGCACATGCTTGACTTTGACTTAGGTTGGTTCGACATCGATCTTACTCATGTTACCCAATTGACTATCGGCATCGGTGAGCCTGTTTCTCCGGATCCCGCAGGCGATGGAACAGTAAACATAGGTCAGATAACTTTACACGCCGCCAGGTGTATGCCGGAATATAACATTGTTTCGCGAACATTGGACTGTTGGGTGGGTGTTTATGAATTAGAACAACTGGCCTCTGACTGGCTTATGCAGGGCTATGCGGCCAGTCCTGTCGAACCGGATAATAACTTTCTTAAAGCTCATTATGATTTCAACGAAGGTTCGGGGGATATTTTAACGGATCTTTCAGGAAATGAAAACGATGCGACCATAGACGCGCAAGGCTCAGAAAACTGGGTCAGCGGCGGCGCCGACGGTAGCGGACACTGCCTTTATCTGGACGGCAGTTTTGGTGTTTCCGTACCCGGCTCGGTCTTTGAAGATGTTGAAAACAGTTTCACAATTTCAATATGGATTAACGCCGATTCGGTTGACCCGAAAGCCGAATTTGTGGAATTCAGAATAGAAAGCCAATCCCATCCTGACAATAAAAGCGATGTCACAGTGTGGGAAATTGCAGATGCTGACGCGCTACAGGGACAATGGCACCATTTTGCGTTTATCAGAGACGAGCACAGCATGTCAATATATAAAAATGGATACCTTATTTCACAAAACAGACAGGTGTTTTTACCCCTGGATACATCTGAGCAGGTTACAAGACTGGGGCTGGGGATTGATAGTTCTTTGCCGTCATTTCTCGGAAAAATTGACAAAGTGCATATTTACAACTACGCATTGAGCCATGACGAAGTGGTGTACTTATTTGACAGCGAGCTAAGCCACATCGACCAGCCGTTAACGCCCGTTTTGTCGGATTGGGATTTAACCGATGAAAATATTGTGAATCTTAAAGATTTTTCCGTACTTGCGGAATTATGGATGCAGCAGGAACTTTGGCCTTAATTTAGGGAACGATAAAAATGAATAGAAGAGAATTTTTAAGCAATTGCTCGAAAGTGTTTGTCGGTGGTATGCTGATTTCTAACGATTTCCTGAAAGTCAATATGTCTTCGAGCAGCCTGAAGGGTTTTATTGTTTCGGATGCTCATTTTGGATGGGAGGGGGCCGTTCAGCCGTCTGTTTCCACCCAGATTGAAATGATTCGAAGAATAAGAGCCAGAT
>PWDX01000086.1 GCA_003553245.1 Phycisphaerae bacterium
AATATGTGCTTCGGTTATGACCAAGCAATAGAGATATTGATCAAAGAAATTGATACTCTGTCTACTCTTCGTGATGCATTATTGCCGAAACTGATTTCCGGCGAATTGCGGGTGCCGGAGGTCGAAGAAATGGCGGAGGAAGTTTTATGAGCAGCAAAAAGATTTGTGGCTCATATCTCCGGCAAAATGAGCTACAAGAGAGTTTGTGGTCAATATGTGAGCCACAAGAATTTTCAATGTTCAATAATTGATAAAAGGGGCTAAAAATGCCAGAACTTGGTCGTCTTAAGAAAGTGGATTTGCGGGAAGTCTGGAGTAATGAGGCTTATGATTTTACACCTTGGCTGGCCAAAGAAGAGAGTATTGTATTGCTTGGCGACAGCATAGGCTTGGAGTTGGAAGTCGAATCGACAGAAGAAAATGTCGGGCCTTTCCGGGCGGACATTCTATGCAAGAATACTGCTGACAGCAGCTGGGTGCTTGTGGAAAACCAGATAGATAAAACAGATCACTGTCATCTGGGACAGTTGCTGACCTATGCGGCTGGGCTTGACGCGGTAACTATAATATGGGTAGCTCGGCTATTCAATGAAGAGCATCGGGCGGCTTTGGACTGGCTCAATGAGAAGACAGACGAGGATGTCAATTTTTTCGGTTTAGAGATCGAACTCTGGCGGATCGGGGATTCTCCAGTAGCTCCGAAATTTAATATAATATCCAAGCCCAACGACTGGAGCCGTACCATTAAAAATACCGCAGCAAAAGCGGAACTGACGGACACCAAAAGGCTTCAGTTGGAGTACTGGACAAAATTTCTTGAGCATATGGAAAATAAGAATCCCAACTTCCGTCTTCAAAAAGCCGCACCTCAGAATTGGCTGTGTTTTTCTATAGGTCGGTCATATTTCCAAATTGTTGCCAGGGTCAGTACTCGAGGCCAGCAAATCGGAGCATATCTAAATATTTGGGGGCCGGACCGGCTGAAGTATTTTGATACACTTGAAAAGGAATATTCCCAAGAAGCAGAGAAAGAAATCGGGATCGAACTTGACTGGCGACGCATGCCTGACAAAAAAGAAAGCCATGTTGACCTATACCATGATTGTGCCCCTTCTGACGAAAATGATTGGCCGCAACAATTCGAGTGGCTGGCTAATGCTGTTACAAAATTGCATGCATACTTTTCGCCCATCGTGACAGAGCTGGACATATCAGATTTTGCCGATGAGGAAGAAGATATTTGATTTATGCCACACCTTGACGAAGCACAATTGGAGATAACGACGGTCAACTGGCTGCGGGAGCTGGGTTTTGAGTACCGCTTTGGCCCTGATATATCGCCGGAGGGCGATTGTCCTTTGCGGAGTGATTATGGGCAGGTTGTGCTTGCAGGCAGGCTTAAAGAGGCGATTGAAAGGTTCAATCCGGATATTCCGGCAGAGGCTCTGGAGGACGGTATGCGGCAGGTTCTTCGTCCCGGCAGCCCTTCACTGATAGAGAATAACCGCAATTTTCATGCAATGCTGGCCGAGGGTGTGGATGTTAGCTGGTTTGAGCAGGGCCGGCAAAGGCACGATAAGCTCTGGCTGATCGATACGGATGATCTGGAGAATAACGACTGGCTGGTGGTGAATCAGTTTACTGTTGTTGAGGGCAGGCGCCAGCGTCGGCCTGATGTGGTGGTGTTCGTAAATGGTTTGCCGCTTGTGGTGATCGAGCTGAAGAACCCGGCTGATGAAAAGGCAACGATGCGGCATGCGTTTAATCAGCTTCAGACATATAAGCGGCAGATACCGAGTTTGTTTGTTTATAACGCTGTTGTAGCTGTTTCTGACGGTATGCAGGCCAGGATGGGTACTCTTACCGCTGGGTGGGACAGGTTTATGCCGTGGCGGACTATTGACGGAACGGATTTATACCGCGAGCCGGGTAATGAAAAGCAAACCGACGGCCAGCTTCAGCCGGGACTTCAAACGCTGATAAAGGGTATGTTCGACAAGCGGCTTTTTCTTGATTACATGCTGAATTTTATTACCTTTGAGGACGACGGCGGCGGCAGCGCATCTATCGCCAAAAAGGCCGCTGCGTATCATCAGTATCATGCGGCTAATCGGGCTGTTGAATGCACACTGGAGGCCGCGGCCCAAAGCGGCGATCAGCGAATCGGTGTTGTCTGGCATACGCAGGGTTCGGGCAAGAGCCTGTCGATGGTGTTTTACGCAGGCAAGATAGCCAGGCATCGGCAGATGGCCAACCCAACGATTGTTGTAATTACCGACAGAAACGATCTTGACGGCCAGTTGTACGGCACATTCGCTATTAACCAGGCGCTGCTGCGGCAGCGGCCTGTTCAGGCACAGGACAGGCCGCATCTTCGAGAGCTTCTTTCGGTGGCAAGCGGCGGGATTGTCTTTACTACGATTCAGAAGTTCTTCCCGGAAAACAAAGGCGATACCCACCGGCAGCTTTCCGACAGGCGCAACATCGTAGTCATAGCCGACGAGGCACACCGCAGCCAGTATGATTTTATTGACGGTTTTGCCAGGCACATGCACGATGCACTCCCGAGCGCTTCGTTTATCGGCTTTACCGGCACGCCTATAGAGACTACCGACAAAAGCACACCGGCTGTTTTCGGTGAATATATTGATAAATATGACATCCTGCGAGCGGTCGAGGACGGGGCGACGGTTCCGATTTATTATGAAAGCCGACTGGCTAAAATCGAGCTCAAGGAAGATGAAAGGCCAAAAATAGAGCAGGAGTTTGAACAGATAACCGAGGCCGAGGAAGAGCAGACCCGCAAACAGCGTATGAAAACCAAGTGGGCCTCACTC
>PWDX01000164.1 GCA_003553245.1 Phycisphaerae bacterium
AAAATTCCAATACCAGGGTTAATCGTTCTGATTTACATACGATTCTGGATTGCGGTCATTGTTCAACCGAACAGGTTGGAGGATGCTGCCACTTTTGCGATGCTTTGGCTTGCCGAGAATGCATTTGCTTGTGCTATAGTTGTAGATTGGCTACGTGTCCATCCTGTTCGACGGTAGCTGAATTTGATGGCAACAGCCGGACTTATTGTCGCAGATGCGCTGAGGAGATAGCAAGGTCATTGACTCTTAAACGGATCGGTCGATCATTGCTATCTTTTTTCATTGAATAAATTTGCGCAATACGCAGTTCTTTTACAAGTAAATATTTTTTTGAATATCTCATATTCATAAAGGAGAAATAATCATGACAAAACAACCTGAAATGTGGGATCTGTTAAAACGCGCTGCTCAACTTCGAGGCGGACTAACTGCCTCGGATTTTAGGAATTTCCGAATTCTCTTTGCCAGGCGGGGAGATGCCCCGCGACAGCACAGGACTCTGGAATCGAGCATCTCTTTCCGCGAGTTTAAAGAGTCGTTGCTTCTGAGCGGGCCACTCAAAAGTCCTGAGAACATGCGCGGGGATATAATTTTAGGACGAAATCCCGGCGGGCAGACACGTTATGAATCAAGATATGCTCCCAATCACCTGTTGGGAGTTGGAACCACCGGAGTTGGCAAAACGGTCATGCTTGTTTTTCTGGTTCTTCAGTACCTTTTTATTGCATCAGGGATATGGATCTTTGATTTCATAAAAAGAGAACTCAGGGGTGTCAAGCGACTGGCGGAAAAAGCAGGTTTTCAATTTGATGTCTGTCGGTATGAATATATGCGCATCAATCTTCTGGATCCGCAGGGTTTGAATCCTGCTCAGTATGCCAACGTATGCGCGGAGTTTTTGACTATTACCCTCTCTATGCCCCCTGTCGCGAAACTGATTCTAAAGATTTGCATTACCGAATTATATCAAAAATGCGGCATATTAATAAACCCTGATGCTTTGCCGCCAACTTTGAAAGAACTTATTCAACAGGTCCGAGCTTTTGAGGGTAATAAAGCTGCAAAAGAAGCCATTCTGATTCGTCTTCGAGGTTTATTAGCTAATCAGGGACACATTTTTAATGTCCGTAAAGGCTTGCCCATTACTCAGTTGGCTCGCCGGTTTATTGTCTGGGAATGTGACGGCACAGAAGCGGTTTACCAGAATCTGGTTGTTTCGTACCTCATCAGCATACTTTTTATGCAGCGAGTTCAACAACGGGACAATGACCTGATGATAGTGGCATTGGATGAAGCGGCCCGGATTTACTCGAAACGGGCAGAATCCACTTACGAAGGCCCTTCTTACATTTCCACGATGACAAGCACGATCAGAAAGATGATGATAGGACTGATGGTTTTTACACAGACTACATATGATCTGGCGAATTCGATCGTGGCTAATAGCGGGATAAAGATTTTATTTCCAGTGGGAACAGCCCAGGACTACGAAGTCTTTGGTCGGTCCACGGGTATGACAAAACACGAAATTCAATGGGCAAAGACAAATCTAAAAATAGGATCCCAAATAATCAAAATGGGGTTCGGATGGCGACAGCCGTTCTTGAACAGGACGCCGAATATTACTTTACCGGAAGATGTCAGTGATCACGAGGTATGTCAGAGCTCAAAGGCCATTATGAACCTTGTTCAAGAACAAGAACCAGTTAAACAGCGATTATTACTGTCAGAAAGCTCTAGCGAACCGTCGGAATATAACCCTGTGGAAAGATGTAGCTCCGCGGAAAAATCTCTATACGACGAAATATGCAGAAGTCCGGAGGAACCTAATGTGACAAAACACTATATACAGGCCGGTCTCACCACCAATCAGGGGACAAGAGCAAAAAAATCGCTCGTGAAAAAAGGCCTTGTTAAAGAAATTTCGGTAGAAACAGGAAAGCGTGGCGGGGCCAAGTCGTTCCTGGAGGTAGTTGAACGGCCTGGTAGGCGCGGCACAGCCCTTCACAACTATTTGAGGAAAAAATCACAGGCGTGGTACGGCTTTCATAAATGCAGTACCCAAGAAGAGTCCCCTATAGAATTGAACGGGCAGGTCATCTATGTGGACCTGGCAGTAGTATGGCCGGATGGAAAGACCGAAGCTCTGGAGATCGAAACTGAAGACAGTCCGCGAGCTTTGGAGAATGTTCGTAAGAATCTGAAGCTTGGATTTGCAATAGTTTCTGTCCTTACCCCGAATAAGAAAGTTCGAAAAAAAGTAAAAAACCGCCTTGTTGGCAATCTGGAAAAAGAGTTGCACAAGCGGATCCGTTTTGTATCTATCTCGTTTTATGACCTGTAGTTATACCGTTTTACTGTCTTTTTTATTAATAGTGGAAAAACAGGAAAAACAAAAAAATGAAAGCAAATTATGCGAATACGATGGGAAAATATATTCGGTTTGTTGCTGCTGATTGCAGCAGTCTATTTGTTTGTGAAGTTGGTACCAGCTATTGAGGAGATTTTCGATGACCTTGGATACCACAGTTATACGCCAGTGGGTCGCCTATGGCAATTCAACTTTGTGGCCTTGCTATGCTTAACGATTATCGCAATAGTGAAATTTATCTCAAGGCGCTAAAGTCCAGGACTTCCGACGAACTGTACCTTGTGCAATCAAGGAAAAACATGAAAGGTAGGATAAAAATGAACAAAAAATATGTAATTATAATAATACTGACTGTCGCGGCAAGCTGCTGCGCAGCTAGCTGGCAAACCAGACCAACCGTGGTTTTTGTGCTCGACACTTCTCCGACCAGACATCGAACTTCGATCAGGAA
>PWDX01000047.1 GCA_003553245.1 Phycisphaerae bacterium
CAGCGACACGCAATTGCCGGCCGACACCGCCCGCAGGATGATCGAAACACTGGCCCATCCGCTGAATCGCGCATGTATCGACAGCACCGGCCACGTCCAGTCCGGCTATACCATTATTCAGCCGCGTGTCAGTCCCTCTCTGCCGAGTACAAGCGGGTCTCCTTTCAGTCGGCTCTTCTCGGATCCGGTAGGCATCGATCCTTATACCCATACGGTTTCCGACGTCTATCAGGACCTGGCCGGCGAAGGCTCCTATCACGGCAAAGGCATCTATGAGGTGCGGACCTTCAGCCGGGCGCTTTCCTGCCGGTTTCCGGAGGGTCGGCTGCTCAGTCATGATCTAATCGAAGGCGCTCACGTCCGAGTGGGGCTGGCCAGTGATATCGAACTGTATGATGAGTTTCCGCAGGATTACAAAAGCTACGCCAAGCGGCAGCACCGCTGGATTCGGGGCGATTGGCAGATCGCCGATTGGATCCTGCCGCGTGTCCCGCTGCCCGACGGCGGACGAGGCCCCAACCCCCTGTCCTGGTTTGACCGCTGGAAAATTTTTGACAATCTGCGTCGCAGCCTGCTGCCCACCGCAAGCATGGTGGTGCTGATCGCCGCATGGCTCATCTCCTCACGGGCCGGGTGGACTGCCGGTATTGCAGTCGCGGCACAACTGTTCTTTCACTCGTTGGTGCAGCCCTTAACCTGGGCGACCACGCGACAGGGGCTAAAAGGCGCATCACCGACGAAAGCGGCGCATGATCTGCTGCGGATGGTGGTTGAAGCGGCGCTGCTGCCGTATCAGGCCTGGCTGGCAATGGATGCTATTATACGGGTCTGGTATCGTCGTTGCATCTCGCATCGGGGGCTGCTGGAGTGGACGCTGGCACCGGCGATACAGGGAAACCCCCGGACCGCATCAACGATGTTTGTTGTTTTTATGGGTCTGATCAGCGCCTTCAGCGTGCTTGTCGGGTGGGCCGTGATGTACGGACGGCCGGCGGCACTCGGGGCGGCAGTCCCGTGGCTAATACTCTGGTTTCTGGCGCCGATCATCGGCTGGCTGTTAAACCGTCGACCTTCGGTTAAGCTGCCGCACAGTCGGCTTCCTGAAAAGGATCTAAAATTTCTCAGACAGATTGCACGTTACACCTGGCGCTATTTCTCGGATTTTGTGAACGAGCAGACCTCTTGGCTGCCTCCCGTAAATAATCATCTATGGACTCCGCTACGCTTGGTTGTAATCGCCCAACAGGCGCTGTCCGACTTACCAGTAATCTCTTATCTATGACGCTTATGACAATTATTGAGGCATTTAACTGCTTTGCCAAGTCAACTGCATACGTACCTGCCTTTTGCGCTGTTTTTGAACCGTCTGTTGGAACTAAAATTTTCGAAATCATAAATTATCCCTTTAATAAAAACTTTTTTTTACATTCTTCCAAACAATATACCCTCTGTCTTTCGTCATTGGAGTTCGATTAATTTTTGTCTACGATGCTATCTGGTTGTCTTATAACTGGAATTTTTTTAGCTAACCTCTTACTTAGATAGATTTTGCCTTCAAGTACTTGTCTTATCGCATCTATAATATTTTCAGATATCTGGTCTTTCGTAATATATCCCCGTGCTCCTGTCTCAATGGCTTGTTTTATGTATTGAGATTTGTCACTCATGGAAAAGACAATAGAAATGATTCCTGGACATAAAGTTTTTATCTTCTTTATTACCTGTATTCCCGTTGTGTTCTTGAGCAGCATATCCACAAGAGCCAGATCAATTTCCTGTTTTTTGACAGCTTTAACAGCCTCCCCGATGGTTCCGGCTTCGGCACACACCAGAAGATCAGTTTCTCGATTAATAATCTGTGTTAATCCCTCACGTATGACAGGGTGATCATCCACAATAAGAATCCTCGTTTTATTCTTTGTCTCAATACCTGGCTTTTTTTTTTCTTCATAAATATTTCTCTTTGTACTTATATACGAGGTATTATTTGGTTTTATTCACTAACAAGGCTCACAGCATTCTGGAAAACTGGCTGCGATTGAACTTTTCAACGGTTTCTCGAACCGATCCAGTCATTCCCAAAAGCACTCTTATTCCATTTTTACTCATTTCTTTCATTTGATTACACCTGCAACCGCCCGCCAAAATGAATTTGACCATATGTTCTTGTAGCACCTGGGCAATTAATTTTCCCGCAGCAGGACCACGAAGACTAATCAACGGATTTGGTAGTGCCTCATATTCCATTGTTACAGGGTCCACCACCAGCCAGTAAGAGCACTTATCCGGCTTTGTTCCTATATGGTCATCCAGTTTTAGTCCTGTCGAAGTTACTGCAACTTTCATGGGTTCGGTTCCTTGTATCGTTATTCATTCGCCTGCCTCAAGGTCTAGCTTAAGTGCCATAAATTTAAGCATGTCTTTTAAACTGATCACGCCCAGGAGATTGTTTTCTTCGACAACCATAAGCCTGCTGTTTCCAGTACTGTTCATGAGTGAAAGTGCATTTATAGAATCAGCTTTTGGTGAGATGGCGTTTTCCTCTGAACACGGCTGAGCGATATCAGAGACTTTGGTTGTGGCCCATTGTTCTTTAGATAGCTCCTTTATCTGCTTTGTTGTTACACAGCCCTTTAACGTGCCATTATCTGTAACGGGAAACATTTTATAGTGGTATTTGTAAAAGTAATCTTCAACCAGATCAGATACTGCTATAGACGAAGGCACAATCACTGCCTCATCCGCCATAAACCTGCTTATCGGCTCACCCATTAATGCATTCTTAACCAGTAACTGCCTGTATGACATCTGTGAAGCACTTTTAATGAACATTCCGATGAGAAAGTACCACAACCCCCCAATGAAATTGCCGCCAATGAAATTTATTACTCCCAGTATCATCAGGAATAGACCAAATGCCGCCCCTAATCTTGAAGAAATCTTGGTTGCCCAGCGCAGGTCGCCTTTGGCATACCACAGGATCGAACGCAATACTCGTCCACCATCAAGAGGGAAAGCAGGCACCATGTTAAAAACTGCCAGAATAATATTTAGCCAGCCCAGGTACACCAGCACAGCATTGACAGGTCCGGGCCAATTGACGGCTTTACCTGCCACGTAAAAAAGGAAGAATATGCCAGCTAAAACCACGCTGGAGATGGGCCCGGCAATTGCCATGAAAAACTCCGATTTGGCATTTTCAGGTTCCTTGTCCATTTCAGCTACTCCCCCAAAAATGAACAATGTTATACCTTTCATGGGAAGATCGAATTTTCTGGCTACGAGCGAATGACAGAATTCATGAAATATGATGGATATGAACAAGCCCAGAGCGCCGGCCGCTCCCATCCACCAATACGTCGTGTTAGAAAAACCAGTGAAATAGTGCGGAAACACACCTTTGGCCAAAGACCAGGTTATAAGCACCACTAAAACAAACCATGTAATATCAATGCTTACTTTGAACCCGAAAAGAGTAAATAGTGGCATTTTTCTTTCAAACATTTTCAGTCTCCCGTTTCTTATAATTTGGACGCTTAGTTATTGGCAGCTTTACGAATCACCTCACAAAGTTCCTCCGTAGGAGAGCCTTTGGTAACATAGCCGATGGCGCCGGCATCTATCATTGTCTGAGTAATTTCTTCATCTTCATGTATTGAAAGCCCCACAACCTTCATATCGGGTATGCGGGTAACAATTTCTTTTGTTGCTTCGATACCGTTCATTCTCGGCATATTTATATCCATTAAAATAACATCGGGGCTCAGTTGCTCTGCTTTTTCTACAGCATCCATACCATCTTTGGCTTCACCGATAACTTCCATATCCAATTCATGCCGGAGCAATGCCTTCAATGCGTTTCGAAGAATTGCATGGTCATCAACTAACAGCAAATGTATTTTGCTATCTGACTGATCCAAAGTCTGGTATTTGGTGCGATTAATATGATTATAACATGAGCACAATCTGTGTAAATCAGAGTAAGGTCTGTATTTATTGTCGGTGAAAATGCTTACTCTTGTGTAAGGAACCGGTAGAAAGAATATAAAAAGGTTGTGAGTAATGGTCGTTTTGGAAGATATTTTTGGGTTAGACTTGGAATTCAGAGGAAGCAAGCGATTAGCTGGATATAAGCAGAACTATTTTCAATCCTCGCTTTTTGCCCATTTGATAGCATATTGCAGAAGTTCGCCGGCACTTTCAATATTTAGTTTTTCCTTTAGACGCCCGCGGTAAGTTTCAACTGTTTTTACACTTAAATGGAGTTGTTCGGCTATCTGGGAGGCTTTATAGCCTTCGCCAATTAAACGGAAAATTTCAAATTCACGGTCACTGAGGCTCTCTATGGGTGTTTTGACTGTACCAGCTTTGTCTTGTGCAATTTTATGGAGGAATTTCTTTGAAATTGCATTGCTGACATATATCTCGCCACTTAAAACCACACGAATAGCCTTGACAATGTTTTCAGAAACAGCATCCTTCATCAGGTAGGCTTTTGCACCGGCTAAAAGAGCTCGCTCAGCATACACAGATTCATCATGAACAGAAAGAACTATGACAGACAATTTTGGTTGTCTCGCCTTAATACTTTTCGTCAGTTCAATACCATCTGAATTCTTCAGGGATATATCTACAATAGCCACATCAGGTTCTAATTGTCCTATGGCCTTAAGGGCCTGATGAGCATCATCAGCACCACCACATACATTTAAATCTTGCTCCTGATTGATAATTGTGGTAAGTCCATCCCGTACCACAGGATGGTCATCCACAATAATAACCTGTGTTTTATTTTCATTAGTCTTATCTTTTTTTTTCTTCAATGCCATATGGTAATCCTTTGTTATGAAACTTAACTGCCGTTCGGGAAAATGCAGGTAACAACCGTCCCGCCTTTGTCGCCTTTACGAATATCAAGAGAGCCGCCTATCAAGTCGGTACGGTATTTCATAATCTTCAACCCCAGACCTTTACTTCTTGGGGATAATTTCGGGAAATCCAGACCATCATTTTCTACCGACAGGACGATTCCTTTTTTAGTAGAACGAAGTTTTATATTGATGGTTTCTGCTTTTCCATGCTTTATCGCATTTGTAATAGCTTCCTGGATGATGCGATATATCTGCTTTGCCTCAACAAGATTTTTAACCGAGACAGATTTTCCGCACTGGAATCGGCAAGTAACTCTCATAGTTTCTTCTATATTGGACGCGAGCGTTTTTAATGCTGATACTAAACCACCTGTTTTAATATCAATGGGATAAAGCATCCTGACGAGGTCTCGTGTCTGAGCAATCGCTTTGTTGGCAAGTCTTGATATTATTAAGGCGTCTTTCATTAGTTCTGAAGATTTATCCTTAAAGTCCAGTGCCAATGCCTTGCACTTAACAGCTATACCGGTAAGCGACTGACCCATGCTATCGTGCAATTCCTGGCTTATCAGTGCACGTTCTCTTTCAGATATCTCCAGGATTTCTTTCTCCAGACCCCTGCGTTCACTAATATCCCTTTCGGTTGTTGTAATAATAAATGGGTTTTCCTTCTCATCTTTTAATACTGTCGCGGTAAGTGAGATATCAAGTATCCGGTTGTTTTTTGTAAGGCGCTGGGTTTCAAAAAATTCGATATTATCCCCTTTTAACAGTCTTTCAGTCAGTAATACCATTTCATCCTGCTTATGGTCGGGGATAATTCTGCGGACATTCATCTTCATCGCTTCCGCTTCGCTGTATCCATAGATACGCTCCGCTCCGAGATTCCATGAGACGATGTTGCCTTCTAAATCCATTATTGCAATTGCGTCATTGGAATTTCGCACCGCTGCAGCCAATAGTTGCAACTGTTCCTCCAGATGTTTGCGTCTCGTGATGTCGTGGCCGACACAAAGGATTTCTGTAGTTTTCTTCTTTTTATTATGGATTATTTTGTTTGCCCAGGCAATCCAAACTCGCCGTCCGTCTTTGCAAATATTCTCGTTTTCATAGGTAGTATAAGACCCAGACCGTCGTTTGGTATCTCTGATCAATTCTGTAATATTCCTACCAGAGCTATCTGTTTCAGGTAGGATTGTGCCTATGACATTTTTACCGATTATTTCCTGCTCGGTATAGCCAAAGAACTTCTGGGCGAATTCATTGAAAAAGGTTATTTCCCCCTCCTTGTTCATTTGCAGGATAATACAGTCGGCGTTCTCTACAAGCTGGCGGTATTTATCTTCGCTAACATGCAGCATCTCCTGGGTGTGCTCAAGCTCCGTTGTTACATCTTTTAATTTTTTCGTTTGTTTTTTCACCTTTCTTGCCTGCCTTTTCCATCACCCTCATCAGGAAACTGCAAGAAAACACCTAAAAATAACTTTTCGTTTATTTTAACAATATTAAACAGATGGTCAACCAGGTATTTGGCTCAAACTTAGGGGTTTTCTTGTAAGCTTTTGCGCAGTAAATCCTTATGCAGCCAAAAACAGGTATTTATTGCTTCGGTCAGCCCTGCAAACAAACGGTAGGCAAGGAAATCAGGCTTATCTGGCAACGGCTGACTCAGATAAACTAAGCGATCACAAATGTTCGGATGTTCTTCAGCAAGCCAGCCCAAATAAATCATCACCAACACCGCCAGCAAGACCAGCCGACAGATTGCAGACCAACGAAATGTCCGTATCTTTTCGAGATTTACTTGGCTCTTGAGAAAGCGAATCCCTTCCTCACATTCCCATCTTCGGATATAAAAACGTAGCACATCTTTTGCATCTTTGAGACTTTCTACGGCCAGATTGGTCAACAGCATCATCGGTTTATCACTACCGGCAAGCCTGGAAACAACCAATGTCATATCCTCATTTCGGCCAGGCAGACGAACTTTCACCCAGCCTATTTGCGTGATACGAAGTGCAGGTTTGCCACGGCGCTTAATAAGCTTATTAAAACGATGTGGAGTTGGAGTTTGCTCGGCAAGCTGGTCTGCCTGAACCGGCAGCCATTGCTCAGAACTGCCATAAAAACGCAGCAAATGCCTGTTTCCTACAAGTCGAGCAACAAATCGGTATTCGTTATCCAGCCAATCTTCAAACATCACCCACCCATCAAATCCACGATCTACTACCAGTACACCACGGTTATTCGTAAGCTCAAAGATTTTATGAACAGCATCCAGAACAACAGGATTTTGTCCCAGACTGTCAGGTTCTTCATGGCTGAATGGCTCCAGTAACACAGGAACGGGGTTTTTGCGGCTTAGGGATGCATACAATTCTACTAACCAGTAACCATTTACTAATTCACCGGTACTGCCATCGCGAACCGTAGCCAGATAGTCCATATTCTTTGCGAAAGGTTTGGCAATATCTGACAGGTCAAGGATTATAGGAGTATTATCGTGAACAAAAGGCAGCCAAAATTCTGGGAGTTCAGCCTTTAGTTTACTGTCAAATTTGCTATCCTTACCCAAGTGGGCTTCAAGACGATCCAGCCGTGAAAGAAAGTTGGTTCGTTGGTTTGGCAATTGTCGCGCAATTTGACAGACTATTGGTTTGCCACAGCGAATAAGCCCTATCAGGCCGTCTCGCAGGAACTTTTTGTCCGGCAGTGATAAATTTTTGGCGATTTTTTTGAGAAAGTTGTGCAGGTTTGACGATATTGATTCCATTAGAGCTGTACGCTTGATCATAATACATCTCCTTGTGTAGTAAGGGTTTATAAGAATTTAAAACTACCCCTTATATCGTCATACACAAGGAGTGCGCCTTGAATGAATCCTCCTCTAAAAATACTTTTCAAAAAACCCCTAAGTTTGAGGGTATTTGGCAACTGGATCCTTCGCATTGGTGTTAGTGTAGGGGATACCAACGACAGGCAGATAGGCAATTCGGCTTACAATAAAAACAGACTCTACACTGATTTACAAAAGAATCTTTGTGGTTATTATTAGACAATCTGTGCCGAGGCATATATAGAAACGGCATTGCATATTAAGAATTTATTTTGGAGGTACAAAAAATGTTAGCAGTAATTGAATGGGAAAATCTTATTGTGGAGCCGGTACGTGAGATGTTGACCAGAATAATGGCCTATCTGCCTGTCCTTCTTGGCGCACTGGTCATTCTGATTGTCGGCTGGATTGTTGCCAAAATAATCAAGTCGATAGTGAACGGAGCTCTAAAAGTCATACGCTTTGATACACTTGCGGATAAAGCTGGAATATCAGAGATTTTGCAGAAAGGGAAATTGAAGATTACTGCCAGGCAGGTAGTAAGCGGTCTTGTTTATTGGCTGGTTATTATTATGGTGCTTGTAATGGCAGTAAACGCATTGGGGCTGTCGAATGCTTCGGACGTTCTTGCAAGTTTGTTTGCTTATGTCCCGCAGGTTATAGCTGCGTTGCTTGTACTTGTGGTAGCAATGTTTCTGGCAAATTTTGTGTCAGGGATAGTGCAGATAGCTGCAGGGAACGCGAAATTACCTAAACCCGACCTTCTGGCTGGTATAAGCCGATGGGCAATAATGATTTTTGCAGTAACAATTGCTCTGGCACAGCTCGGCATTGCGGCTCTTTTTGTAACAACTACATTCAATATTGTCCTTGGCGGCATTGTTCTTGCGCTGGCACTTGCCTTTGGATTAGGCGGCAAAGACGCCGCCGCGCGGTATCTCGACGAACTAAAACAAAAACGTACCGAAAAACAAGAGTGACAAAAATGTCATGTAAGAAAGGAACTCGATTATGCTTTACACATTAGCGATAATTTTGATTGTATTATGGTTGGTGGGACTGGTCTCGTCTTACACTATGGGCGGTTTTATCCATCTGCTTCTGGTCATCGCGGTCATCGTTATCTTGTTCAGACTTCTCAGTGGACGAAAAGCCATATAACCTGTCACGGATGAAAGGAAATGAAAGGACTGTGTACTATGTCAACAAACAAACTCATCGCGCTGCCGATTTTGGCTCTTGGTGTTGTTTTGGTGATTTTCGGTGTATCGGCGCTGGATTCGTTCAGTTCGGATGTGTCCCGCTTTTTCACCGGCTCGCCGACCGACAAGAGCATCTGGCTGATGATCGGCGGCGTGGCGGCCATAGTGGTCGGGCTGTTTGGCCTGCTGCGCGGCCAGCCGAAACTTCGGTAGCCGTAAGGCTAAAATTGTTTCTCCACTTTTTAATAAAGGAAATGACGATGAAAAAACATTTTAAACATCTGCTCCTCGTACTGGTCGCATTGGCCATGTTAGTCATTGCCGGCTGTGAGGAAAAAGGTCCGATGGAAACCGCGGGCGAAAACGTCGATGACGCCGTTGAAGATGCCGGTGACGCTGTGGACGACGCAGTCAACAGGTAACAGATAGAAAACGGCGTTTGACTTTAGGTTTCCACAACTCTCATCAATCGAAATGCAACTTAAGTTTTGAAAGGAAAAAAGATGAAAGCGACAATGATAACAATCTTAGTGGCGGCACTGGCGGCCTTGGTAGGTTGTTAATCAACGAGCAGCCCTCGCGGCGGCAGCATGATCAAGGGCCAGGGGTTTACCATCGCCGCCCCGACCCGCGCCCTGCAGATCAATCAAGGGCAAGCCCAAAGCGTTCCCATTGCGCTGGAACGAGAGGCCTATTTCAAACAGGATGTTAGGCTGCAAATCGATACGACCGAAGGCCTTAGTGTTGACCCGACCAGCGTAACGGTCAAAGCCAGCGACAGTCCCGAGCTGCAGTTGAGGATTACCGCCGCGCCGGACGCCGCCTTCGGCGATTATCAGGTTTCCGTTAGAGCGACGCCGCAAACCGGAGAGCCGACCTCGGCGATTATTACCGTCCGGGTTGTCTCGCCGTAAAAGGAAAAGACGACTACAGGCCGAAAGAATGGAACGCCGGTCTCGAGGGTAGAATCGGCGATCCCTCTGCGCCCTCCAAAAGCTAAACAATCGTTCGTGAAAGATAAATGGAAAATCGAACAAAGGAAACAAAGATGAAAAAGCGAATTATGATCGTGGCGGCAACACTTCTGATGTTGCTGACATCTACGGTTTTTCTGACTGGCTGCAACACATGGAAGGGTCTTGGCGAGGATGTTGAAAAGACAGGTGAGGCAATGCAGTAATCTTACTTGGCACAATCGGATCCCGGCGTCGTGGGCGGTTACAGGGCTGCACCATGTCGATATTGAGGAACGGCTTGTGTTCAAGTGTGGATTGACGAGTATCCCCGTACCAGGAGAAAGCCATGGAAGAGAATGGGACATATCTGCATATATGTCAAGGAAGGGGCCATCTAATCGCCGTCTTTACGATAGTCCTTTTGGTGGCCGTTTTTCTGTGGACAGGCTGTGGGGAGGATAACGCAGGCCGCGATGTCGGCACAGGCGTCCGCCGAGATTTGTCTGCGGCCGAGACCGCCAGTGCCGGCAAAGACATCAACGGTACGGCAATACTGTCAATAGCTGACGCTAATGCGCCAGCTTCGGACATCGCCGGTCCAACACTTTTGCTGGGCTACAGTAAAGAGACATTCCAATCGAACCCTATCGCCTCATTTATGTATTTTGTGCCGCTGATTGCGCCGACACAGGTGGATAATATATCAAGCGTTAACAATGAGCAAGAGGTCGGAATCATCTCGCATACCCTCAAGGCCGATTCAAAATCCTTCCAGGTGATCTGTGAATTCGAAATATCAGGAACAGGATTTCATGAAAACACATTTGATCCGAACGGAATGATCGCGGCCCATACGGAGGAATTGAAAAGAGGCCAGACGCTGACTCATCTGCTGGATTATATCAAGTTTGACGGCCAAGGTCTGGGCGTGATTGAAGTTAAGGGGCGAATTATCGACTCTGAACACATTGTCACCGAGGTGAACATGCAATTTAATGCAACAGGCCGTCAAAGCCCCGTTACAATCGGCCTCTATGACATTAAACCCATTGATGGACAGTACCGCTACGAAAACAGATCCAACCCAGTCGTCGCACGCGTCAACTCGCTGGCCTTCAAAAAGACGGATAAGACTCCGAAAATGGGAATCAATGTCGCCTCCATCAGCAAGAGCGAAGACGACGAAGGATTCTGGAGTCGCCTCAAGGGAGCCCTTGCCAATTTATTGATTGAACCGCCGAAGATCGAGCCATTGGGCAATACGACGATGCTGGAGTTTGGTGAGGTACTGCTTCGAAAAAAAACGACATTTACCTTTCCGATAGCGAAGAACATCAAGGAAAATATTGTAGTTGAAATATTTTCGGAACAAGAGTAAAATAATGAGAACATAATCTTTGAATTTTCGGGAGTATAAGGATGACGACTAAAAAGAAAATCCTGCTGATCAACCCCGAAGTGCCGAATACATTCTGGAGCCTGAAGTACGCCTTGAGTTTTGTATCCAAAAAGGCGCTGCTGCCGCCGTTGGGGCTGTTGACCGTTGCGGCGATGCTGCCCGATACCTGGGACAAAAAGCTGATCGATCTGAACACCACCCGTCTGCAGGACAAGTATCTCAAGTGGGCGGACATCGTCTTCCTGACAGGGATGGTCGTACAAAAAACCTCAGCCGATCAGGTCATCGAACGCTGTAAGAAGCTGAATGTTAAGATAGTTGCCAGCGGCCCGCTGTTTACCGCGTTCCCCGAAGCCTACCTGAACATTGACCATCTTGTCCTGAAAGAAGCAGAAATTACATTACCCGCGTTCTTACAAGACCTGGAGAACGGCTGCCCCCAGCCGTACTATATGACGCGTGAAAAGCCCAACCTCAGCAAAACCCCCATCCCGCAGTGGGACTTGGTCGATATAAAAAATTACGCCCTGATGGGCATTCAATACTCCCGCGGCTGTCCGTTCAATTGCGATTTCTGTGATGTGACGAGACTGTTCGGCCATACCCTCCGCACCAAAACTACCGGCCAGATTCTTGCCGAGCTGGACAGTCTTTATGCGGCTGGCTGGCGCGGCGAATTATTTTTTGTAGATGACAACTTCATCGGTAAAAAGAAGACTCTTAAGGACGACATCCTCCCGGCAATGATTGAGTGGATGGACCGGAACAATCACCCTTTCTGTTTCAATACCCAGGCATCCATCAATCTGGCCGATGATGAAGAACTGATGACAATGATGGTGCAGGCGGGTTTTAACTGCGTCTTTGTCGGCGTCGAATCGCCGGACGAGACCAGCCTGACCGAATGCCACAAAACCCAAAACACCGGACGCGATATTGTGGCCGCGATCAAAAAGATTCAGCGGTTCGGGATGCAGGTGCAGGCCGGCTTTATCGTCGGATTTGACAGCGACCAGCCGACGGTCTTTGACCGCATGATTACCCTGATTCAGGACAGCGGTATCGTCACGGCCATGGTGGGACTGCTTAACGCCCCGCGCGGCACAGCCCTTTATAAGAAGCTGATGCATGAAAATCGCCTGACCACGCCCCCGACCGGCGATAACATGGACTGCACCATGAATTTCGTTCCTAATATGGATATACACGAACTTCTGGACGGTTACCACAAAGTACTCGATACGATCTATTCCCCAAAACATTATTACGAACGGGTCAAAACATTTCTGGAAAACTACAATTTCAGCGGTACCACCCGGCTGAAGGTGCGCTACTCCGGTCTCAAGGCCTTGGTCCGATCAATGTGGCGCATCGGCGTCGTCGAGAGGGGC
>PWDX01000141.1 GCA_003553245.1 Phycisphaerae bacterium
AATTTGATATTTTATTATCTTAAAGGGTTCCAGCATATAGTTAAATTTTTTCTTAGGCCTCAATAAAATGCTTAACCTAAAAGATGCATTGGAAAAAATGTTAGGTTTACACCGATGAACAGTAGGGGTTGGCGAGAGCCCTAGGCCGAAGTCCGTGGCTCTAACCACCCTCCGAACCGTACGTGATAGTTTCCCATCATACGGCTCTCCACCAACAGTCGCGTAACTACGAATGCCCCCGAGGGAGCATTCGCTGTTACGCGGCTTTTGATAAACGCATTTTGCGTTTATCAGGAATCCTTTCTGTTGCGTTTCCTTAAAAATTCCTGGCAGCCTTGAGCGAAACGAGTACGATCTAGCTCGGACAACGCATTCTTATGCAAAAGAATGTGATGGTCTCTGCAGAGAGGCACCTGTTTGCGGTTAATGGCCGCCATTTGAGTGGTGAAGAAGTCTAAGTTACGAGCCTTTAAACCTCTAATCATACGAACATGATGCATTTGAACAAATTGGCTGTTGCCGCAAATAATGCAAAAATGACCTACATTAGAACGAGTGTATTTACCTGCCCAAGTTCGTTGGATTTTAGCTAAAACCTCCTGAAAGGATAGATAAAAACCACCGGAAGATTCCAGAATGTTAAGCAGTCTGAACCTATCTCGGGCGAATGAGTCTGGGCGCCAAAAAGATACGCCAAGATCCGTAATAGGGTTTCCAAACTGTTGGAAAACTTTTTTGAGACCACGGATTCTAAGTTTCCTGGCAACAGTATAGGCTAGTGATTCGCAAAGAACCCACCATACTTTAGCGAGATTGGCACTATTATCGACAAAGCCGAAGTAGTTCCAGATCCCGCGGAAGACAGAATTGTAGAAACGAATGATATCAGGAATATCCAAATTTTGGACTGCACCCATAGCTTGACCTTTATGAATACCTAGGGGACGACTGAAATAACAGAAGCCTTTGGCCTTAAGACGACTAAACATGTCAAGCATATCAATTCTCATTGATAGTCTTGCTTGCACGCGTTTTCTAGAGCCAACCTTAGAGCCAACCTTAGTTGGACGAACAGTGCGGTCGCTTGCTCTTTCAGTTGGACCAATCACAACTCCGAGAAACTTAAATGATTCACTTCTTAGGTGGACCACAGAAGTTTTATCAGGGTGAAGTTCCAGCTTGAGAACAGCCTTTAACCACATGTCGACCTGATTCAGAATTGACATAGCGTCCGCATGAGAGCCAGTTACACCAATGATAAAATCATCAGCGTAGCGGACATATCTTAGACGGCGGAAGTTAGCATCCATAAGGTCAACCGACGGAACATCACGAACCTGAGTTCTTAGATCACGCCACTCCTTGGAGCCAGGAGTAAGTTTTGCCATTTCCCTAGATAGTTTTTTATAAAGAGGTGACCTCCTACGCTCAGTTCCGTGATTGAAGCTTTCAGTTAACTCACTCATAAAAACATCGAACTCATGTAAGTAAATATTACAAAGAAGAGGGCTTAGAACGCTACCTTGAGGTGTACCTACATGGTTAGCTATAAAGTTACCTCCAACTTGATCAAAGTAACCGGCAGCAAGTGCCGATCTAATCAGGTCGAGAGTAATCTTACAGCTAATTGTACGGCCAATAATATTCATTAAAACATCATGGTCAATACGATCAAAGCATTTTCTAATATCCGCATCAATAACCCAAGTAGAATGGTTAAACTGCATACGCACCTGATTTAAAGCTGTATGACAACCTCTATTTGGGCGGAACCCGTGAGAGCAAGTCAGGAACAGCGGTTCGAATACAGCCGCCAAAGCTAATTGAAGTGACTTTTGGACAACCTTGTCTCTAGGAGACCCGATGCCTAGAGGACGCATATCAGATGAGCTAGCCTTAGGGATAAACACCCTACGAATACTCCCGAAACGGTACCTACCAGCTGATAAAGCATTACTTATTCTATGAAACCAGTTGACGTCAATACTGTCTAGGGTGGTTTTTCCAACCCCTGGAGTCATATTGCCAGGAATACTTTTAATCAACTCATAAGCAACGATTAAACTTTCGAAAGCAGAATAATAAGGAAAAACACGAGGAAGTGGAAAAGAGTTATTATTAATAACGTTGACCACCTCTTTCGCCAAATCAGGATTAAAGCCCTGTTGGCTGCCTCCCTTTGCTTTGGCGTGATAACTCGCACCAAAAGGTGGAGTTACCGCCGCAAAAGCTAATACGGAGACTCCGTTCCCCTTCCACTTTCGTGGGTAGGGCAATCCCGAGTTCCACACAAAGTCGCCACTATACATATAGCATAGTTGCCCATACTTAGGACCCTGCAATCCTTGACCACAATATAGTTGTGTCGGCCCACTAAGATCTCCTCCCAAAATGTACTTACTACCAATCTGGGTTAGTGAGTCCATGCCATTAGTGATACTAGACATGGAGGTGCTTCGCCACCCCTCGGAGTGTATCAGGTTTGTTAACCTATCCATATATGGGCTTAAGTAGCTAGGGGTACTTCCAAAGTCCCAAGGATCACGGACTCGTGTACCCCATTCAAGTGAGCTCCACACGTCGACGTTACTATCAACGCATGTCACAAGAGCTTTAACAGCGATGGAGACCGCAGCTATACCGGTAAAGGTATTATGCGACAATAGTGCGTTAAACGGCGCACATAAGTAAAAGTGAAGCTGACCACGTGCTTCATTATAACTTAAACCGGTCATTAAACTTAACCAGAAATATAAACCAGCAAAAATACCAAATACAGCACCCATACTTAAAACGTAATGGAA
>PWDX01000191.1 GCA_003553245.1 Phycisphaerae bacterium
CATGTCATAGTCCAGATTGTCGGGAACGGGCTCTTCCGGCCAATCCTCACCAGATGGATCTGTCGGCAACCCCACCTTAACATTCTTTAGTTTACCGATGGCGCCATTTCTAACCAGTTCGCAGACAAACTTAAATTGAGGCCATGGATCCGATGCACGCTGCTGTGTTCCGATCTGGAAGATTCGACCTGTTCGATTAATCGTGTCACTTATGGCACGGCTGTGTTCATGTGTTACCGCAGCGGGCTTTTGTACAAATATATCTTTGCCAAGCATTGCACATTCAACCACTTGCCGAGCATGCCAATGGTCGGGAGTCGAGATCACGACAGCATCAACGTCATCACGACGAATCATTTCACGATAGTCCTGGTAAAACTTGACATCGATATAGTTGGAGTTGCCCATTTCCCTTTCATAATAGTTTTCTATCCATTCTTTTCCGATGTTACCGCGTTTTGTATCCACATCGGCGATAGCCACAAATCGGCACATATCGTGATGGCGGATTGTTTCGCGGACATCAGTCTGACCATAACGTCCGTAACCGATCTGCGCAATGTTGATTTTATCGTTCGCGGATGCCTTGGCTGCAGCCGTTGAAGAAAGAATCGTCGGCAATCCAAACAAACCCGTAGTCGCTGCTAAAGAACCTTTCAAAAAATCTCTACGCTTCATAACAAACTCCTTAATCATTTTTTGTGAATTAAACTACTTAGTTGCTCCGCAATTTTCTCATATTCCGATTAAATGGCGGAATAAAACTCTTGCCTTCCAGCTCATGACTGTTAGGAAACAGAATGTTCGGTTTTTGCTTCGAAGAAATGCCCTCCGAAGCAGCCAGCGATTTTTGCGCACATAATGAGCTGCCCATAGCAAATGCGCCGGTAAGGGCAGCTGTCTGATGAAGAAAATCTCGTCGTGAAAACAGTTCTTTTTGCATAAAATGATTAATCCATTACGTCCAGTGCCCAGCGAATACCGCCTTCGATATGCTTGATGAAATTTTCATCCTGATAATGTTCGATGCTATGGCCCAAAGCGGTGTACCATTGACGCCCGCCGTCAAATTCCTGGTACCATGCCAGCGGAAAATAATCACCAAATACTCTACCCGGATAGTCATCTTTGCGATCACATTCCACTGTACGCAAGTCGCCGGCTAAAACTACATTTATGCCGGGATTCATTTCATTCATTACATAAAACTCATCTTCCCATGTCCATGTCTCCGGCAGATGAGCAGTAGAGGGATGTTTTTTATCGATTACCTCAATTTCGAATTCCTGGAAAGGGGGATGGTAGGCGAACTTGCCGCCGAGGTTGGCCCAAAACCACGGCCAATTACGCTCAGATCCACAGGCAGAATGAATGCCGACAAAAGCTCCACCGTTGCGGATATACGACTGAAAAACTTCTCGCTGCTGGTCATTGTCAAAAGCGTCATTATTTGTATTAGAAAAAACTATTACGTCAAATTCAGCTATCTTATCGGCGTCGTCAAAGATGGATGAATCATCAATATCAGTGGCTTTGTATGTCCAACCATTATCGCGGCAAATGCTTTTGATGGCTTCGACACTTGCAGGTATGTTATCATGGACATACCCTTCGCTGTTGCGTGTATAAATCAAAACGTGTTCTCCGCCCAGGCTAACCTGACCAAGTAGCATCAATATAGCTGCGCCTACAATTGTTACATTCATCCAGTTTTTCATTGTTCCACCCTGCATTGAAGATAATACATTTTAACTGCCATACTGTAGCTTAAACCACATAAGCTATCTATATCCTACATATAAATTGCCGTTCATGTCAAGAGAAATCACTCCCCCCTGAAACATTTCTAAATACCTATTACCCACAAATTCTCGACAATGACAATCAAGTTAAGCTTCGCAATTAAGCTTGCTATCTGGTGCTGACTTTTTCTACCCAGCAATTGACTACACCTGCTCTCCCAAAGTTGCCGTAACTAAGCATCTCTTGCATTCGAAGTTCAAATAGACATCTCCTGTAATCCATCAGAAAGACTATTTACATTGCCATTATCATAGAATAAACCACGCCCATAAAAACCACTTTGCGCAAAAATATAACCAGTTTACGCAAGCGAAGTATCTTAATGGAAAAGATCTCTGAGCATCAGCAATACGATAACAGAAACACCGATGCCAACGAACCAAGTTTATAGCCTCAAAATCGCTCTTACCATAGTAAACTAACACTCTTGGGTGCCTGGCTGGCGGCGCTGCGGTTCATGCCACAGAACTATCTTCTTATAGTATAGACAGATTCAAAGTTAAAAACAGACTTGCATAATCTGGAGTATAATGATAGTATAGATTTTATCTGCTGGCAGGTGCACAGCAATTGGATTAATAGGGATAAGTGCAAAAGCTAGTTTAAGAATCGAAACTAACTGGTTATTGCTGCCAGAATTAGAAAATGACTGTAATTTCTGGATGATGAATAGCTGATACCAAAAAAGCCGGAAAATTTACTTGCAATATCATGAGCATTTATCGTATATAATCTTATAGCATTGAAAGAGTCAAACTAATCCATTCCATGATGATGAGGCTATACTAAAACTATGAAAATAACGCGAAGGACATTTCTCAAAGCCGCAGCAGCTACTCCGTTAATTACACCCTCTGCAACCTGGGCAGGCTCGACAGCGGCAAATAGCCGTATTACTGTCGGCCTTATAGGTATGGGAAGAATGAGTCAAAGCCTTTTGAATCATTTTCTTTTTCGGACTCAGGTTCTGGCAGTCTGTGATGTAGATAAAACACGCCGTGATCATGCCAAAAAAACAGTCAATGATTTTTACACTAACAACAAGAACCTTGGAAAGCCAGATTGTAAGGCATATTTGAATTACGAGGATATGCTGGCTCGTGAAGATATTGATACGGTTATTATTATCACTCCGGACCATTGGCATGCCCTCATGACTCAGGATGCAGTCCGAGCAGGCAAGGATGTTTATTGCGAGAAGCCTCTGACACATAGTATTGCTGAGACGGTAGATGTTATGGATGAAGTAGCCAAACATGACCGTATTTTGCAGACCGGCTCACAGCAACGGTCAGGTCGTGAATTCCGAGTATCTTGCGAACTGGCTAGAAATGGAGCTATCGGTGAAATTGAGCGTATCGAATGTGCCTTCGGCGGCGGGCCAGTTCCCTGCGACCTGCCCGAAGAACCCATGGAACCCGGATTGGACTGGAATCTTTGGCTCGGGCCGGCACCTATGCGGCCTTATAACTCAGAATTGAGCCCTCGAGGAATACATGAGCACTTCCCACATTGGCGGCGTTTTATTGAATATGGCGGTGGCTCAGTTGCTGATTGGGGAGCGCACCATATAGATATCGCCCATTGGGCGATGGGAATGGATGACAGCGGCCCTGTTGAAATTTTACCACCCGAGAACAAAGATGCAAGTCACGGGGTGCGTCTGAAATATGCTAATGGTGTTGAAGTTATACACACAGGAGATGGCTTTGGCGTGCATATGTTTGGCACAGAGGGCGAAATCATGGTTGATCGAGGCAAATTCTGGTTTATCCGCGAAGGAGAAACAGTTGCCAAATTTACCCAGCGTGAAGATGGAGGATCGCTGCGTCATAGTTTGGTGAAGGCTGAGAGTGAATTCCTGGAAGACCCAGAGGTTCGTTTGCATCGAGTCGATGACACTCATGTTGATGATTTTCTCAGGTCAGTGGAATCACGAAAGACACCAATTGCAAATGAGCAGGCCGGAGGCCGAACCGCGATTGCCTGTCATTTAATAAATCTGGCATATCTTCATCGCGAACCCATGAAGTGGGATCCAGACAAATTGACATTTGCCGAAAATACAGGCAATTCTGACTGGCTGGTTGGCAATCGGCGTGATTATCATAGCTATGAAGGATAAGCCAGGTATTTAGAGCCTATCCAATGGTCGTAAATATATAATAGGCAAGAGGTTATTACAAAGATACTTTATTAAAGCGGCCAGTTTTGCCTTACAACTGCCAAAAACGATGTGCTATACTTTGTTTAATCAGGGCAAATAATTATAATTCTCGTTATTTGTAATGCGCGGGTTTACTGGGCAGCAGCTATCTGTCAATTTTGAACTTCTGAATCACTTTTAACAGGAAAAACCGCCAGGCAATATCAGCTTTAACCCATGCCGCTAAACTGCCTGACGGTCCAATCCCGAATTATATAACTTTAGAGCGTAGGTTCCCAGCCTGACTTATATTCTCTGGTCCAAAGCCGTTGTGCACGCAAATTATTCACAATCCGCCCGTTTTGAGGATTACACTCAACTACCGTATTCGTCTGCTGAGCGATATTGCTCAAAAGCAACGGAAGAATACTCTTGTATCCCTCGTCAATAGGTGAATTAAGCTTTGACTTTCCAGCCACGCTGTTGACGAAATTAGGCGCATGATAATCGGCTACGCCCGGGTCCACTGTGTCGGTGTCATCCACTTCCACATCGTCTCGCCCTACATTTTTGACGCTCTTATTATCCTGGTCATAAACTTCGTATGAATTTGTCAGGTAAATAATAGTTCCTTCTGTTCCATAGATGCGTACGCCGCGTCCTCTGCCTTCGATATGGCGGTTATTGCAGCTTCGGCCCTCCCAGACTATAGCCTTTCCTTCTTCATACTCGATGTTTACTGTCTGGGTATCAGGGAACTCCCAGTCATCGACACCGACATGGTGCCAGCGCCCACCAAAACTGGCAACTCTGGTTGGAAAATCCACACCAAGCGCCCATCTTGCCACATCCACTTCATGTGTTCCGTTATTCAGAGTCTCACCTGTGCCCCAGCGATAGAACCAGTGCCAGTTATACGGGTGCACATTACTGCGATAATCAGTCCGTGGTGCGGGGCCCTGCCATAATTCCCAGTCCAGGTAGTCAGGCACCGGAATTACTTCGCCAAAGCCGATCGGGCCGCGTTTGTTGGCATACCAGGTTTTTGCCATGTAAACATTACCTATAAGGCCATCGCGAATTTCCCTCATCATCTGCCGAGTTATATCACTCGACCGTCGCTGATTACCCAACTGCACTAACTTGCCATACTTCTTTTGGGCAGCTACCAGCAGTTCACCCTCAGCTGGATTGTGCGCGCCTGGCTTTTCTAAATAAACATGCTTGCCAGCCTTAAGCGCCATAATAGCCATGGGCGTATGCCAGTGCTCTGGAGTGGCAATAACTATCGCATCAACATCTTTATCGTCAAGTGCTCTGCGGAAATCTTTGATCTCTTCAGGCCGACTGCCCTGAGCCTCCTCGGCAACGTCCGCAGCACGCTCAAGATATCGCTGGTCAACATCAACTACATACTTGACTTTACAATTACCAATATTGGCAAACTGGTCCGTCAACTGTCTGCCACGGCTGCGGATACCGACGGTAGCTACAACAACAGTATCATTCGCCGAAGCTTTGGCAACTGATGGCATTCTAAGCCCGGCTAAACCAAAACCTAACCCCGCAATTGTGCCTTTTTTCAAGAAATCTCTTCGATCAATGTTCATGACAAATCTCCTATTCAATTAAAACTTGGTTTATCGGGCCATTTCAAGTGCGCTGGTGGTGATGTAGTACTTTGTAATCATATTAGGGACTTCCCAGTCAGGCATTTGGCCTTGCTCGAGAAAGCCTAAATATTTTTCCGTAACTTTGCCAAAATGCGCTTCGTGCCCTATTCGGTACTCGTCAGGGATATATATATGCCACTGATCGTCCTGGCGATTCAGGCTTACGCCTGGGTAAATTTGTCCAATTTCTGCAATTGCTGATTCCAATGCAGATTCAAGTTCATCAGGATCGGTGCCGTCGGCAGGCCTGACATACAACTCAGCTTTATAATCCTGCTCGGCGCCCTGTAGAATCACAAGGTCAGACTTGCTGCCACGCATCAGGCAGTAATGAGTGTCGTCGCCGCCTGGCGGTGCTTCATAGTCCCAGACAACCTCGACACGGACATGAACGTCATTAAGCGTGTAGTCTATCCTGCCATTGGCATAGCAGGGCAGTTTGCCGTCTTCGTTAAGCTGAGCCTTCAGATAGTCCGGAAATTCATCAGCCTGGGTGACCCGCTGAAATTGTTCAAGGCTAATCAAAGTCGGCCAGCGTTCGGCTGAGAGCATTTCCACATCTGTTTTATAGTCAATTATTTCGTCGGGAAAGCCCTTCCACTGAGACTGATCTACCAGGTGTGTGGTAACATCAACGATGCCCTCGCCCTGCTGGGTGGTATCAAAGTACCACTCCGGCCGAACCAGAGGATTGCCCGCTACATACTTAAAGAAATGGTGAACACTTTCAAGCACAATGGATGGCTCTTGAGGGCTGCCGGTGCGTAATTCGCCGAAAACTTCCGGCATTTGAGAGAGCTTACGCTGCAAAATGCTATTAATCTGATACCGCTCGGTCATTATATCATACAACATCAGGTCTTTTTCTTCTGCTTCGGCAAAGGCCTCTTTGAGCAGTTCAAAACCGGCCCTGTCTATACACATAGGCTTATCGGAGTAAACATGATAACCTGCGTCAACAAAGGACTTGATATACTCGGTTTTTTTACGGTTGTTGCCTGCCAGCATAACCATATCGCCCTTTCTTTCAGAAAGAGCCTTATCGAGATAGTCATCGCCGCGATAGACTTGCGGGTCCCAGTTGGTAGGGTCGGTTTCTCGGGTGTTAAACTGTTCGATGTTAGCCAGATAAGCATCAACCTCAGAGCCGTCCGGAGCATAAACATATGTCCGGGGATTCAATTGAGGGTACATCTGCTTTTGTATAAGGGCTGCGTGAAAATGCCCCGGAGCAACCGTCATAAGAGTCACAGAGTGTTCATATTCCGCTTCCTGATCGAAAGATGCGCAAGAGCCAATAAATAATATTAAACCAATCAAAACCATCGTGGTAAGCAGTGTTCTCATTGTAAAATCCTTTCTCTAAATTAACTATACAATAGAATCGTTAATTCTCAATCAAATTAAGCATATCAGGCAGCCACATGGAAAGAGGCTCCCAGTAGGTGATTACCATCAAAGAAACAATCATCGCCACAAAAAACGGCAACATAGAAGGTATAACCTTGGCAATGCTGGTCTTGCCGATACCGCAGCCTATAAACAAGCATGTTCCAACTGGAGGAGTGCAAATTCCGATGCACAAATTAGCTATCAGCATAATGCCAAAATGGATAGGATGCATGCCCAGCTCCATTACCACAGGCAGGAAAATAGGCGTAAAGATCAGCACCGCAGGAGTCATATCCATAAATGTGCCGACTGCAAGAAGCAGAAAATTAATAATTATAAAAATAACAATCGGATTCGATGAAATGTTCAGCATCATCTCGCTGACTGCCTGGGGTATATTCTGGTATGCCATTATCCAGCTCATCGCGGTACTGGTACCGACAAGCAGCATGACAATAGATGTCGTTATGCCTGCCTGTAGCAGTATCTTGGGCAGCCGGGAGACCTTTACCTCGCGGTAAAAGCATACTGTCAAAAGAAGAGCATATGCAACAGCAACAGCAGAGGCCTCTGTAGGTGAGAAAATGCCGGCTAAAATACCGCCTATAACAATTATTATCAGAAGCAGGCTCGGCAAAGCATGGAAAAAAGTTGTAACTATCCGAGCCAGAGATGTCTTATGAGGAATCCCATAGCCGCGTATGTTGCTTATGATGCCGCAGACGATCATAATCGCCAAGCCTACGAGAATCCCCGGAAACACACCTGCCATGAACATAGCAGCTACAGATACATTGCCTGCTACCACGGCATAAACTATCATAACATTGCTTGGCGGAACAAGAAGCCCGGTCGTAGCAGCAGTAGTCGTAACAGCTACATTGAACGCCCGTGAATAGCCCTGCTTATTCATCTCCGGAACCATGAAACTGCCCACCGAAGATACCGCTGCAGCAGCTGAACCGGATATTGAGCCGAACATCATGCATGTAAGAGTATTGACATAACTCAAACCGCCGGTTGCCCAGCCAACGACAGAACTGGCGAAATTAATCAGCCGACGAGCCATGCCGCCCTCGCCCATTAAAATACCAGCTAATATGAAAAAAGGAATAGCCAGCAAAGGAAAGCTGGCAATGCCAGATGCCATACGCTGGGCTACAGTGTAACTGCTGGGTATGTCGCCGAGTGAGAGAATCGTCAAAAATGTCGATATCCCGATACAAACCGCTATAGGCACTTTAATCAGCAGCAATAATACAAAGCTGACCGCAAGAATTAAAACCTGTATTCCCACTTACCTGTCCTCCATTTTGACTGTGTCAGGCCGAGAGTGCTCTTGAGAAACAATGTCATCGCTGGCGGACTGCTCGGCGTGTTTGCCAAAGATTATTTCTACTATGTTTTCAGCACAAAATAACAAAATAAATACACCGCTTACAGGGACAGCCAGATACATATACCCCGCCTTGATCTGTAAAGCAGGCAAAATTACATTGGCACTGAATGTCGCACTGACAAGCCAATACCCGCCAACGATTAAAACGACTATCGCAAACAACCCAACAATGGCATTTACAGCTATCTCTGCGACCTTCTGAGCCTCTGGGTGCAGCTTGTTGACAAAATAATCAACACCCAAATGAGACTTGGCGCCATAAGCAACCGCAGCACCAAGCAAAGAAACCCACATAAGAAGATTGATTGCTACCTCTTCTGTCCACTGACTTTGACCGCGCGGCAAAAACCACCATGGCTCATAACCCATGTCATAAAGCCTTACCACAAGGCCCCCGCTGGCGCGAGATATGACTCCCCAGAGAACATCGAGAAACAACACAGCAAACAATATAATAACCACCATTTCAAGCAATTTGACAAGAGCGGCTTTTAACTGGACCAGTATGCGTAAAACCATCAATCTATTTCCCTGAATTTTTCTACAAGTTCCCCAATACGCGTGCCCTCATAACGCTCAAGCAAAGGAGAAACAGCCTCTGCAAATGCTGACTGGTCAGGATAGTGAACCTCTACACCCCGCTGCTTGACCGCTTCAAGAGAACTCTCCGTCTCCTGACGCCAAAGCTCACGCTGATACTCCGCAGATTCATCAGCAGCTGCCTGAAGCCAGGCTTGAACCTCAAGAGGAAGAGATTCCCAGATGTCTGAGTTGATCAACAGAATATCTGGTATACGACTGTGCTCATTCATCGAAAATTGCTTGCAGACCTCGTAATGACGGCTGGTGTAAAAACTTGGAGGATTGTTCTCAGCACCGTCGACAACTCCCTGTTGAAGTGAAGTATAAAGCTCTCCCCAGCTGATAGGTGTAGGCTCGCCGCCCATTACTCGAATCATGTCCATCGAGGTACGGCTTTCCATCACCCGTATCTTCTTGCCCCGCAAATCAGCAGGCTCAAGAATAGGACTGTCAACAGTGTAAAAGTTCCTGCTGCCGGAATCATAATAACACAAGCCGCGAAAGCTATCATCGTCCTCAAGCTTGAGAAGCTCCTGACCCAAAGGCGAGTTCAATACATTCCAGAAATGATCATGGTCACGGAAAATGTAAGGCAAACTAAAAACAGCCATCTCCGGAATGAAACTCTCAAGTGCAGCTGCCGAAACCTTAGTTATGGCAAGAGCGCCGCGCGAGAGCTGCTCGACATTGTCACGCTCAGAACCCAGAACACCACCCGGTATGATCTGAATCTGGGCAGTGCCGTCGGATTTTTCCTCCAGCCGGTCTGCCATATAAACCATGCCAAGATGAACAGGATGAGAGGCGTCAAGGCCGTGAGCCAACCTCAAAACAGTTGTATCAAGGCCGGCTGCGCCATAGCCGCTTACATAAACCGTGAAACCGAAAACAGCGACAATCAGCCCCAAAACAAAACCAACAACCATAAATGAAACATCTCGATTCTTCATAATCATCCATCAAATTAAATTTCTTAAGATATTTAAACTAACTACTTCGAAAGATTTTTCGTTAATTCTTTACACCCAGAAGCATAATTCAGCCAGTATCGACTCAAATCTATAAGGTTCAAATGTTGATTGGTGTCTTTTGTAATACCTGAATTTTGCAGGAAAAACCTGCCTTCAATGGTAAAATGTTTTAAAGCTGTAGGGAACCACCTTTTTGATGCTTTTTACCATACAGGAGGTAACCCAAATGGCTACAAAAAAGTTTAATCGAAAATCGGCAAAAAATCAAGCTCCCCGAGTAGGACTCGAACCTACAACCTAGCGGTTAACAGCCGCTCGCTCTACCAATTGAGCTATCGGGGAATCAGCCTGTCCAACTGATAAGATTTTTCATTATCGCAATTCCGGCGGGATTGTCAAGCGGTACAATTGCTTTTGGCCGGAAAAAATGCCGAATTTCACTTTTTCCCCTGCCCCCAGCCTCAAAATTCGCTAAATCCACCGCCGGCCAGTGCGGACAGGCAACGACGGCAAATCTTCCGCAAAAGAGACGCAAAGCCGTTTACAATCGCCCCTGCGACGGTTAAAATAACAGCTCAATCAGATAAGGAGCAGATATGGCGTTTCGATTCGTGCAGGTGTTTATTCCACAGGATTTGCAGACTCAGCCGGAGAAACTGCTGGAAGGCTATGAAATACTCGGAACCTGGCGAGACGATGTTTCGCAAAGCCGTGTCGTACTTCACCTTCTGGTTTCCGCCGAGGAGACCGAGCCTATTATGGACAAGCTGGAACAGGCGTACCAAAACACCCCCGGATTTCAGGTTGTGCTGACCCCTGTCGAGGCTGTGCTGCCCCGGCCAAAAGTTGAGCAAAAGCAAGACGAACAATCCGCCGCGGGAAAAACAGAAGAAAAACCGAAAGAAACCGCTCGAATCAGCAGGGAAGAGCTTTACCACGACATTTTAGAGAACATTAACATCACCCGCGTATTCGTCGCTATGACCATACTTTCGGCTGTAGTGGCCGCCATAGGCCTGATGCGCAACGAAACAGCGGTCATTGTCGGCGCGATGGTCATTGCTCCTGTTCTCGGTCCGAACATAGCGATGTCACTGGCGACGACTCTTGGCGATAGCGACCTTTTACGCCGCTCGTTTACTACGAATTTTACGGGCATTGCTCTGACGATTCTGTTTTCTATTTTTCTGGGTATGGCTTTGGATTTTGACCCGTCAGTTCCCGCGATTGCCTCACGAACGAATTTTAGTATTGCTGATCTGGCGCTTGCTCTGGCGGCTGGCTCTGCCGGTGCGCTGGCTTTTACATGCGGGCTGTCCGGGCCTGTTATCGGGGTTATGGTTGCGGTGGCGCTTGTTCCGCCTTTGGTAACATTCGGTATGCTGCTCGGGGCCGGATATGTCGGCCTAGCTTTGGGGGCGTTGGTTCTGGCAGGTGCGAACATAATATGCATAAATCTTGCCGGGGTGGTAACATTTTTGGTTCAGGGTGTCAGGCCTCGAACATGGTGGCAACAGAATCAGGCCAGAAAGGCCACGCGAATCGCCGTTACAGCCTGGTGCTTGCTGTTGGCTGCTCTTGTGATTATTATAATTTTTACACAAACTTAATGCTTACAGGTGATCAATTGAATGTTAATTTGCCGCGGTTATATAGCGATCTGGCGTGGGTCTGGCCGCTGTGGGAGGAGCTGGACCAATACAGGCCGGACGCCGATTTTTATACCGAACTCATACGCAAATACGCTCGCGGACAGGTAAATACCCTGCTCGACCTGGGCTGCGGCGGCGGCAAGGCGGATTATCACCTCAAAGAGAATTTCAAAATTACCGGCGTGGATATCAGTCTGGCGATGCTCGAAAACGCAAGGCGACTCAACGGCGACTGTGAGTATATGCTCGGCGATATGCGATCGGTCAGGCTCGAGCGGGTTTTCGACGCGGTGCTGGTCAATGACGCTGTTAGCTATATGACTGACAAGGTGCAGCTTGGTCAGGTCTTTGCCACGGCTCGGCGGCATCTTCGTCGAGGAGGGGTGATGATCGTCGGTGCGGACCACACAAAAGAGAGCTTTATTCAGAACGAAATCACCGTGTCCAAAGGCGGCGGAGACGGCGTGGAAATCACATTCATCGAGAATCTCTACGATGCCAACCCCGCCGACACAATCTGCGAACTTCTACTGATATTTATCATTCGCCAAAGCGGTAAGCTGCGTGTTGAGAAGGATTTACATACTTTGGGACTGTTCGAAGAGCCCGTCTGGACAGAGCAAATCCAAAACGCCGGCTTCAAGCCCCGCCGGCATCTGTTTATCACCGAAGAGGCAGGTGCAAAGCGGGAATATACCTTCTTCGCATGCGTACGGGACTGAAAATAATATGGGGCAGCGGTAATTAAGATAAATTTTACAAAAAAATATATTTTTGTGGCTATTATTTAGTTTCAGCCGTAGAATTGAATAACAGAGCTGAGGGGTAGCGCGTTTTTTTCGTTTGCCGCCCATGTTCGAGTGTGCGGGCGTGTGCCTGCGCGGAAAATTTTTCTAACTGTTTTTGGGTGGTACATTTCAATGGCAAAGAATATTTATGTAGGTAATTTGAGTTATGATGTTTCAGAGGAAGCCCTGAGTCAGCTTTTCAGCGAGTATGGCCAGGTTGAC
>PWDX01000207.1 GCA_003553245.1 Phycisphaerae bacterium
CAGATGAGACATTTCGATGTTCAGCTTGTCGGCGGTAATGTCCTCTATGGGGGCAAAATCGCTGAAATGGCTACGGGAGAGGGAAAGACACTCGTAGCGACTCTTGCGGTCTATATGAAACACCTTACAGGCAAAAAAGTGCATATCGTTACCGTAAATGACTATCTTGCCACCAGAGACGCCGAATGGATGGGCGCGGTTTATAAAGCTCTTGGGTTGACCGTAGGGGCGATTCACTCGGATCTGGATACAATGTCCCAGGAAAGAAAAGACCAGTACGCCTGCGATGTCACCTACGGCACAAACAACGAGTTCGGCTTCGACTACCTCCGAGACAATATGAAAACTTCACTCGAGCAGATGGTGCAAAGCGACCTGCAATATGCCATCGTTGACGAAGTGGACTCGATTTTAATTGATGAAGCCAGAACACCTCTGATTATATCAGGTCCTGCCTTTGACGATACAACAAGGTATAAAAAAGCCGACCAAGTGGCTCGGCAGCTCATTGAGCGTCAAAGCCGCTACAACAAAATAAAACAAAAAATCGACTCCTGCGAAAGAACTATCGCCAATGCCGAAGGCGAGCTTACCGAAGCAAAAAAACAAAAAGACAAATCACGCGCAGAAAAAGCGCAAAAGGTGCTTGATAAAAAACGGCAGGAACTTCTCAATGCCGAAGATGAGCTTGAAACCGCGACCCAGTACTATGAAGTCGAACTGGACAAAAAACAGGCACACTTGACACACGAGGGAATCGGAGCGGCCCAGGAAATCGCTGGCGTAGGGTCTTTTTACACAGGCTCGAATATGGACTGGCCGCACCTGCTCTCACAGAGCCTCCGAGCGCACATTACTTTCGAAAAGGAAAAAGACTATGTAGTTCAGGAAGGCAAAGTCATTATTGTCGATGAGTTCACAGGACGCCTTATGCACGGCAGGCAATGGTCCGACGGACTCCACCAGGCCGTGGAAGCAAAAGAAAATGTTGAAATCAAAAAAGAAACGCAAACACTGGCCACCATCACACTCCAGAATCTTTTCAAACTCTACGAATCACTGTCAGGGATGACAGGCACCGCCGAAACCGAAGCCGGCGAATTTATGAATATCTACGGCCTTGATGTTATTGTAATCCCGACCAACAAACCCTGCATCCGAGATGACAGAGAGGATGTTATCTATAAATCCATGGCCGAGAAGTTTAATGCCATCACCGACGATATCTACGAAACCAGCAAAGCAGGCTGCCCCGTCCTCGTAGGCTCAACAAGTGTTGAAAAAAGTGAATCACTCTCGGCCGGTCTTAAGAAAAAATATGGCATCGAACACGAAGTGCTTAACGCCAAATACCACGACCGTGAAGCGGCAATCGTCGCCAAGGCAGGCCAGCAGCATAAAGGCCGAGATGGAAAAATGCGAGGCAATGTTACAATCGCTACCAATATGGCAGGGCGTGGAACTGATATTAAACTCGGCGAAGGAGTCGCCGAAATAGGCGGCCTTCATGTTCTCGGCTCGGAGCGTCACGAAGCCCGACGCATAGACAATCAGCTTCGAGGTAGAACAGGCAGGCAGGGCGATCCCGGCTCATCACAGTTTTTCCTTTGTTTCGATGATGACCTGATGAGAGTATTCGCACCGGAAAACACTGTTAAGTGGCTTTCCTGGATAGGATGGGAAGAAGGCCAGCCAATACACCATAAGCGAATCAGCAAAGGGATAGAAAAAGCGCAGAAAAAACTAGAAGAGCGAAACTTTGAAATACGAAAAAGCCTCCTTGAATATGACGAGGTAATGGACTACCAGCGAAAAATCTTTTATTCACGACGCAGAGATGTTCTGGCAGGCCAGGACCTTAAGCAGCGAATCATAGAGATGATAGACGACAGCCTCGAAAGCAACTGTCACTCGATTCTTGATATCAACTACCCGCTCAAATGTATCGCCGAATGGGCGAAAACAAACTTTGCCGTTGAAATTGAACCCACCGACCTGACAAATCTCAATGAGCAGGAAATAGAGGAGTCTATCAAAGAACTGGCCAAAGATAACACCGAAGACGAAATTTCAATTTCACTTGGTGAATATCTGGAGGACTACGCAGATTCGGAAGCATGGGATATTGCCGGCCTGCGCAAATGGGCTATGAGCGCGTTCAAAGTAAACCTCAGCGCCTCAAAAATAAAAGAGCTTACCCCGGATGAAATCCAGGAGCAACTCATCGAGGCCGCCGCAGAGCAAATCGACAAAAAAGACTGCTCTGCTCTTATCGAATTTCTGCGGGAAGATTTTGCTGCACAAACTCTTGTTGATTGGGCAAAAAGTAAATTCGACATTCGAGTGACAGTCGATGATGTAAAAGAACTCAAACCCGCCGAAGCATTCGAATTTTTCAGAGAAAAAACACGCGAAAAATACCAGAAGCGAGAAATCGAATATCCAGTAGAATTCGCTATGAGTATGGTCTTTGGTCAGCAGGGACCTAATGTCTATGCTTTCGAGGCATTGGCCAAATGGGCAAACCAGAAATATAACGCCGGCTTAACTGCCGAGCAAATCCAGGAATCAAGCCCAAGGTCTATACATAACCAACTGCTCGAACTCAGTAAAAGCTACAACAACGGCAAGCTTGAAGAAGAAATCGACTCACAAATCAAAGCTCTCGACACCGAGAAAATCCTCCAATGGGCGAAGGACAGATTCTCGGCTAACATCGAACTTACCGCTCAGGACAGCCACGACGGCCAACTCCGCGAAAAGTTGCTCGATGCCGGTCGCAGATTTATGAGGAAAGAGCTTGCAGACCTCGAAAAATATGTCCTGCTTCAGGTTTACGATTCTGCCTGGAAAGAACACCTCTACAATATGGACAAGCTCAAAGAGAGTATCTGGATGCGTTCACTGGCCCAGCAGGATCCCAAGGTCGAATACAAACGCGAAGGCTTCAGAATGTTCGATGAAATGCTCTCTAATGTCAGCGAGCGAGTAACCGACGCTATCTTCAAAGTCCGCCTCGAAGCCGGCGCCAGAGCAATAAGAAATATCTACCAGGTCAGCGAAACCGCCCATGACCAGGTAGGCCAGTTCTCAATGGCTCAGCAACAGCGTGCCGCGGCACAGGCTCCCCAAGGCGATCAGAAAGTCAGACAGGTAAAACTAAAAGAACCTAAGGTCGGGCGCAATGATCCGTGCCCGTGCGGGAGTGGAAAAAAATACAAAAAATGCTGCGGCAAACCTGTATAAAATTGCTATGGATATTACCTGAAATAGCCCTTGAATTTATAGAAAAATTGAACTTCATTGAGAAAACTGTGATAAAAAACTTGCCGATTCGTCTCAACGAAGACCAGTGAACAAGGTGACGGGATACGACTCATAAACTACAGGCAAACTTGCCATTAAGTCAGGCAATTTTTTACCAAACCTGGATATTAAGAAATCAATGCCCAAAATAAAACAGGCCTTAGAATGCGCTAAGCCGCACTCTAAGGCCTGTTTTATAACATGTGGGCCGGGCTGGATTCGAACCAGCGAAGGCTTGCGCCAGCGGGTTTACAGCCCGCCCCCTTTAGCCACTCGGGCACCGACCCATACAACTCTAAAAATAGAATTGCAAGAAACACTCAGAAAGATTATGCAGTAATGTACATTTTGCTGTTAACCATTGCAAGTAAAAACGCGGCACAATTTGTTTAATTTCGCTTTTACCATCTATTATTTTCAAATCGATTTGCCGCTTGTCCTTTTCATCATAATAATCGGCTGCAAAGACCTGTATGTCAGGGTGAAAATGCGTTCTGGTAATGACGAATATCAGGCTCGCCGGTCTTGCCGAGGATTATTGTTATAAGATCGAAACGGCAGGGGCGTTCTGTGAGGCTGTTCGCAACTAAAAAGCTGCGGGCGGCTCGGGTTAATCGTGTCCTTTTTACACCCGTTAAAGCTGACTCAGCACTGCTGAAGTCCTCACCCGCACGCGTCTTTACTTCGACAAAGACAACCGTTCCTTCACGATCAAGCATAACCAAGTCGAGTTCGCCGGTTTTGAACGATTGATTATCTGCAAGGTAATGAAAGCCCTTGCGCATGAGATATTTTCTTGAACGCTTTTCACCCCATTTTCCAAGCAGTTTATGGTCTTTGAGGAGCTTTTTCCTGTTAAAGACCCAACCCAGCATATAACCGCTATCACCCTGTAGTGTGTTCAGAGTGCCGCTGGCGCAGCCTGACCGATTTGCCGGTTCTTTCGCGAAGGAAGTATAATTTAGCTCTTCTTACTTTGCCGCTTCGCCGGGGGATGATATCGACGATGTTGGGCGAGTGTATTGGAAATACACGCTCGACACCTTCGCCGGCACTTATCCTTCGAACAGTGAAAATTTCATTAATTCCTCGGCCTTTGCGCGCAATAACTGTGCCCTCAAAGGACTGCACGCGCACCTTTTCACCTTCCTTAATGCGCACGCGAACTTCTACCGTGTCGCCGACCTCAAAGTGCGGCAAATCCTTCTTTATGCTGTTCGATTCAACTTTTTCGAGTAGTTCTGTTTTCACGAGTATATCTCCCAAACTGCGAATATTTCAGATATTTTTGCATTTGGCGTCTAAACGCATTGCCTACAAAGATAAGGATAAACTTTGTATTATAAGGAAATTCAGAAGTTTAGCAAGTATTTTTTATTTTATTTATTGTCTTTTTCGCGCATAAGGTCAGGTCGGTTGGTTTTTGTCCTTTCCAATGCCTGCTCGCGACGCCATTTTGCAATTTTTCCGTGGTCGCCTGACAATAGGATATCAGGCACTTTCATTCCGCGAAAATCTTCGGGACGGGTGTAATGGGGATATTCCAATAATCCGTCTGAGAAAGACTCTTCCGCGGCTGACTGCTCATCTCCCAGCGATCCTTCCAGCAGCCGAACTACCGCGTCAATCAAGACCATCGCCGGCAACTCTCCGCCTGATAAAACATAGTCACCTATAGATACCTGCTCTGCATCCAGGCCGATGCGAATTCTCTCGTCGAAGCCTTCATATCTGCCTGCTATTAACATTAGGCGTTTTTCCCTGCTAAACTCATTTACCAGCGGTTGATTCAATTTTTTTCCCTGTGGGCTTAGGAGTATAATTCGTGGTTTTTCCTCCGAAAGAGTGGTTACATTCTCAACGGCATCGAACACTGGCTGTGGCATCATTACCATACCCGGACCGCCGCCATAAGGCTTGTCGTCAACTTTTCTATAGCTGCCGTGCGTGAAATCTCGAATGTTGGAAACGACGATATCAACAATGCCATGTTGCTGAGCCCGTTTTAAAATTGAATGGCTCAGCGGCGAGCTGAACATTTCCGGAAAAAGGGTTAATACATCAATTCGCATTTGAAATGGCATCTGTGTAGCAAAAGTAAAACCCCCGGCACAGGCCGGGGGCAAAAATATCATTTAAACCGCAACTGGAACTACTCTGCTTTTTCTTCACCCTCATCAGCTTTGGGTTCTTCAGCAGCTTTTGCTTCTTCTTCGGCCTTTTTAGCAGCTTCTGCCTCCTCAGCTTTTTTGGCGGCTTCTGCTTCTTCGGCAGCTTTTGCCTCGGCCTCGGCCTTTTTTTCTGCCTGAATTTTTTCAGTAGCAGTAAATGGTTCACCACGATTATGTGCGACTGTCTTTGCAACCTGTCGTCTTTTATCGCGTTTTTGGGCGTGCTTGTCTTCGATGCCAACCTTTGCCAGCAATTGAGACATTGTTTCACTGGGTACTGCGCCATTTTCAAGCCAATATTTGGCCCGTTCATGATTCAGGACGATTTGCTTATCAGGGTCTTTGACCAAAGGATCGAAGTGTCCCAGACGCTCGATTATCTTGCCATCCTGTGCTTTTCGAGAATCAATAACATTGATACGATAGAAGGGCCTGTGCCTGCGCCCCAGCCTCATTAACCTCATTTTTACTGCCATTTTTATCCTTTCGATTATATAGTGAATTTTCACAATCTTTCCAAACGATTGTGAAACAGGTTTATTGTAGCGACTGCATCTGCAACAAAACTTAGCAGTATAATGATTTAACGACGCCTGTCGAGCCAAAATTTCAGCATTTATAACTTTCCGTGCGAAAAAATGTTAAATCAGGGACGCCTTTCAGTAGCAAAAAACCCCCTGAACATAAAATGTTCAGGGGGCATTCGCGTTTAATGTAAAAAGGGGAGCTATTTGTTATCTTCGTCCTTAGCCTCGAATTCGGCATCAATAACATCTTCATCAGGTTTAGTCTTCGGCCCGGTTTCCTGATCAGGTGCCGCCTCGGTTTCAGGCTGCTGGCCGGGTTGTGCCTGCTGACGCTTAGCCGCTTCTTCGTAAAGTTTCTTACCGAGTTCCTGAGTTGCCTCGTTGACCTGCTCCATCGCTCTACGAATCGGCTCAGCATCATCGCCCTTAGTAGCTTCTTTGAGGCTGTTCAAGGCGTTTTCAATGTCGCCGCGAGCCTTGGAATCAACTTTTTCGCCATGCTCTTTGAGAGTTTTCTCAGTTGCATATACAAGCTGATCGGCTTGGTTTTTCAGTTCAATTACTTCTCGCCTCTTTTTGTCTTCTTCAGCATGAGCTTCAGCGTCTTGCTGCATTTTCTGAACTTCTTCTTCGCTCAGGCCGGAACTGGACTTGATTTCTATAGACTGTTCCTTGCCCGTTCCGAGGTCTTTAGCCGAGACATGCAAAATACCATTAGCATCGATGTCAAACGCCACCTCAATCTGAGGCACACCTCTCGGTGCCGGGGGTATGTCTGACAACTGGAACCTGCCCAGAGTTCTGTTATCCCGAGCAAACTCTCGTTCACCCTGTAGCACATGTATATCAACCGTAGTCTGATTGTCGGCTGCTGTTGAAAATACTTCCTTTTTACTGGTTGGAATAGTTGTGTTTTTAGGTATAAGCTTTGTCATTACGCCGCCCAGCGTTTCAACTCCGAGAGAAAGCGGGGTAACATCCAGCAGAAGTATGTCCTTAACGCCGGATTCGCCTGACAGAATACCGCCCTGTATGGCAGCACCAAGAGCGACAACCTCATCGGGATTGATGCTTTTGTTCGGTTCCCTCTGGAAGATTTCCTTAACAATTTCCTGGACTTTAGGTATTCGTGTGGAGCCGCCAACAAGCAGAACTTCGGCAATATCGCCTACCTGAAGCTTGGAATCCTTTATAGCCTTTCTGCATGGCTCTTTCAGTCTTTCGAGGATCGGCTCCACCAGCGATTCGAATTTGCTGCGGGTAACGCTTATCTGAAGGTGCTTAGGCCCGGATGCGTCAGCGGTAATAAACGGCAGATTGACCGTTGTCTGCATTTGTGAGCTAAGTTCGACCTTTGCTTTTTCAGCAGCCTCCTTTAGCCGTTGATGTGCCATAGCGTCTTTTCTAAGATCAATTCCTTCGGTATTCTGGAACTCATCGGCAAGGTAATTGATAAGAACTTCGTCAAGATCGTCACCACCAAGGTGTGTATCGCCATGCGTACTGAGAACTTCGAACACATTATCACCAATATCGAGTACCGATATGTCAAAAGTTCCTCCACCGAAGTCAAACACGGCGATTTTTTCGTTCTTCTTCTTTTCCATTCCATAGGCCAGCGCCGCTGCGGTCGGCTCGTTTATGATTCGCTCGACTTTGAGACCCGCTATCTGGCCGGCATCTTTCGTTGCTTGCCTCTGTGAATCATTAAAATATGCCGGAACAGTAATAACAGCACTGGTAACAGTTTCGCCAAGATAATCTTCAGCGGTCTTTTTGAGATCCTGCAACACCATCGCTGATATTTCCGGCGGAGTGAATTCTTTGTCCTGGTTGGGGACGGATATTTTAACCAACTCGCTGGGGCCACCGGTTATTTTATAAGGAACTATTTTTTCTTCCTGCGAAACTTCATTGTGTCGCCGTCCCATAAACCGCTTAATCGAAAATACAGTGTTTTCAGGATTTGTAACCTGCTGATGCCTGGCGATTTGCCCCACAAGTCGCTCGCCTTTGTCGGTAAAGCCAACCACAGATGGTGTAACACGCGATCCTGCCGAGTTTACCAGAATTTTCGGCTGTGAGCCTTCCATAACAGCGACTACCGAGTTTGTCGTACCCAGGTCTATGCCTATAATTTTAGCCATAATTGCTCCCTTTCAGTTTGTTGCAAATATACATTCATTTGAAAATGAAGTGTGCAAAAGTTGTGCCAGAGAGCTTTTTCGTCGCCATAACGGCTATAAAGCCTTTTATATTAAGGTTTTATGCAAAACAGGCAAATAATGCCACAGTTGCAGCATATCTGTAAATTGCCATTTTGGCAGGTAATCACCAAACTTGTATGTCGCGGAGAACCAACAATAACTACTGCCGGGACTCACCCCCAAGCTCTGAGCGTATTATTTTAGCACGCAGTGCATCGCGTTTGGTCGGGTCAAGATGTCTGCCGTGGTTTATTTGCAAATGCGCAGGCTGGGTGAGCATGAACAATCTATTGATTGTTTGAATAAATTCACTTCTGGCAACATTTCGGGGGATAAGGCCGCACAGACTTTTCAGTGCGGGGGTTTCGGCACCCATATGTTCGCGCATGTTGATACCAAGGCGGATATGGCTTAGTAATGTTAAAGCCTCTTGAGAGCTTATTAAGTGAGCGTTTCTAAGTAATGCCAGAGCACGGGATACCTTGTCGTCAAGAGACTGGGAATTATCTTCCAGCAGTTTTTGCCTGGCCTGTCTCTCATAATCTATTATCTCGGGCACCAGCGTAGCTTCAAATTGCTTAATTAACTCCATCTCAGAAATGCCCAACGAAACCTGATTAGAAAGCTGATAAAAATCGCCCGCCGCTTCAGAGCCTTCACCAAAAAGTCCTCGCACCGCAAGGTTCATCGCCCGGGCCGCGTTAAGAAATTTTTTAATCTGGCCTGTCATTTTCAATGCCGGCAAATGAAGCATTACTGAAATCCGAATGCCGGTGCCAAGATTAGTCGGACAGGCCGTCAGATAACCGTATTTAGTACTGAAAGCATAAGCTATCTGCTTTTCTATTCTATCATCAATACTATTTATCTGCTCATAACAACCATTCAACTGAAAACCTGGTTTAAGCACCTGCAAACGCAGATGATCTTCCTCATTTATCATAGCGGCAAAGAACTCACGATGAGCCAGGACCACACCCCGTGGCCCTTTTCCGAGAGCATGCCCTCTGCTGATAAGGTGCCGTTCCATCAGAAGGTTTCTGTCAAGGGAAGAAGCCTCATCTACGCTTACATAGGAAACATTGTCACCGATTTGAAGCGACATTGTAACATTTTTCAAAAGATTAAGTATTTCCGTTTTTTCACTGTCGCTGCATCTGGACAAGAATTTATGCCCATCGAGATTACGAGCAAGGCGAATCCGAGAGGATATTACGGCATCGCAGTGCGGGCCGGCACCGCTGAACCATTCGTTAATATTATTGCTTATATCAGTGATTTTCATCGTATTATTTGGGAGTATCTGTTTGAATTTTCTTTATCCTATCGCGAAGTTCGGCGGCTGTTTCATATTGCTCATCGCGAACAGCCTCATCAAGCTGCCGCTGAAGACTTGCTAGTTCCATGTGTTTTCTTTCATCCGAAGGTACTTTTGAAGGCACTTTTCCGCAATGAGCAGCCTTGCCATTGTGAGCCTTTTTAATCAGAGGCAAAAGTTGATTCTCAAATATCTCGTAATCATGCTGACAGCCGAGCAGGGCCTCACGAGTAAACTGCTCTATCGTAAACCCGCAGTGCGGGCATGTTTTTTGCCCAATATCCGAGCCGTAAATCTCTTCATCGGACGGCTGAACCGCCAGTAAATTGCTCAGAAGGTCTTTCAGCGGTACCTGGCTGTTCACCGAAATACCCTGTTTTTGAGCGCAGCCGGCGCAGAGATGCATCTCGCTGCGCACCCCCTTGTCTATCTCGGTCAAATGAATAGTCGCATCGTTTTTTTTGCATATCTGGCAGTACATCTATTAAACCTCTTAGAGTATATCTATTGTAAGCTTTTATATTTTTTTTTATCTGCTGAATTTTGCCCAGCATCCCGGTTTTTCCCGCACCTTTACAAAATCAAGGGTTACTTCCGCCGGTAATTGTGATTTAAGCCGTTCAAAAAGATACCTTGCCACATTCTCGGCTGAGGGATTATTTCGTTTGAAAAATTCTATTTGTCCAAAATTTGATCCGCTCAAAGGTTTGATTATAGCATCTAAAGACCCTTGTGCTGATCTGAAATCCATAACCAGTCCCAATTTATTCAACTCCGCCCGGCTGATATCGACCTCTACCAGCCACTGATGAAAATGTGGATGCTCTTTTATGTCGCCGGACAGCGTAAGCTGATGCTGTGCTTCAAACTCGGTTTCAACTGTGATCGTGAACATTCCAGCACCTAAGCTATTGCACCGAATGAGGTTCCAGGTGACCTTGAGTCACCTTTTCACGCAAGCAACGGACAACATTTTCAGGCACCAGATTTGAAATATCGCCGCCTAGGGAAGCAATTTCACGGATAAGTGCAGAACTGGTGAACCCGTATTCGGCGCTTGTCATAACAAAAACTGTCTCGATACCCGCCACCGCGCGGTTGGTCATTGCCAGCTTGAGTTCGTAATGAACATCCGTCAGGCTGCGCAGTCCGCGCAGGATTACGGTAGCTTGTTTGCGCCTGGCATATTCGACTGTCAGCTCATCAAATCCCTCAACTGATACCCGAGGCATATCTTTAACGAGCTCAGCTATCATTTCAACACGCTCTTCCGGCGTAAATAAAGGGTTCTTGATAGGGCTCCTTCCGACAGCAACAATAAGTTCATCGAAGAGCAACCGTCCTCGCTCTATGACATCCAGATGACCTTTGGTTACAGGATCAAATGATCCCGGAAAGATAGCTCTTACAAATCTTTTTTCCATATACTTTCAACCTCTTTGTCTGTCCCAAAAAAGCATCACCACGAGCTTTTAAAACAATTATAGTATAAAAGACGCCAAAAGGTCAAACAAAAGGGCGGATGAAGATGGATTTAAGATGCCCAAAAGCCTTGCGAAGCTATTGAGGCTGTTCCTGGCGGCTTTCAAGTATTACCGGTATTTCCAGCCAGAAAGTCGCCCCTTTTCCGGGTTGGCTGGTAACACCAACATTGCCAGCGAGCAGATGTGCCAGTTCCTTTGATATAGCCAGACCAAGTCCGCTGCCTTCGGAACCTCGTGTAAGCGAGCCGTCGGCCTGCCGGAATTTCTCAAAAATAGCCTCCTGATGTTCTGGATATATGCCGGAACCCGTATCGCTTATAGAAATTCGGACATTTTTATCATCCGGCATTTGTACTTTTATTTCAATACGACCGTGCTCGGGCGTAAATTTCACAGCATTGCTCATGAAATTGTAAAGTATCTGCTGAATCTTACCCGCGTCAGAAGTCATTTCGCGGATATTCTCTTCGATTGTCAGGCGAACTTTTATCTTCTTTTTCCGAGTTAATGTTGAAAATGATTCTACAAGTTCATCGCAAAGCTTCTCTATTCTTATTTTTTCGATATGAAGCTTCATCTTACCCGCTTCGGTTTTTGCCAGGTCGAGCAGATCATTAATCATCGTCAGGAGCCGCTTACCACTGTCTATGATATTCCGAGCGTATTTGCGACCCTTTTCCGTTTCAAGAGTATCAGGCTTTTCGCGAAGTATTTCCGCAAAACCCAGAATAGCGTTCAACGGCGTACGGAAATCGTGAGACATATTAGCCAGAAATTCACTTTTAAGCTTGTTGGCCTTATAAAGCTCAATATTGCGACCACTTAGCTCAACTATTTTGGCGTCAAGCTGCTTATTTGCTTCTCGCAGTTTTTTCTGCGTGCTTTGCAGATTGTCGAGCATATGATTGAACGCCTCTGCCAAGCTCTGGTATTCATCTTTTGTGTCAATATTGCTCCTTATATTCAGATTACCCTCAGCTACATTGTTAGCCATTGCACGCAATTGCCGAATAGGGCGCAGAATTACCCTCTGGGTAATAATATAAAACGCCACAATCGCTCCCGTTCCGCCAATCAGACCGGCCAGAATTATCCAGATTCGGTTCATTAGCACAATTTTGCTTATCTCCGAGGCCGGACGCTGGATAATAGCCGCACCAATTGGTTCGTTGCGAGAAAAGACCCTGCCGGCACCCTGAGGATTATGGCAGTTGATACACCCGTCCTTAGCCCGAAATAAACGCACATAATGGGTTTCAATACCCTCAGCGGCTCTAATCACATTTATATTGTCTTCTCTCTCCTGCTCCAGCAATTGCTCGACCATTGACTTGTGCAACATGTCCAACTGTTCGATACTTTTGTCAGGGGCGCCATTGAATCTTATCCAAAGTATCTCAGGACTGTCCGGCTTTAAAACCGTTCCGGTATCCGTAAGCGGCTCTAGTCCGGTCATATGCCTGTCAACCTGGAAGTGCTGGCGAAAAAGTGTTTCAGCTTTTGCCCTGCTTGCGTCAAGTGAGGCTTTTCTGGTAAGCTGGCCCATCCAGATATAAGGAAGCAGAAGCGCAATCGCCAGAATAAAAACAACCGCCGCTCCGAATGCGATA
>PWDX01000155.1 GCA_003553245.1 Phycisphaerae bacterium
AGCAAAGATGCTCTGCCCAAAAACAGGCTTAAAAGCCCGAAATTACTTCAAAATCACTTTTTTGCTGAAAAATTCATCGCTACAACAAGTTACAATCATTAACTCTGCTCATGTTGCTAAAACTCAATCATTTTGCAGAAGCCTTATAAACTCAGTAGATTAGCAACTTGTGCGGGAAATATCAACCTCAATTATCGTCTTGACCCGGCGCGGCGTTTTGGTAATTTATAGCGATTGTTAAACTATACGGCAGAGTCTTTTGAAGGTGCATTTATGAAAGAGCAGAAAAAATCGAAAAAGGGCGGTGGCGCGGAAAAAATTAATGTTTTGCTGGTCGGCAGCGGTGGCAGAGAACACGCAATCGCCTGGAAACTTGGTCAGTCGAAGAGGCTTGGCAAGCTTTTTATCGCTCCGGGTAATCCGGGGACGGCTAAATTCGGGGAGAATGTGAATATCGGGGTAGGGCAGATACGGGAGCTGGTGGAGTTTGCGGTTAAAAATGATGTGCAACTGGCAGTTGTCGGGCCTGAGGATCCTCTGAGCGAGGGGGCTGTTGACACTTTTGAGGCGGCTGGTATTAAGGCATTTGGGCCAAGTGGGGCCGCGGCAAAGCTAGAGGCGGATAAGGCTTTTGCCAAGCAGCTTATGCGTTCGAGTTCGATTTCTACGGCGGAGGGGCGTGTTTTTGATAATTTCCCCGAAGCCAAGGCTTACATCGCCAGCAGGGATGAGGCGGTAGTTGTCAAGGCGGCGGGTCTTGCCAAGGGCAAGGGGGTATATGTGTGTGATGAGCCTTCGGACGGAATTCTGGCGGCGGAGAAGATAATGGTCGATAAGATATTCGGTTCGGCAGGTGATATGATTGTTGTCGAGGATAAGCTGCTTGGCGAGGAAGCTTCAATACTGGCGTTTGTTGACGGCAAGAGTATTTATGTGATGGAAAGTTCGCAGGATCATAAGCCGATCGGTGATGGGGATAAAGGGCCAAACACCGGCGGGATGGGCGCTTACAGCCCGGCTCCGGTGGTTACGGATAAGATGATGGATCGTATTAACAGTGAGATACTTGTGCCGCTGGTGGCAGGTATGAACCGAAGCGGAGCGCCTTATAAGGGTATTCTTTACGCGGGGTTGATGATTACGGCAGGGGGGCCGAGGGTTCTTGAGTTTAATGTCCGGTTTGGTGATCCTGAGGCTCAGCCGATATTGATGAGGCTTAAGAGCGATTTGCTTGAGGTGATGCTTGCGGTGTGTGAGGGCAGGCTTGACGAGGTTGATTTACAGTGGGACCAGAGGCCTGCTGTTTGTGTTGTGATGGCGTCCGAGGGGTATCCGGGAGATTATGAAAAGGGCAAAGAGATTAGTGGAATAGATGAGGCTGAACAATTGCCGGATACGATAGTATTTCATGCAGGGACCGCGGTTAAGGATGGTAGGGTTGTAACCGACGGAGGGCGTGTTCTGGGGGTTACTTCGCTGGGTGATAGTATCGCTGAGGCCAAGGAAAATGCCTATAAAGCCGCTGAACGGATTAAGTTCGATGGTGCGTATTACCGCGGTGATATTGCTGATAAAGCTATCAGACGCAAGGTGTGATTTGACCAGATTTAACATTGAATACGGCAATAGTATTACCCGGTTGAAATGGGTATTGGGGGCTTTGACGCTGCTGCTGGTTGTCGGGGCGGTGCTTTGGGTTGGTTTTGTGCTGTTTGGTTTGAAGCCTCTGGCGATTTCGCGGTTGGAGTCGATGACCGCGGGGCAGGTGGAAACAGGAGCAGTGCGTCTTAGAGCCGATGGGTCTGTGATTATTGATGATATGGTGATTTGGCCTGAGGGGGCAAATGGAGATGATGATTATATCATCAAAGCCGGCAGGGCATCTGCGCAGTTTGGGCTGTTGAGTGTGATTGGCTTTAAGCCGCGACTGAAAGATGTGCAGGTGAGCGATTTTGTCTTCAACGCGGTTTATTATGAGCCGGAGCAGCGATGGAATATCGCGGGTATTGACTTTGGTGAACCCAGCGATGCTGCGGCTGCAATACCTGCTGTTGTGCTGCGTAACGGTTTGGTTAAGTTAGGATCTAGTGATGATGCCGGTGTTCGGTTGCTTCTGGAGGTTGGGCTTGATTTCGATCTTAAAGTCGAGGATGACGGTAGTTATCGCTTTGCTCTTCAAACAGGCGGTAGAGGTGAAAGGATGGCGATGGGTTCGGAATTGACCGGTGTAGTCCGGGATGGCCGCCTGGAGGCTGAGGGCAGGATTGACTCTTCGGATATTCCGTTTATACGGCGTGATTTTACAATGGAGAGGTTTAAGGCGGCGGGAGGATTCGACCGCGAGGGTAAATACAGCATTGGTGTTGATATTCGCAATCTTGATATAGCTAAGCCGGACGCGGATGAGATAGTTCCGTGGCGACGGGGTTGGCAGGACTGCGACAGTGAGCCGAGTAAACAAATAGAGCGGATTTTTAACGAGTATCGCTTCTGGGGGGTGGGGGATGTTAGCTTTACGGTGTCGGGTTCATTTACCGAACCGCGCAGGCCGAAGGTCGAGGGGATGGCTTATTGTAAGGATATTTCGATATTGTATTCGGGTTTTCCTTATCAGGTGGACAATGCGGTAGGGAGGGTTCATTTCGAGGGTGATTCGCTTTTGATTGAGAATCTTTACGGTCGGCATGGGGATAGTGACATAGGTATTGAGGCATGGGCAAAATACGGGCAGGAGCAAAGGAGTTCCCAGCTGCGGGTCAGCAGCAATAATTTAGAACTTTGTGAGTCGCTTTTTTCGGCGATGAATGAACGGACGCAGCGGACAGTTGAGAAGTTTTCGCCGGTTGGTACGGTGGGGGTTGATCTTGTTATCAGCAGAGAGCCGGGAGAAGATGACAGGCATATAGAGCTTGAAGTTGGTTTGCTGGGTGTTGATGCGAAGTTTGAGGGCTTTGCCTATCCTTTGCGAGACGCAAAAGGTAAGTTGATTATAGATTCGGATGATTTTCGGATTGAAGGGTTTGCCAGTAATAGTGATAAAATTCGTGCCGAGGGGATAGTTCGGTCATATAAGGATGAGGCGGTATTCGATATTGATGTTCAGGCAAGTGATATGCCGCTTGATAAGACGCTTAAAGAGTCGCTTACTCAACGGCAGCAGGATTTTTATTCGCGGCTGAATCTCGCGGGGCTTTTAGATGCTGAGGCGAATATATTTACGGAGAAAGCCGGGGATGAACCGGTATTTCTGGCGGAGGTTTATCTTAAGGATGGGATTTTAGGAGTTGAGGAGTCAGGGATAGATTTGCTTAATGCTCACGGCAAGGCAGTTTTCAGGCCGGGCGAAGTAGAAATCGAGGATATCGCAGGTACAATAGCCGGTGATGAAGCGCAAGTTCGGGGGTTGGTCAGCCTGCCACCTGATGAGGCGGCAGAAGCTGCGTATAACATTACGACGAGTGTTCAGGATGCAAGATTGGGAGAGGAGTTATTCGATATTCTGCCGGAAGGTATGCAGGCGATTGTTTCTGAGCTAAGGCCGAGCGGTTATATTGGTTATGAGGCGACGCTTAGGTCGGGGCAAAATAATGACGAGGACTTTGCGATAGTTGTTCACTGTCGTGATAATCGTATTGAGCCTGATTTTCTGAGGTTGCCTGTTGAAGATATCAAGGGTGATATTACTATCACGCCGAGAATGGTTACATTTGACGGGATTAGCTGTGTTATTCGTTCAGAAAACGAGGATGGCTTTGGCCATGCTTCAGAAATAGGATTCAGTGGCGACATAGGGCTTGACTATGGTGGATTTTCAGAGGGTGAATTCGCCGTGCAAATAAGTGACTTTTTAATAGACGGACTTATAGAGGGTGTACTTGCTGAAGAAAGCAGGCCGGCGTATGGAAGTTTATCGCCTATTGGTGTGCTGGATTCCGACAGCCTGACAGTGCGGGTAAGTAAGGCATACAATGAGCCCGATTCTCCTGTCATAGTAGATTTGTCAGGTATGGTCGGCGTGGGTAAGCTGTCTTTTGGCGGTGATTTGAATATAGAGGAATTAAACGGTCAACTGGAAATTGAAAGTCTAAGGTATGTCGTTGATGAGGGGCTTACAGAGCTTTTGGCGGCTTTCGGGGATGGCTCTGCGATAGTTTCCGGCAAGCAACTTAGTGATGTTCAGGCTGTATCGAGATATGACCGTGAAAAAGATAAGCTTTTGATAGAGCGAATTATTGGAGATTTTTACGGCGGCAAAGTAACAGGTGTGATTGAGGCGAACAGGGAGGAGCAAGGTGTTGCTTATTCAGTGCAGGCCGCTTTTGATGCTGTGAATATGGATCTTCTGCTCGCCGAGGTTAACGGTGTGTCGCAAGAATCCGCTGGGCGGGGTCTTATGGACGGCTCTATGTCGCTGGAAGGGCACACAGGTGCGCGAACTTCTCGCAGCGGGCGATGCCAGGTTGAAGTAACGCACATGCGCGCGGGGCGTCTTCCACTTTTTGCCAAGTTACTGCAACTTCAAAGCAGTGACGATTACGCATTTGACCAGATGGTAATGGATTCATTTATCCGAAACGGTGAATTGATGATTACCGCTTTTGATGTTTCAGGTCAGGATGCTGCTTTTAGCGGCAGTGGACGGCTTTGTCTGGAAAGTAACATAATTGATATGGTGCTTTATTCTCGCGGCAGGCGATTGCGGCAAGCACAGCCTTCTGTGTGGCAGTCGCTCGCAGAGGGGCTGGGCCAAGGTGTAATTCGCATCGAGGTCAGCGGTGATTTTCGTGAACCGATAATTGAAACAAAAGCACTTCCTTTTGTGAGCGACTCGCTTGAAATACTGGGCAGGCGATCAACAGACAACTAACCGGGAAGTTGTTTATTTTTTTTCGATTTCCACTATTTCTACATTTTTCCCCCACATTCGGAATGTTACTACATCGGGGCGATGTTTCACCCGGAACCTGACGGCCAGGCCGTCCTGCTTGAATTCTTCGGGCAGGTTGAGGGGATTGTACCTGTTGCCGCTTTGGTCTATTATTCCATAAAAACCACCTTCTATCGGCTGGTGAGCAATATGTCCGCTTAGCATCCTGGAGACCTCATTGTTATTTTCTTTTTCGGTTTCGTTCGGGTCATCATCCGGGGCTACCACAGGCGGCGTCGGGTGCGGCTGCTCAGGACGGGAAGGCTCATCCCGTCTTTCGATGTGTCGTTGCTGAGGTTCGGGATATATTTCCGCTTGTTCTTCCGGCAGCGGCTCAGGTGCCGGCTCGCACGCTATCTGCATAATTATCCCCAGTGCAATAGCTAATACCAGATTCAAACGCAATACTGTTTTCACGACTTTACCTCCCAGTAGTCGTCTGCTCGCTACACCTTTATCATGCTGTTTATACTATCAGCGTTGGCTCAGAGTTCTTCTATATCTGTAAAGCGCACTATCGCAGCGCCTGTCCGGGGATTCGGAACTATGTCGCCTATCAGCCCGACTCGTTTGCCGACAAACGGCAGGATTTGTTCAGGACTTAACTGTTGCCTTGGGACAGCATAGCATATTGTATTGCCGTCGGCATCCATCACTCGGTAGTAGGTTCCATCCGGCTGACCGGCATAAAGATAGGACTCGCGGAGATAGCCGGTTACTGCATATTCGCCGGTATCTCGGAGTTGCTCAAGGCGTCTTGTGCGCGCCTGCTCGATGTTTGCCAGTGTTTGTCTAAGATGTTCACTTTCACGGTTCATCTGTCTGCCGGCATTTATTGCTGCTTCAATTCGCTCGATGTGAGAAAGCGCGAACTCGGCATAGCGGGCAACGGTTTGTGATTCATCTTCGAGGAGTTCTTCCAACTGCTGTTTTATTTCGGAATAATCCTGTTCATCCCGTGGTTTTTCCCTTTCCTGGCGTATTTTCTCTTCTATCTGCCTGTATTTCTGTAGAGAATCAGGTTCCGGCTCTGGTTCGGGTTCGGGCTCTGGCTCCGGTTCTACTTCCGGCTCTTCCTCGACATCCGGCTCGTCTGGTTCTTCCTCAACGACAGGCTCAGGCTCTGATATATCTATCGGCTCAAGATACATATTGCTTATCCAGTAATATGCACCTTCCGGCGGCACTATTTTGTAATAATCACCTGTTTCCTCGCCAAGCAGTTCAACTTTATCCCCTGTGTTAAGGTGCACCTGGACACTGGTGGAGTATATCGGCCTGATGTATTCACTCCCGGCGTAAACTCGGACGCGATCTCCGGTAACTGTTCCAACGGTCGGGTCGTCCTGGTCAACTGAGACATAAGTCCTCGCGATCCAGGAAAAGGCATCTTCCGGAGGCATAATCTGGGCCCAGTCCTCCTGGATTGAAACAACCGTTACTTCATCGCCTTCATTTAGTCGTCCACAGCGATAATGTCTGGTTCCAGGTCCGGAGCGTATATTGACATTGTCGCCGGTAACCTCGGCTGTGTAAGGGAAGTCAGGGGTTTCAGCGTGCGAGAAAGCTGAAACAGATGCGATCGCTATAATGACAGATAGATAAATGTAAAGGATTCGAGTGTTCATTTTTTGCTCCCAAAAATGTAACCCATAAGCCAGCGTAAGATTTAATTAACCGCAATACTTTAGCAACAGGCTATGGAGTTGTCAAGCGTTTTATTTGAACAGAAAATACGGTAGTATGATTGGTCATTCATTTAATTTTTGCAGTTCCTCACGGCATAGCTTTATCTGTCCGGGATCGCTTAGTTTTTCCATTGCCGCTTGGAGGTGCTGCTTTGCGTTTTGAGTTTCATTCATATATCTGGCGTAAATTAAACCGAGCATCAGTTCTACCTGGTCGGCGTAGTCATAGCTTCCATAATTTTCTAAAAACTGCTCGTATGCTCTGGCAGCTTCTTCGTAGCGGTTCTGGCCGGCAAGCTGATTCGCGATTTCCAGAAGATATGCCCTTGGTAATAACTGCGTATTATCAACTGCCATTAAGTCAAGATAGGCTTCAGCGGCTGCGGGAATGTTTCTCTGATTCATCCGCTGGGCTATCTCGTTTCGCAGGGAATGGACGCGCTTATCCTGTTTGGTTGGCTGGCTGGCTTCGGTTTTGAACGGGCCTTTGGAATTTTTGCCGATTCCCGTGAAAGGGTCGTAATCTGCAACAGCCTTTCTATATCTGCGACGACGATTCCACTGTCGTATCATTGTCCAGAGGTCGTTACCGCTTGGTGTAAGGACATTAGTTCCGAGAAACAAAAGCAATATGCCCGCACCGAAAGCGTATCCAGCCAGGTGGGCGTCATAAGCGATGTTCTGTCCAGTGCGTGCCAGCACATTATCTATGAATATGAGCTTGAAGGTGATAAACCATATCGCCGGAATCTGCAGCGTGCCGATGATGAAAAACCAGTACACAACATGTATGAGTGATTTGGGATACAGGACGAGGTATCCACCTGTAATGGCGGCAACTGCGCCGCTTGCCCCGATAACAGGGTTCTGATGGAGTGCGACATGTCCTATACCGCTGGCGATGCCTCCGGCTAGGTAGAAAAGTGTATATCTGGTGTGTCCGAGTCGGTCGTTTACATTTCGGCCAAATATATAGAGAAACAGCATATTACCGAAGATATGTCCCCAGCTTCCGTGCAGGAACGCGTAGGAGATGAACTGGTGGAGGCCAATAGAATCGGGATTTAACATAAATGGAATAGCCCAATCAGCAAGGGCCTGCACCATTACCCTCTGGCCTCGGATAATCTGGTATTGCGGAGAGTATGTAACGAGGAAAATCGCTACATTGACGGCGATAAGTATATGGTTTGCCCAGGGTCGCTTTCTGGGTGTTATGTCTGTACCTATGGGTATAATCATAAGGAATCTTTAATTTAACGAATGAATTTTTCCAAAAGCAGTATTTTAGCTCAATAAGGGGGCTTACACAAGGCATAAAAAAACAGGCCAGCCGAAGCTGACCTGATTTTCTGTTTCTCAACCCCCTCTCTGTGAACAACAGCCGAAGTGTTGCGGCTAAGCGGCTTTCCCCCAGCCGGTCTATTAAAAGTATAGGGTCTAAACCCACATAGGACAAATTGATGGAATAACTTTTTGCGTTTATGTTTGGTCGTTTGTAAGATGTGTCAGGCGTAACATTAACAGCATCAGGAAAGGTTTATGAATAGCGAAATTATTCAACAAAGAGTGAGGGCGATGAGGCCGGAGCTAAAAAAGCTAAAGCTGGACGCGATGGTGTTTACCGGTAAGGCTAATGTAAGTTATGTGACAGGCTTTATGGGTGAAGACAGTTTGGCGATTGTCAGCGGGCGCGGCTGCTATTTGCTTACTGACAGCAGGTATAGCGAACAGGCAGAGGCCGAGTGTCCGAAAAGCAAGATAGTCCAGAGAAAAGGGTCGCTGGTTGCCGAGACGGCCAAGGTTGTAAATCGTCAAAAATCAATACGCACTTTGGGCGTTGAAAACACCACTTCAGTGGAATCTTATGGTAATCTGAAAAAAGCGGTTAATGCCAGGATTAAGGCTGTAGGCGGAATTGTCGAGCCGATAAGGGCGATAAAGCAGGATGCTGAGGTGAAACTGATCCGGCAAGCGGCTAAAATCGCGGCAAAAGCATTGGAAAATACTTTGTTGGGCCTAAGGGCGGGTATAAGTGAAAACGAACTGGCTGGGCTTGTCGATTACCACATTCGCAAGCTGGGGGCAGCGGCGAGTTTTGAAACAATAGTCGCGTTCGGGGCCAATGCTTCGCGGCCTCATCATAGGCCGAGTCAGCGGAGGTTGCGCAAAGACGATACAATTCTGATTGATTTTGGGGCGGCTTTTGAGGGTTATTGCTGTGATATTACCCGTTGCTTTGGTTTTGGGCGGACTACCCAAAAGTACCGACGGATATATGAAGTGGTTAAGCAGGCTCAGGCGGCGGCTATTGATCTGGCCGCAGAAGGTGTGAAAATGAGTGAGCTTGATCGTGCTGCTCGTCAAGTAATTCGTGAGCATAATCTGCCGGTTTTCGGGCATGGGACAGGGCATGGTCTTGGGCTGGAAGTTCATGAAATGCCGCGGATTTCGGGCAAAAGCGATGAAAAGCTGAAGGTGGGTATGGTCTTTACTATCGAGCCGGGTGTTTATATACCCGGGCAGGCGGGCGTGCGAATTGAGGATGATATACTGATTACCCAAAACGGGTGCGAAATACTAACCAAATGCTGCAATGTGGATGGTTGGCTCTAAACGCCTGGGCGGTGTCGGATTAATGGGTGATATAAATTAGTCTTTGCTGTGAGGTATTGTTGTTTTATAATGCCGGGCTGTAATTGTAACGAAAAAAGAGGTGTATTTTGAATGATATAACACTGCTTGAAACGCGGAATCTGGTCAAAAAGTATTCGGGCAGGGTTGTTGTGAATGAGATTTCGCTGCGCATAGGTCAGCGGAGTATCGTTGGTCTGCTTGGAAGGAACGGGGCAGGAAAGACAACGACCTTTCGAATGGTTATGGGGATGATTCAGCCTGAGCAGGGCAGCGTAATCTTTGAGGGGCGCGATATTACTCGGCTTCCGATGTATAAAAGGGCTCGGCTTGGTATTGGTTATCTTTCACAGGAGCCGAGTATCTTTCAGCGTCTGAGTGTGCGAGATAACCTATACGCGATATTAGAGACAATGGCTTTGACGAAGTCGGAGCGGATGCGGCGAGCGGAGTCTCTTATCGAGCGGTTTGCCCTGACAGAGGTTGCGGATTCACAGGGTCGGTTTTTATCCGGCGGTGAGCGAAGAAAGCTGGAAATTGCCCGTGCGATGATAACGGATCCTTCGCTGATATTGCTTGATGAGCCTTTCAGCGGTGTCGATCCGATAGCTGTGGAGGATCTTCAGGAAGAGATTCGTCGGCTGCATGATTCGGGGGTGAGTATTCTTATTACTGATCATAATGTGGAAAGGACACTGGAAGTCGTCGATAAGGCCTATATTGTCGATCACGGCAAAGTAATCGGCGCCGGTTCGCCGAAGGAGATTGTGAACAATGAGTTGGTGATTAAGAACTATCTTGGGCGTTCGCTGGCGCACCGCCAGTTCGATTCTTCCGATCAGAATTTCGAAAATGTCGAGGATTGACGGAGCTGAAAATATGGCGGAAATTAACCCAGATAAATGCAGAATGACTCGTTATCCTGTGTCGGTGCTGACTCGGCCTGCTGAACCGGTGGAGCGGATTGATGATAATATCCGTGAATTGGTCGAGAGGATGACGGATTTGATGATAAAGCATAAGGGTATTGGTTTTGCGGCTCCTCAGGCGGGTGTGGCTTTGCAGATTTTTATCGTATCGCTTCAGAGCGACAGAAAGAATCGTAAAGTGTTTATTAATCCGACCGTCAAAGTCGCAGGTGACCTCGAGCCGGCAGAGGAGGGGTGTTTGAGCGTTCCGAATGTTTATACGAAAATACGCAGATATAACCGCTGCACTGTTACGGCTATGGACTTGGAGGGCAGGGCTTTCACAGAAGAGGCCGAGGGCCTTTACGCAAGGTGTATCCAGCATGAATACGATCATATTCAAGGGATGACTATTGTTCAGAAGATGTCTTCGACTGCTCGTATCGCTAATCGCAAGCAGTTGAAAAAGCTTCAGCAGGACGAGGGGATGTAGCCTATGCGTATGGTTTATATGGGCAGCGGGGAGTTAGGCTTGAACTGCCTTGACGCTGTTTTAGAATCGGAGCATGAGCTTTGTCTGATAGTAACGCAACCTGCTCGGCGTGGCGGTCGTGGGCGTAAGCCTCAGCCAACAGCCGTGGCACAGTGGGCGCAGCGCAACGGTGTTGCATGTATTGAGGCCGATGATGTGAACTGCGAAGCGATTGTCGATGCGATCGCCGCAGAAAAACCCGACCTGATACTGGTGATCGCTTTCGGACAGTTCATAGGTAAGTCTATCAGGGAAATGCCGCCAAAAGGATGTATCAATGTCCATGCTTCGCTTTTGCCGAAGTATCGAGGGGCGGCTCCTATTAACAGGGCGATTGTAAACGGTGAAAAGGAAACGGGAGTTAGTATTATCACCGTTATGAAAAAGATGGATGCCGGGGATATAATATCCTTGGCGAAGACGCCGATATATTCGGAGGATACGGCAGGGAGCTTGCATGCCAGGCTGGCAGAGTTGGCGGCTCCTTTGTTGATTGAAACATTGGGTGATATTGAAAACGGCAGTGCAAATTATGTCCGGCAGGATGAGTCGCAGGTGACATTTGCCCCAAAGATGAAAAAATCGGATGGTTATATCGATTTTTCAGAGTCGGCTGAAGCTGTCAAAAGAAAGATTCATGGTTTCTGGCCTTGGCCCGGTGCCGCGGCAGATTATGTCTCACAAGACGGTCAACGGTGCGTGCGGGTTACTTTTGCCAATGCGAAATGTTGGGATTATGCTAACTGTGAATTGCAACCCGGTATGTTGGATGAAAATCTGCATATTGTTTGCGGCAGGGGGGCTCTGGAAATTATTGAAATTAAGCCTCAGGGGTCAGGATTGATGAGTTATGCGGATTTTGTGAACGGCCGACACCTTCGGCCCGGTGATATGTTCATCAAGATAGAGCATTGATGGCGGCGTCTTTTCAAAACGCAAGAGCGATAGCTTCGCAGGCACTGAATCGAGCTGAATCTCGGAGGCTTCCGGCTTCGACAACGCTTGAGCCGTTGCTTGGGCGAACGGATCGGCCTCAGCAGGCGACGGATTTAGTGTTTGGGACAATTCGCAACCGTTTGGCAATTGATAATCTTATCAGCCAATTAGCTAACTGTCCTGTTAATCGGATTTCGCAGAAAATTCTGACGGTGTTGCGTATAGGAACTTATGAGCTTGTGTATAATGTTGAGACGCCGGAATATTCAGCGGTTGACGAGGCTGTGGAGCTAGGCAAAATGGTTGGGGGCAGAAAGCAGGGCGGTTTTGTAAATGCTGTGTTGCGAAATATCCAGCGGGCGATTGTCGAGCGAAATATAAATCTGCAAAACGCCAAAATGAAAAGGACTCTGCCCAGGGATTTAAATACAGGATGCCAGTTTGACAGGGAAATTCTGCCTGATGCTGAAAGGGAGCCGGTTGAATATTATAATTTGGCTTTTTCGCTGCCGAAATTTGTGGTTTCACAGTGGCTGGATTATTTCGGCTCCAAGCGTACTAAAAGTATTTGTTTTGCTTGCAATCGCAAACCATCGATTTATCTGCGGCCTAATCCGTTAAAGACAGAGCAAATGGATTTATGGGCGGGGCTGGTTGCGGCGAATGTTAAAGCAGAGGCTCTTGAGGGCTGGCCGCTTGTTCGCCTTGAAGGTCCGGCTCATATCAGTTCGCTGGCGGGTTTCGAGCAGGGGCATTTTACCGTTCAGGATTATTCAGCATATCAGCCGGTGGCTCTGCTGGATCCCCAAGCCGGCAAGAAGATTCTGGATTTTTGTTCGGCTCCGGGCACTAAGACCACTCAACTGGCAGAGGCGACAGGGGACAGCGGGCGTATAATAGCCACCGATACGGACTCGATGCGTCTGAAGAAAGTTAGTGAGAATGTTAAGCGGCTTGGGTTAAGAAGTGTGGAGGTGATGGATTTCGATAAGTTCGATAATGAGGCAGGGCGGCTTGGGCCTTTTGATTATATTTTGTTGGATGTGCCGTGTTCAAACACCGCAGTATTGTCACGCCGGCCAGAGGCGCGTTATCGGATCACCCGCAAATCGCTGACGGGGATATTAAAGACTCAGGCAGATCTTCTTGAAATCGCGGTTTCATTACTGTCACCGGAGGGTAGGATATGTTACAGTACTTGTGCGCTGCTGCCTGATGAAAACCATTGTATGGTCGAGAAATTTTTAGCAGAGCATAGTGATTTTAAGCTGGAAGCCGATAAGCTGACGGTTCCGATGGCCGATGCGCCTGATCATGACGGTGGTTACGCAGCGGTTCTGGTCAGAGAATGAACAGCGGCGATTTGCGATGATTTTTGGGCTTTTAATAATTGGCTTTTACGCAGATGGTTAGAATAGCAGAGTAATTTTCGGGGATAAGCAATGAGAATAGCGTACTTTGACTGCCAGGCCGGCGCCGGCGGCGACATGATAACGGCAGCTATGCTGGACGCCGGTCTTGATGAGCATTACCTACAAGAGCAGCTTGGAAGCCTTGGTTTAGAGGGTCTAAGGATAAGTGTCGAGAAAACCAGCCGCTGCGGGATAGGTGCGCTTAAGTTTACGCCGGTTGCTCCTGCGCAACATAACCATCGGAATTTGTCGGATATAACCGAGATTATAGAGGTAAGCGATATTGAGCAGGAGGCGAAAGAGCTTGCGGTGAAAATATTCCGGAGGCTTGCTGAGGCGGAAGCATTTGTTCATAAAACAAGCATCGATGAAGTTCACTTTCATGAAGTGGGGGCAATAGATTCTATCGCGGATATTGTCTCGGCGGCTGTGGGTTATTGTGCGCTGGGTATTGAAAAGCTGTATTGCTCCGGCCTTAGCGTTGGCGGGGGGACTGTTAAAACCGAGCATGGGATTTTGCCTGTTCCCGCTCCGGCTACGGCGTGGCTTGTGGAAAATGTGCCGGTCAAAGGCGGGCCAATTGAAAAGGAACTGCTTACGCCTACGGCGGCGGCGATTTTGACGACGCTGGCAGATGGTTTTGGTCCTATGCCGGAGATGAGTATAGAGGCTGCCGGATACGGTGCCGGTTCACTGGATCCTGGTGATTTTCCGAATATAGCGCGGCTGTTTATCGGGACATCTGCTAAGCAGACGGTGGATTGCGACAGCGTGGTATTGCTTGAGAGCAATGTTGATGATGTAAGTGGGGAAGCGATAGGTTATGCGAGGGGTTTGTTGGAAAAAGCGGGGGCTTTGGATGTTTATACAACGGCTATTAACATGAAAAATAACAGGCCCGGTGTGAAGCTTTCGGTTATGGCAAAGGCCGAGGATGTAAAAGAGCTTGAAGAGATTATCTTTCGGCAGGGCCTCACATTCGGGATTCGGCGGCAGGTAATGTCTCGCAGTGTGCTTGGCCGGCGATTTGAGAAAGTGCAAACCGACTTCGGAGTGATAGGGATAAAAGTCGGGTCTTTGTATGGTGAAGATATAACATTCAAAGCCGAATACGCTGATTGTGCGGCTGCGGCTGAATCTAATAATGTTTCACTAAAGACTGTTGCCGAGGCGGCGATTGAGGCATACTCTAAAATACAAAAATAGAATATGAGGGCTGATCAAACAGTTGCGGTTGTCTTGCGTATCAGCCGAGGGTGTATATTGTATAGAGATGCGGGAAAATACGAATGAAACTGCCTTTTGTTAAAAATTCGCAACGCAGGCCCAAGACGAATCTCTTTGTTTACGGGTCACTCATTGAGCCTCAGATATTCAAATCTGTGTGCGGTTTGAGTTTTACTTTTGATCCCCACGAGGTTGATAAGGATACTTTGTGGGCAGAACCAGCATTTTTGCCTGGTTACAGAAAGATGACGCCTGATAATGTTTATTGTTACGGAGTTAAAGAATCTTCTTCTCGGATAGAAGGTTTTGTTATTCACGGCGTTCCTAAAAAGGCGATGGATGAAATTGACTGGTATGAAGGCAGCCGATATAAGCCTGAGATAATTGAGGTTAATACCGCCGGTGACACTGTCGAGGCTAAGGCCTATCTGGTAAGCCCCGAATCGATGAAGAAGCATTTCGGCGATCGATTCCATGTGAACCTAATCCACGAGTTATGGCTGCGTAAGCGTATTGAAAACTTTATTCATGAAAATATTCGACCTGGCGATGAAAGCGCTGATGCGGATGCAGAGCGACGCGCAGACCGTGAGTTGCTCGCGACGACCGAGCGTGATCTTGTAATGACGCATTATAATGTCGATCCTTTCAGTGATTATTATCTGAAGTATGAGCTTGACAGGCCCAGGCCGAGCATAAAACAGCTTTATGAGGATCCCGAAGCAAGGCCGTTTGTTCCGAATTATCTTGGCCTTGTGATACGGCATGTTCTGTTGGACCAGCTTGATGAGAAAATTCACGACCGCTATCGGTACGAACTTGAACGAATGTACACTTCGGACAGGTACTTCAAGCGAAGCATTGGTTTACTTGCGGCTCTGCAGATGATGAACGCTTACAAGCCCGCGGTAGATATGGTTGTTGAGCAGGGGCTTAAAACGGGGGGAGCCATGCCGGTTAAGGCCGAAGCTGATAAGTATAACCTGTTTGATTACATAAAATACGCGGTCAAGGCGGCGGACAGCCTGTTTGATTCTCGTGTGGCGTGGTCTTATCTGAAACGCATCCGTTCTAACCTTCAGCCGGGGCTTACTCCCCTTGGAATGGAGGTTGAATTGAGCAATATTGGTTCCACAGCAGTTACCGCTGAAAGTGATTATCAGAAATCCAATGACCCCGAATATGACGGTTTCAAGTATTTTTATGATTTTAAACTTGATGTTTTGTCCTGGAAACTTGGCGGTTATATTGATGATCACAGCGGCCAAATGGGAACTTCGCGGCGATTCGGTTTTCTGGAGCTTGCGCCGGGCAGGTTAAATGTCAACAAAGCATTGTCGCGTCCGGCTACTGCTGATCCATGGCTTTTGAATCAGTTGATACATGAGATAGTGGCTTTTTACGGTGTTAAGCCGCATAGTCTGCACTTGTCATTTCAGTTGCGAAAACGGCAGATAAACAATCAGCGTGTTTTACCGCTGGATTATGTCAAATGTCTGCTGGTTCTGGGAGGCGGCCTGGAGCAGAGAAATACTGGGAGATTGTGGGTTTCAAGGCTCAGCCAAGATGAGATAACGCGACGTGATTTTGGAGAAGAACTTATCTTTGCTCGTACGAGCAAGCGTAGCTGGTTTTTACCTTTCGATGATATTGGCGAGCGTACTCCGCCCCAAGCCACAACCCACATTCAGCAGTACAAGTTTATTCGCCTGGATATGCGCGCTAACTATGAGCCATTGATACTGGGACTGAAAGGTTTGCAGCTTTCATACAACCCTGGCGACTATCTGAGTGCTGAGCAGTTGAAGAAAAATCCGGAACTTCGCCGTGATTATCAGGAGTTGCGAAAATGGGCAAATGAGCCGACTCCGATTGACAAGGCGGTTATTAAGGAATTTCTTCGGACGATACATAAAGGACTTATGAATGAGCGTCATCACAAGCCAGCCCATAAGCTTCATTATATTCGTTGGGCAATGAATTCGCTTGATGTTCAGTTGCGGTTGTTTAATAAGAAGCTTAAGGCACAAGGGATCAAAGCTTCGTAAAAGATGTCATTTTGGAGTTTTTTGCCGGTCAAGAAACCATTCTTTGGCCTTTTGGATTACTTCGTTATGGTCAAAAGCGAGGTTTTCGGGGAGTTTATCTATTTCGAACCAACGAGCCGCTTTGGCGTCTGACGCACCTTTTACCTCGGTTTCATCGGTGGCGACACCAGCATAAACTACGGTGATGTTCCTGCCGCGAGGGTCTCTTCCGGGGGTGCCGAATGTTGCAAGTTGACAGAGTTTTATATTTTTTAGCCCGGTTTCTTCGGTTAGTTCACGAGCTGCGGCGTCGGGCAGGTCTTCGTTCATATCCACGAAACCGCCCGGCAGCGCCCAGCAGTCTTTGAAAGGTGCACTGCCCCGCTGAATAAGCAGTATATACGGCTTATGGTATTTAATCGCAAAAACGGCGGCATCTACAGTAACCATCGGTCGGGGGAACTTGTAGCAGTATTGGTGGTTTTCTCCCATGACTTTGTGTTTTTCTGATTACAAAGTTATTTATAATGATACAAACCAAGCCAGTTACCATAGCAACGCATAAGCTGTTACTATTTTTCGAATGGGTCGAAATCTTCTGGCATTCCGCCGCTGTCGCCGAGTTCGGCCTGTTCGAGGATTGCGTCCAGGTCGTCTGTTTCTGCGTTAGCTGTTTCGGTTTCTTTCGGCTGTTTTGAAGTTTGGTCAACAGCAACGCCAAATGTGTCGTGCTGCTTCTCAGCGGCGGAGGCGGCTTTTAGGGATTTTGCGTATTTTTCGGCAATTTCAATGAGGTTTTCGGGCTGGTTGTTTACCTGGCAAATGAATGTCAGCGGGCCTATCTGGAGCGCATCGCCGGGGCCGAGCTCCGTCTTGCGAATTTCCTGATTGTTTACCAGAGTTCCGTTTCTGGAGCCGAGGTCTCGGACCTCTAAGACTCCATCATCGATATTTAACTGACAATGTCTTCTTGAAACGCTGCGGAGTGGTATCTGGAGATCACAGCATTTCCGCCTTCCTACGACTGTTACCTCGCTTGGCAATTCGAACGGCCTGTAAGAGCCATCGTTCTTAAGTAAAACGAGCTTTATCTCCATATTAGCCTCCTTTATTTATACTAATGCTATTCTACGGTTTTTCGCATTAAATGGCAAGTATAAATGTTTACAAGGGCAAAAGATAGTTTTTATTGCGGTTTTGGTAATATTTCGCGGCGGCGCATTCTTGACATTTGGGTCAGAACCGCTATATTAGTTGTTCATTAAAAAGTTATTCTAATGGTTTTATACAAGAGTTTTTATGGCAAAAGTAACTCTGCCTGACGGCAGTATATTGAATATTGAAGATGGAAAATCAGCTTGTGATGTGGCTGAACAAATTGGGCCTGGGCTTGCCAAATCCGCCCTTGCGGCCAGAATAGATGGAAAAATGACCGATCTTAGCACTGCGATCTGGGGACAAGCGGAGTTGGAGATAATCACCCCCAGTAGTCCGACAGGGCTTGAAACAATGCGGCATAGTTGCGCGCATATCATGGCAGAGGCTATTTGCACGCTTTGGCCCGAAACTCAGCTTGTTTACGGGCCTACTGTGGAGGATGGTTTTTATTACGACATTGACCTAGATGAGCCTATCCGGCCTGAAGATTTTGAGAAAATCGAAGCGAAAATGCGGGAGATTGTGCGTGCTGATAAGCCAATCAGGCGAAAGGAAATGTCTCGTGAAGAGGCTTTAAAGCATGTCGCGGGTAATAAGTATAAGGTGGATAACATTCGCAGAGCTGACAGTGAAGTAATCAGCTTTTATTATCATAATAATGGAGGATTTGAGGATTTATGCACCGGTCCCCATATTCCCAGCACTGGCAAGTGCGGCGAATTCAAGATAATGAGCGTGGCCGGTGCTTACTGGCATGGAGATCCGACACAGAAAATGCTCCAGCGGGTTTATGGTACGGTCTGGCCTACCAAAAAAGAGCTGAAAAAGTATCTTAACAGGCTGGAAGAGGCCAAAAAACGCGATCATCGAGTAATCGGCAAGCAGCTTGATTTGTTCAGCTTTCATGAGGAAGGGCCGGGATTCGCGTTTATGCATCCGGCTGGGATGGTTATCTGGAACGAGATTGTTGATTACTGGCAGAAAGTTCATCGCAGATACGATTATTCGCAGATAAAGACGCCGATAATGCTCAATGAGCGACTCTGGCATCAGTCTGGACACTGGGAAAACTATAAAGAGAATATGTATTTTACCGATGTTGATGAGGCGACTTACGCGATTAAGCCGATGAATTGTCCGGGAGGGTGTTTGATATTTAACAGCCGACGGCATTCTTATCGCGAACTGCCTATGCGGGTGGCTGAACTTGGCCTGGTGCATCGTCATGAGGCTTCCGGCGTGATGCATGGACTGTTCAGGGTAAGGCAGTTTACACAGGATGACGCTCATATTTTCTGTAAGTCGTCACAGATTGAAGACGAGGTAATGGGCGTTATAGATCTGACTTTTCAGATGTACAGGACATTCGGTTTTGAGGATTTCCATGTTGAGCTTTCGACCAAGCCGGAAAAGCACATAGGTTCTGATGAAATATGGGAGACCGCGACAAATGCTCTTGAGCAGGCTCTTAAACACAAGGGCATAGAATATCAGATAAATGACGGTGACGGGGCATTTTATGGACCTAAAATTGATTTTCACATAAAGGAAGTTCTTAATCGGTCGTGGCAGTTGGGCACGATTCAGCTTGATTTTTCTATGCCGCAGCGTTTTGATTTGAAGTATGTTGATTCGGACAATACCGAGAAAACGCCGGTTATGATTCACCGTGCCATACTCGGTTCGTTCGAGCGGTTTATGGGTATATTGATCGAGCATTACGGCGGGGCATTTCCGCTGTGGCTTGCACCGGAACAAGTTCGTGTTTTGCCTATCAGCGAGAAGACGAATGATTACGCCCGTGAAATTGAGTCCAGGCTTAAAAAGGCTGATATAAGGGCTACTGCGGATGTTTCGGATGAAAAAATCGGCGCTAAAATTGCTAAGGCTCACGAAAACAAACTGCCGTATATGCTGGTTGTTGGGCCTAAAGAGCGTGAGCAAAATGCCGTTAATGTTCGAATTCGGGGTGTAAAAGAGACCAAGACAGTCAGTCTGTCGGAATTTTTTGAAACCGCAGGCAAAAAAGTTAGTGACAAAACACAGGATTTACTCTTTTAATATAGACATCAGTATTAAGTAAGGCTGGGAAGTAAATGTCCATGCCGAATAATCGCAGACAGTGAATATTGTAAAGACTTCACAAGTCTGACATATTTTCCAGAAAGGCAAGGTGGTTTAGAATCGCAAAATCGAGTTTACGAGTTAACAGAGATATCCGGTCAGATAAGGTGCGCCTTATCGGCAGCCGGGGTGAGCAAATAGGAGTGGTGGATCGCAATGAGGCGTTAAATATGGCTGCGGACGAAGGGCTTGATCTTGTGGAGGTATCACCCAACGCCGAGCCGCCGGTCTGTAAAATAATGGATTACGGCAAGTACCTGTATCAGAAAAAAAGGAAGGTACGCCAGAGCAGCCAGAAACAGGCAACAACGCAGATGAAAGAGCTCAGGTTTCGCCCGGAAACCGATCCTCACGACCTTGAAATAAAGGTTAATAAGGCACGTAAATTCCTTGAAAAAGGCAATCGTGTTCAGTTTACGGTATTTTTCCGCGGAAGACAGATGATGCATAGGGATCAGGGTTATGAGGCGCTAGAAAGCGTTACAGAAGCCCTTGACGATATTGCGAAAGTAGAAAGAGAGCCTAAATTCAGTGGTAAGAGGCTGACTATGGTGGTTGCGCCTATCAAGGCCTAATGGGTTGTTAAAAATGGGTAACGGCAAAACCTGACTTTCTTATGTCTAAACAATTCTAAATGGCTTTTATCCGGCTGATTGAGTGAGAGAGTAATTGGCATTAAAATCGAACAGTTACGCCTGGGAAATGGTATAATAAGGGTAAAGTGAACTTTTATTCTGGAGGCATATTTTAATTTTGGAAAAGTTTCGCGAGACCCTTAAGGTCAAAACAGAGAGGGCGATACTGGTTGCTGCACAGCTTAAAAGCGGTTGGTCGGGTGATGATTTGGAAGAATTGACTGCGTTGGCACGCTCAGCAGGAGCGATTGTGGTTGACCGGTTTCAGCAGAAGATTCATAGGCCAAATCCGTCTTATTATATAGGCAAGGGCAAGGCAGAACAGCTCAGTCAGCGAGTCAAGCGTTTCGATGCTGATGTAATAATATTTGATAATGATCTAACGCCTGCACAAATAAAGGCTCTCGAAGAGGTGGTAGGGGCCAAAGTTCTGGATCGCAGCGAGTTGATACTTGATATTTTTGCAGGCATGGCTCGAACCAAACAAGCCAAACTGCAGGTGGAGCTTGCTCAGCTTGAATATACCTACCCGCGTCTTACTCGTATGTGGACCCACCTCGATAGTGTGGCTGGTGCCGGTGGCGGAACAGGAGCGGGTGTTGTCGGCGGTATAGGCACACGCGGCCCTGGCGAAAAACAGCTCGAGGTTGACCGTCGGCTGGTAAATACCAGGATTACCGAGCTTAAGCGGGAGCTTGCCGTTATCGATAAGCGCAAGGTCAGCGAAATAGAAAGCAGGAAGAATCAGTTCAAAATTTGTCTGGTGGGCTACACCAATAGCGGCAAAAGTACACTTCTAAATACTCTTACCGAGGCTCGAGTGAGGACCGAGGACAGGCTGTTTGCCACGCTTGATACGCGTACTAAAAGGTGGAATCTTGGCGGAGGGGCGGATGTACTGTTAAGTGATACCGTGGGGTTTGTCAGCAATCTGCCTCACCAGCTTGTCGAGTCATTCAAGGCGACGCTGGAAGAGGCGGTGAATGCCGATTTGTTGTTGCATGTGGTTGATATAGCGAATCCTGAAGCGGCTGAACAGGTCGAAAGCGTTAAAAAAGTGCTTGATGAAATAGGCTGTGCAGATAAACCTGTTCTAACGATTTTAAATAAGGTTGACGCGGTTGTTGATATGCAGCAGCTTGAGATGATGCAGACCGTCGATGATTCTGCGATTTGTGTGTCGGCGCGAACAGGTTTCGGACTGGAGCAGCTTCGCGATGTGGTACTTGCGAGATATCGCGGCTCGGAATTGCTGCTGGCTGTTACCAGCGATGTAGGTAACGGTAAATTGCAGAGTTTCTTGCGCGCACAGGGAAACATTATTGACGAGCAATACGATTCTGACAGCGTATGTATTCGTACACGGCTGGGCAGCAACCAGTTGGCACAGCTAAAGAGTCTTCGCCCTGATAAGCTTGAAATACTCCAGGGGCAGACTGAGTGTTGACATTTTGCCGATGTGCTGGTTAAATATCGGTTTAACGATGTTGTTAACCGGCTTTAACGTATGCTCAAGGGATGTTCAAAAAAATCGCGATTATCGGCAACGGGGGGATGGGAACTGCCCTGTCTATAATACTCTCCTACAATAAGCTTTCTGTTGTGATGTGGAGTCATGATGTGGATGAGCTCTCTCAAATGCGCAAGGCGGGGGAAAATGAAAAATATCTGCGAGGCTATAAGCTTCCTGATGACCTGCAATTGCAAGGCGATGATAGTAAAATATTCACTGATGTGGATATGATTATTTCGGCAGTACCTTGCCAATATACTCGGGGTGTGTGGCAGAGGCTAAAGCAGTATTATCCTGCGTGGATACCTGTAGTATCAGTGACCAAAGGTATCGAGAATAAGACACTTCTTCGCACTTCGCAGATATTGGATGAAGTACTTGGCGGGTATGTTCCGGTTTGTGCGTTGTCAGGTCCGACTATAGCGGATGAGCTTGCTTGTAAGCTTCCGGCGACGGCTTGTGCGTCCAGTTGTGATAAGCAGCTTGCTAAGAAGGTTCAGCATGCGGTTTCGGTGCCGTGGTTTCGCGTTTATACCAATACTGATCTGGTTGGTGTTGAGCTGGCTGGTGCGACAAAAAATGTCATAGCCATAGCGGCAGGTATTATTGACGGATGCGGGTTGGGTGATAATGCAAAAGCTGCTCTGGTTAGTCGGGGGTTGGCAGAGATAAGCCGGCTCGGTGTGGCGATGGGAGCTGAGGCTCGGACTTTTTACGGCTTGGCCGGGCTCGGTGATCTGGTAACGACCTGTATCAGCCCGCACGGACGGAATCGTTCTTTCGGCCAGCGAATCGGCAGCGGACAAAGTGCTGCCGAAGCTGCATCTGCGACCTGCTCAGTAGTGGAGGGGGCCAGCACATGCGAGTCGGTGATTGCTCTTGCCGAGCGGTATAATGTGGAAATGCCGATAGCAAAAGCCGTTTATCAGGTGATATTCGAGGATAAACCTGTCGAGGATGCAATAAAAGACCTTATGCTCCGTCGTCTAAAGGCCGAATAACGACGCCGGTTTAACCTGTAATGCCGTCAAAAGCAGCTCTATTGGATTTATGTTTCCGGTTTTGAACACATGAGGGTAATATGTCATACAGTCAACAGTTAAAGCGGCCGCCTAAAGTTTCTACGGCGGTAAAATTACTTTACACTGGTCTTGGTGTAGGAATAATAAGAGCAATCATTGAGATATTGTTCTACAGGGAAAAGATTCCAGCAGGCTTTGTTCTGATGGTGTCGTTTTTTATGTGGATATTTATGGGTCTGATTATATATCGGATCAGCACAGGGCATAACTGGGCGCGTATTACATTTCTTGTCCTATTCACTTTGGGATCGCTTTCATATATACAGACCATTTTTTTACGGCTAAATGATGAACCAATCTTGGTTCTAATAGGCCTGGTAGCAGTTGTTATTGAAGCCATAGCACTGTTGCTTTTGTTTCAGAGAAATTCTTCTCTGTGGTTTATGGCGATGAAAGATTATAGATCCACCAGTCTGGATAACTGTTTGTCTCATCGGGACGCTATTTGACTTTCCTGAATTTAAGCCTGAAAAAATGGTCGGTCAATACGAGGTGGATGAAACAGAAAACATTGCCGTTTTCAGAATCGCTGTCGGATGCCTGGGCTAATATCATCAGGATTAACTGTTGCAACTATTAATGTTGATATTGTTTTCTTTCGACTGTTTTAGCCGAGTTAACCCATTAGGCAGTTCCAGGAAGGTCTTGAAACAGTGGCTGTTGGCTTTGGCAAAGTCTTCTATTTGCTTGCAGTCCTCTGGCCGCAAATGACAGCACAAACCGTTATGACCATTTTGCAAGGCCTTGCCCTTTAAGAGGAGAATCCAGGATAATATAGCATGCCGCAAGCTACCTATTTTAACATTTTTGCTTTTTCTCAACAACCTCCAATTTTCATGCTATTGCCCTGGCTTTTTGGGTTATTTTTGCAAAAATACAGCAAATTTCTGCTACAAAAGAGTTTTTTGTCGGAAGTTGCAATAAACAAACGAAGAAATGCGTCTGAAAGAGTAAAAGAAGAAAGAATAAACGAATGCCCCGGAACAGCCTGGAAGAAATATTAGAAGGATGCAAGACCGGCGATTCCGGCAGCTACAGGGAGTTACTGAATTTATACGGAAAACGATGTTATTCGTATTTTTACCGTTTAACAGGCGATAGTCATTTAAGCGAAGACCTTCTGGGACAGCTCTTTATAAAACTGGTAAAGAAAATCGGTACTTTCAGGGGAGATAATTTTGACGCTTGGCTTTTTACTATTGCTTCAAACATCTTTAGGGATTATTTGAGGGCTAAACAACGCCGGCAGGATGCGTTGGATGGAAGTGTCGAAAGAGCTCGATATGAATCAACACAAAGCTTTGACGAACACCCTCAAAGCGACAGGTTGCAGGTAGAAATGGAAAAACTTGATGCCGACACGAGAGAACTGATTGTTATGCGATTTTACGGGCAATTGAGTTTCAAGGAGATGGCACGCATCCGGGGCGAGCCCCTTGGAACGACACTATCGAAATTGCACCGCGGCCTCGCCAAGCTAAAAGAATTAATGGAACAAAATGAAAATGAATAGTAACAATTACAACGAGTATAAACAGGCCGAAGAACTGCTCGGTAAACAGCAGGCCGATGAATTATTTGAAAATATGAGCGATACTCAGCGGATTTTCGATGCTTCATCGCAGGGGCCAACAGAGAAATGCCAGGCCGACATTCTCGCGACAGTTGAGCAAGCTCTTAAAGCCAATACGCCTACTACCTGGCGTACATTTGCCAAAGTAGTGGCAGTGGCAGCTATGCTCTTCCTGGCTGTCTTATTTGCCGATAGACTATTGACCTCAAAAGTCCCGGACAGCGAGGATGTTGCCGATGCTGCTTCGACTGATATTATGCAAACACTATCAACAGCCGTGGTACAGGCTGAACTTGATGAAATTGAAATGATGTTGCTGGGGACGGGTTCTTCAAGCATTTATAATTATGAAGAAAGCCAACTGGCAACTATCGAACGAGAGATATTAACTTTGGATGATGATTTTTGGAAAGGGTAGAAAAATGGTTAATTCAATCAAATTACTGACAGTTGCGGCAATTTTATCGGTGCTGTTTGCTGGTTTTGCTACGGCAGACGAAATCCAACAGGACAGACCAAATAGAACTCGCCGAGGTCCACGCGGGGTACAAACAGAACGCTTTGACCGCGAGGAAATGATGCGGCATCGCTCCGAGATGTTTTTGAGGATGCTTGAGCGATCAGATCCTGACAAGGCCGCGGATCTTCAAGAACTCCTAGACGACAATCCTGAGTCGTTCCGCAAAAAAATGACAGAGATTATGCAACAGCGCCGTGAAGCAAAGCCTGAACGGGTTGAGCCTATGCGACACAGGGGTCGAACCCCACGGTTAACGCGCGAGCAGTTGGATAGATTACTTGAGCGTATCGAAAGAAGAAGTCCTGAAAGAGCAGCCGAGCTTTATGAACTTCGCGAAGAAAGCCCACGAGAATTCAGACAACAGATACGCGGTATATGGAATCGAATACACACCCCCAGACGCCGCCCAGTAACATCAGAGCGGGTAGAAAGCTTCCTTGAGAGGCTAGATGAACAATCGCCGGAAAGAGCCGAAAGACTTCGTCGATACTATGAGGACAATCCGGAACAATTTAAGCAACGAATGGGTTATATGTTCCAAAGGCGTTTACAAGCACCTCAACGCAGATGGCGCAGCGATGATGAGCGACCCGAAAGTACCCGTACCCGTCGCAGGGGAAGCAGGCGTGGCCGAGAAACTAATAAACAGAATGATTAGTTTATCTGAAAAATAGGTGACAAAGTGACAAGTTTCAAAACGGCTCAAATAAGTTGCATCTGTTTTATTATTTTAGTGGCTTTGGCCGGTTTCGTCGAAGCCGGCCAAGCTTCAGAAATATTCTGGGAAGAACAGGATAATTACCGTCGGCCGCCCGCGCCAAGCCCTGAAAACGGCAGAACTCAAACGGATGTAAGGCCAAGATTTAGAACTATCGGCCAACGATACTCAGATTACCTGCAATGGCTGGAGGATAATTATCCCGATGAGGCTGAGGAGCTCGAAAATCTGCAGCAAGAAAACCCGGAACTCTTTGGACGGCATCTGCGCATAAGTCTGCGAAAATACGGCGAGATTTTTCATGCTGACAGGGAAAACCCTGAACTTGCCGACCTTCTAAAAGAAGACCTCAGACTCAAAGAGCGACGCGACTATCTGCTTGACAAAATTCGGCAGGAAGATATCGCCGCTGAAGACGGCGAGCAACTCGAATCGCAAATCCGCCAGGTCGTTGCCGAGCGTTTTGATGTAATTGTCGAGATAAAGCAATTTCGGCACGACCAGCTTGAACAACGCTTGAGAAGACTACAGCGAGATTTACGGCGAAGGCATCGACAGCTTGAAATCTGGCAAGAGCAAAAAGAGCAAAAGCTGGAGGAAAGAATGTCAGAGTTGCTCGAACAGAAAGATCCGCAATTTTACTGGGACTAAGAGCCTGTTGTAATGGTTAATACTTTATCTGACACTAACCGAAATAGTGCATTAAGATTACCGGAATAATTTAGCGATTAAATCTCATTGCTTTGTATCTGTTGCCGGCGAATTTATGGGGCATATTCATTTGTCCGTTTTTCGCAATATCATAAATCCGTGCATAGTATCCATTCCCACTGCTCGGATAGGCTGCTCGGTAAATACCACTATATAGCCCGAGCGGGGCAGCCAGTAGCCTCTATCCAGTTCATAATTGACATAGAATCCTGCCGGGTAATGATATACTAACTTAGTGTCAATTCCGCTCACGGCTGGTTCAGTAACACCATCCAAATCCTTTTTTTTATGCCATGTGACGGCGTTGGATCCGCCTTGCCTGACATGCTCATTAAATTTTTCCAAAAGTTGATCATTTTCTTTTGGCGGCGCAATACTGATATATGCGTCCTGCGCTTCTAATAGCCCCTCGTCATTCAATTTCAGCGGTACTGCAATTTCGGTCCGCAAATTCTTTGCATTTTCATCCAGCCAGTCCCATTGTCTGAATTCGGTCATTTCTATCGTTCCCAAGACCGCTGATTCATCGTCTATAACGACCTGCAGCAGTTGCGAAAGCTCATACTGTCCGCCGATATCCTCGGTTATCCAGAAAACATTTTGTCCTTTGCCGATAAACCCGAACTCTTGCCGGCCAAGTGATGCGGCCTGATTAACAGCAGGTATTATCAAAAGTGCCAAAAAAACTACCAAGACAAGCGCTTGCGCTTTTACAGCTTGTGTTTTTGAAAATAGCATGAATTCCTTTCCTTACTCAAAAATTTCCCAATCTTTAGGCTGTAAATAAAGGATGGAGTTCCGCGGAGAGCTCTTTCAATTCCTCGTTTTTCTTTTCATTAAGCTTTTGGCATTCAGGCGCAATAGCCATCGCCAATCGGTAGAGTTTTTCATTACCAGGCGGTGCGGCGGCTATAACATCACTGTGAAAAAGCGTCCATGAAAGCGCCATTTTAGCAAGTTCGGGTTCGACTATAGGCTCATACCATGTCTGCCATCTCTGTCGGTTTCCATTAGACTGCCAGCGTTGTTTAGCCATCGCTTTAATTGCAAGAATATTGACATTTCGGTTGCGCGCTTCTTCGAGGACTTCCTGATCAAAGTTGCCCTGATAATGACAAGTAAAATTAACAGGGTAAAGTATCGTATCGAAGTCAAAATTTCGCATAGCATAAAGAGCCGCCTCGGGACTGTGAGCGCTGAAGCCGATATAACGGATAACACCAGCTTTTTGAGCTTCAAGAATTGGCTGGATCGCACCGTCTTTTGACAATGCAGCTTTCACATCCCGTTCGACATCTGATAGGGAATGAAGCTGATACAGGTCGAGGTGGCTTGTCTTAAGGCGTTTTAGCGAGTTATCCAGTTCTTCTTTCGCTCCTCTGGCTGAACGCCGGCCGGTTTTTGTAGCAAGGAAAACTTCCTCACGATAGGGCTTAAGAGCCGGGCCAAGTTTTTCCTCAGAATCACCATAATTTACAGCGGTATCGAAGTAGTTAATGCCCGCTTCGATGCTGTCTGCAACTACCTTATCCGCTGCCTTTTGGTCGATGTGTCTTAATAGTATCCCGCTCATTATGATTATTGACAAATCAATACCCGTTTCCCCGAGCGGCCGTTTGGGCATTTCTTTTTGTGGCGGCTGCGATATGATTTCATCAATTTGTGCCGAAAGCGTGGGATTTTTCGCTAATAAAGCAGCCACCATTGCGCTGGTGGAGTATTTTAGGAAATCTCTTCGTGTAGGTGTCATCTTCTTCTTGGCCTTTCACTAAAATGCCAGTTATTCTCATAAGCATTATAACAGTGATCGTCAGAAAAATTAAATACATTGTTAATATTTTGCAAACTTCCAATGCTTTACATAATCTATCACGGCATACTTTCAATCGCCGCTATGGTAGATCCTTCCAAGCTTAGCATCTTTTTCTTTGTGCTGATCCCGCCGCCTGCGCTGAATCCGCCCAAGCCTCCATCAGCACCGACCACTCGATGGCAGGGTACTATCAACGGTAAATTATTAGCGGCCATTGCTCTGCCGACTGCGCGGGCTGCCTGCGGTGAACCCGCTTCAGATGCAATGTCCGCATAAGTCGCGGTGCGGCCATATTCTATGTTTCGGCAGGCTTTGAGCACATCCCGCGTGAATTTGTTTTTGCCGGCAAGAAAGAGCTTATATTTTGCAAAATCGACTTGCACCCCTTCGAAATAATTCACGATTTCCATTTGAAGCGGGCGCAGTAAATTAGGCTTATGTTGCGCATGAGTAAGATCTTTTAGCAATATATCAGCAACTGCGTCGGGTTCTTCATTCGGCAGGGCGGTTCGGTATATTCTGTCACCGATAGCTGCCAGACCGAAAAACCCCCATCCTGTTGGTATAAGGGTGTATTTAACATTATGCTGCATTTTTGCCGACTCCGATTTAAATCAACGATAGATTCAATATCGCACATTTAATAGAAATAGCAACGCCAAATCTGGTAAAGCAGCTATGAAATCGCTTTACTCGATTACCATTCGGCCAGCTCACCAAGGAGTTCCTCCACGAGATCCTTCATCGTAACTATCCCCAGCGGCTTTCGACCTTGGCGAGGTGCGGCCCTGGCAACAAGCAGAATCTTATTGCCCTTTTTACGCATCAATTCGATTCCCGTTGTTACTGCCGCAGAAGGCGATATTGTGCTAAGCGGTTTTATAAAATCTCGAAGATCATCAAAATCTCTATCCAGGCACAAAGCTTCATAGATATTGATATAGCCAAGTATATTCGTCATATTGCCTTCATAGACAAGCAATCGCGTATAAGGGCACTGCGCAAGTATCTCGAGCAGCGATTGCCTGTTCGTACTAACATCTAAAGTGCGCACCGATGAAATCGGAACCATCACATTGACAAGGCGAATGTTGGGAATACTGACCAGGCGATTAAGAATATCCGTCTGCACGGACGAAAGGACTCCTTCCTGCTCAGTTTCCTGGAAAATCGTTTTAACATGGTGGCGCTGAGCGGTCATGATGATTGTATTACTGGGCAGGTCAGAGCCGGCAAGTCGAATAAAGCCGCGAGAAACAAGCGCAAGTAGCGGCGTAATGCCGGTCCATATAAATATCTTATGGAAAAAATAAACAAATGGCGCAAAAGTGTACATCAGGGTGTTGCTTAAAGAGAAAAAAAGATGCTTGGGAAGCAGCTCAGCAAAAATAAACAATATCGGTGTTAAAATGGCAGTGGCAAATATTTCAGCCTTGTACTCGGCATACCCAAATGAAATAAATAAACCTGTTACTATACTGACCAGTATATAGTTAAAAAGGTTATTACCTGCCAGAATGGATAATGTCAGGCCACTGGGGTCTTCGATGCATTTGCCCAGCAATATATGAGGCAACCGTTTTTGCTCTATTCCCAGACGAACACGAACACGACTCAATTGATATAAGCCGGTTTCCGTTCCCGAAAAAAAAGCACTGGCAGCAAGAGCAGCCAAAGCTATGAATATGGTTAAAATTTCACTCATCCTGTTTTATCGGTTCAAATTTGAGAATAATGCTCTGGACGCGATGTTTCTTAACTTTTTCAACCGTAAATTTCAAATTCCGCAAATAAGCAGTATCGCCAGGCTTAGGTATTCGCCCGATAAGCGCAGTAACAAGGCCACCGAGAGTAGCTATCTGTGACTCTTCGATATCGATGTGAAAAGCCGCCGCCCAGTCGTGAATTGCCAGATTACCCGACAGGCGAAATTCAAAAGGTCCGATCTGCTCCACCGGCTCAGGTTCAGAAGTCGAGTCAATAGGCCCGAGCAGTTCTTCAGCGATATCTTCAAGTCTGACCGTTCCAGCCAGGCCTCCATACTCATCGACCACAATAGCAATGTCAACGCCATTGTCGCGGAAGAATTCAAGCAAACTTTCAACACTTTTCTGTTCCGGCACGAAGTTAGCTTCGGTGATTAGTTTCCCCAGCGGCTTATCACGATTAAGAACTATATCACGCAAATAAACCAGCCCCTGAATATTATCGATTTTGTCTCGATAGACGGGAATCTTTGTCAGTCCGTTGCGACGCATCATTTCAATTGCGTTTTCTGGCATTTCACTTATTTTGCATGCTACTATGTCAACTCGTGGGCACATAACATTACGAACTTTTAAAAATCCCAGCTCGATAACTTCTGACAAAAATTTATTTTCATCGGCGGTTATCAACCCCCGCTTGCTGGATTCGGCAATAAGAGCTTTGAAATCATCGGTCGATATATCACGCGTTTTTTGTCGGGGCCCTAAGAGAACATTAGTAATGGGTGTTACCGCAAAATGATTAAAGAAATACACAAGGGGCGAAAAAGCTTTCATTAGAAAATACATTGGAACCGAAACAGAGACACTTACGGTCCGTGCATTGGCAAAAGCAAAAGATTTTGGAAAAATCTCACCAAAACAGACAATCGCCGCGAATGTCGAAGCAGCGGCGACAATGGCCGCGGTGACCCCAAATTCTCGCTCGATGCTAACGGTAAAGGTGCTGGCAATAGCGAAATAGAGAACATTTATCAGCATATTGCCAAAAAGAAGCGTCCCTAACAGCTTGGCCGGTTTTGAAATGAGGCTTCCTGCTAATTTTTGCAATCGGCCGGCGGCCTGTCGGAGATTTTTTGCTTGCCGACGGGTAAGGTTAAAATATGCGGTCTCGGAACCGGAAAAAAACGCCGAAAACACAAGAAGAACCGCCATTGCAACAATTTGACCGATGTATCGATACATTGGCTGATCTATTCGTCATTCCTCTGCGTAGGCTTTGGCAGCGATATACGAAAGCTTGTGCCCTGTCCAGGTTTAGAATCCACAGAAATCGCTCCTTCGTGATCATCAATTATCTGCTTACAAAAGAGCAGTCCCAGCCCGGAGCCGCCGCTGTGAGGATCATTTTCATCGCTGTCAGCGGTCGTAAAAAAAGGCTCAAATATCTTTTGAAGGTTTTCGGATTTAATCCCTGAGCCGCTGTCGCGTATTCGTATTTCTACCGAATCGGCTGTATCATCGGCTTTAATATCAAGTGTGCCGCCCTTGCCAAGCATAGCACGCCGGGCATTCAGTATAAGGTTCATAAACACCTGCTGAAGCTGTATCGGAACAGCCCGAACGGTAAGATTCGGTGAAATAGTAATAGCCACCGTTATTTTATCTTTGGAAAAATCGCGTGCAAGGCAGGTAAAGACTTCATCAATCATCTCTTCAAGCCGGATTTTTTCTTTTTTACTGGCTCGACCGCTCGTAGCCGAGAGCATTGCTTCCATTACCTCGGTAGCTCGCCGGCAATTTCTGCTGACTTTTTTCAGTGCTTTTTTTGCAAGCTGCTCATCACCAGGATGCATCAGGGCAAGATCGGCGTAATTGGCTACCGGTGTCAGGAGGTTATTTATCTCGTGCGCTACCATTGCGGTGGTCGTTCCCAGGTTTGCCAGTGATTGAAGCCGGCCAAGCTGGAACTTGAGCTTGTCATTTTCTTTTTTCTGCTCATAAGCCTCTTTGTGAAGACTTCGGCGTTTTTCTATAATACTTGCCAATTGCACGCTCCTGCTATAAAATCCTGTAGGTCGCTTAGCTAATGCTAAACTCAGACATTATACTATAGTCGTTTTTATCGGCCGCTGACAACGCATTTCTTGAGCCGATAAATGGCATTATCTATTGATACTGCCTGAGAAGGCGATGGTCAAACGGAAATTCAAAATGAATGAAAAGAGAATTTTAGACGAGTTGATTGAAGTATTGCAAAGCCAGGGGATCGAGATACGCTCGGATTTCTTTGGCGGTACCGGAGGAGGTTTGTGCGTTGTTAAAGATAAAAAGATTTTCTTTATTGACACTGATGCCACCGCTGCTGAAAACGCCGCAAAATGCGCACAAGCAGTCTTGGAATCCGTCGATATAGACACGATTTATATAAAGCCCGATGTAAGGGAATTTCTTGAAAAGGTTAATTAACGGCCAGGAGAACTTTTATGACCGAGAAACAAAAACAAAAATCCACAGTACTTATCGTAGATGATAACGAAGCAAATCTGGAGCTATTACAGGCCTATCTTGAGGATATTGATTGTCGAATCATTACCGCCTATGATGGCCCGGAGGCGATGGAAAGAGTCAGCCAGGAAAGCCCCGATCTTTTACTGCTTGACATTATGATGCCAAAAATGAGCGGCTTTGAAGTCTGCAAGCGTATCAAAAGCAAGCCTGAAACGGCAAATATACCGGTAATAATGGTAACTGCTCTAAGTGAGTTTGGAGATATTGAACGGGCAATTGAAAGCGGGGCCGAGGATTTTCTTAGTAAGCCCGTAAACAAGCTGGAACTTATCGCTCGCGTGCGAACAATGCTAAAACTCAAGCACCTCACCGACAGGCTTGAAAGGACACTCGCCTATCTGGGTGAAATCGAAAAACATGGCCGCAAAATAAGTCATTAATTCTGCAATTTTTGAAAAATCAGCGCACAAAACAAGCCGAAACCAGTTTTTAACCGGTTCCGGCTGTTTCTTCACCACACATCCCACCTATTTTCATCAGCCTGCTCAGCCGAATTATTTGCTGCTGGGTTTGAGCTGTTGGCAACTTCAAACCCAGCGAAGAGGAGGAGAGAGAAAACTTTATAAACAACGCGACATTAGCCGCGGTCGTTTTCTGCTGGGCTTGAGTTGTTGGCAACTTCAAACCCAGCGAAGAGGAGGAGAGAGAAAACTTTATAAACAACGCGACATTGGCCGCGGTCGTTTTCTGCTGGGCTTGATGCTGTTGGCAACTTCAAACCCAGCGAAGAAGAGGAGAGAGAAATTTATAACAAACGCAAAATCTGCGGTTATTTTCTGCTGGGTTTGGTAACCCTGCTTTTGCGCATTTTACAGGTTATCAAGCCCAGCTTGGGGGAGAAAACTCCTCATGAGCATATATTAACATGCCATACTAAATGCATGTTGCTCTCTCGTTTAGCGATTCAGCAGTGCTACTTTTTGGCCTGAGGCATACCAGATTCATGCCTTATTTCGTGCCATTCCCGTATTTCGGCCGGGCTTTGCAACCCCAGAACATTCGCAACTGTCTGCCTGAAATGCTCGTCGTCAGTATCTTCTGTCAGTACTGCCGAGACACCCAGGCTTCGAGCCTTGATTTCCTGTTTGGGGTCATTGGAACGCACAAACACAATAGTAGGGATATCCGGCTTTACAGCCTTTAGTTTACGCAGAAACGCCCCATCATCATGTCCGTCCAGATTCCAACTGCTGATTACGCTGTCAATTTTTTCATTTTTCAAAGAGCTGGCCGCCTTTGAGGCCGAGTCCATCGATATAACTCTTATCGGCAGTTCTCTTAAGGCCTGAACCTTTCCATTCAAACCCACCGTTAAAACAGATGCTTGTACGAGAACTATCATCTTAATTACAATACCTACACATCCGGAATTTCAATCTTTTCGACGACCTTCATGTCGTCCTGCAAGAAGTATTAGCGAACCATATGCCAAACAAGGATAATTTTCAGATATTTTTTAAATGCTTGTAAGTGCGAAGTTTACAAAGAGACGAAGATTAATTCTGTAATAGGCCACTACTTCGGCTTACCGACCATTTTCGTCGCTTAGCAGTGAAGAGAATCGCCTTCAGCGACTTACTGCATACTGTTTTTGGCAGAAGCAGCTGTTATGGTTGCGCCTGACCAAAATGGCCGTCAGGATTAATTATCGGAGCATATGTGCGGGAAAAACATAGTAAAAATTGTTGATTTGCTACGGTTTTGAACTGTTCCTGCGAATCTCATCAGTGGAGATATCAAGCTTTTCCAGCATTCGATTGAGCCTGCGGCGTTCAACGCCGAGTATTTTAGCTGCTGCCATTTTACGACCTTTTGTGTACTCAAGTGTCTGGGTAATAACACGCCGCTTTACCTCATCCAGAGTAGGCAGAGAGTGGGTTGAAGTAGAAGGAGTATTTGAAACGATAATTTCAAACGGCAGCACCGAGGTCGCAATTTCCAACCCCGTCGTCAGCACATAAGCCCTCTCAATTGCATTTGAAAGTTCGCGGACATTGCCGGGCCAATCATAATTAAGTATAAGCTTCTTGGCATCGGTGCTGAGGGTTTTTGGCTGTTCATCGTAGAATAAAGCTTGGTTAGCAAGGAAATGCTCTGCCAGCAGGGGGATGTCTTCTTTTCGTTTGCGGAGGGGCGGCACCTCAAGCGTCACAACATTTAACCGATAATAGAGGTCGGCACGGAATTGACCGTCATCAACCATTTTGCGAAGGTCTCTGTTGGTTGCGCAAAGAACACGCACATCTATAGGATAGCTTTTTGTTGAACCAAGCGGCGTAACTGCTTGTTGCTGAAGCACTCGCAACAGCTTTACCTGCAATTCCAATGGAATCTCGCTAATTTCATCGAGGAATATTGTACCTCTGTCTGCGGCACGGAAAAAACCCAGCGTATCATCAACGGCGCCGGTAAAAGCACCTTTTACATGCCCGAAAAGCTGACTCTCAAAAAGCTGTCCGGTAAGTGTGGTACAATCGACCGGAACAAAAATCTTGTCTCTGCGATTGGATACACCATGTATCTGTCTTGCGACCATTTCTTTACCGACCCCCGTTTCGCCGGTTATGACAACAGGGCATTTGCGGGTTGAAATAGCATCGATCATTTCCAGAATTGATTCGAAAGCCGGACTTTGGCCAATAAAACAGTTATCAGCGATGCGATCGGTTCCACCGCTGATTTGTCCCGAACCTACAGACAGAATCTCCGTGCTATCAGGCCAGATATTCTTTATTTCTCTTTCGCAATTTTGTTCCATACCATCGCGACGCCGCATCCGTATAGAGCACCCCTTGTCTTCTCGTTTAACACCTTTTGCGGGAGAGAAATGCACTGCCTGAAAGGGATGCATTCCTCCCTCACTCTTCTCTACTATGGAATATATACTATAAAGCCTTGCCAATCAAGAAAAATTATGGGACTTGTGAGAATTTTTCAAAAAATAAAGTTACCTAAAGCCCTATATAATCTGAGCTTACAATAGTTAACCTTGAGTTAATTTAAATATCCTCATAAATGGCTGATAATATGGTGTTTTCATTACAGATATACTTTTAAAGCCGAATAATAAGCAAAAAAACAGCATTTTTCGCTGAAAAATTCATTTTTAACTATTGTTAACCCGCAGATGCTGTGTTATTTTTATTACAGAAGATTTAGACAAAACACACGCCCTTAGGAGTTTTGGGCAGCCGAAAATTATTTGAAAGTAAAGGAGAAAACAAATGGCACTGGAATATTTCCATGAACCGCGGGAAAAACTGCCGCCGGCCGTACTTAACCTTAAGCGAGCACTGGCAAGTGTTATTGAAGAACTCGAAGCGGTAAGCTGGTACAACGAACGAGCCGCAGGCGAAACAGATCCTGAGCTGCGGGAAATTTTAATACACAACAGAAATGAGGAAATAGAACATTCGATGATGTTGCTGGAGTGGGTGCGCAGGAAGTACCCAGAATTTGCTGAAGAAATGCGAACTTATATGTTCACCGAGGCGCCGATAACAGAGCTTGAAGAAGCAGAAGAAAGTGAATCCGATGGCTCTGATGAAGACGATCCCAAAAATAGCGATGCTTCTGACGGAAGTTTGAATATAGGCCCAATGAAAGACGGTTAGCCATATAATACTTATTGACAACACCCCGCAATAATATGCTAAGAGAACCGGCAGAGCTGGCGAATTGACGCCTTAAATTCACATGCCAAGAAATGTTGCGTTTCGTTTCCTTAACCTACAAATTGGTTGCGGGCTTCGGCAATTAAGCTTAGCATCTTATCAGCTTGGCCCTGTACATTAGGATCGGAATTTGTCACGCGGGCATCCTACTTTCGATATTCGAGTTTGACTCGGTGGCGTGATTGCTGGGCTTTCATCTACCTAATAACAGTTCCGCTGTCGGCAAAAATGAGTTTTTCTTATAAAAGTAACGGAGAGGGGGGGATTCGAACCCCCGGTGAAGCAAAGCCCCACACAGCCTTTCCAAGGCTGCACCATAAGCCACTCGGACACCTCTCCATAATTTTAACAAAAATAAGATTTTCTTTGTTCTTATCTTTTATATATTTCTCGTTATTCTTATGTCTTTTCAAATAACAATTTAGCCTCTTCAACTCTGTTCAGGCCACATCTGCACTCTGTGATATCCCAGTTGTGTTATTCTGAACGCTTAAGCGAAATAGCTTCTTTGGTATGAATAACGAAGCCCTTTATAGCTGAGATCATTGTATCTGTCAATCATCTTTCCCGGGAGTTGTTCTATAGCTGTCACTTAGGCACGGTTTTACTGATGCAGTCGGTCGGTCTTAAAGTTCCGGATCAGTCCGTTTTTGGTAACTCAGCGGAACTATCAGCACTGCGCATTCGGCCTTGCGGGCAACTTTTTCGGTAACATTACCGAACAGGGCTTTTTGTAGTGTACCGCTGCCTTGGCGGCCCATAACGATCAGGTCGATTTGCTTTTGGTGGGCGAAATCGAGGATTTCCTGCCAGTCCTTTCCGATGCGGTATTCAGTCTTGATATTTACATCCTTCGGCGAGATCGACAAATAGGCCCGCTCAATGCGCTCGTCCAGATCATGTTTGGCTTTGTTATCCACATCCTCAACCTCATAAACATATGTTTTCCAGAACTGGGCTTCTGATTCGGGAATTATATGCAGGATATATAGCTCGCTGCCGGGCTGGCGCTTAGCGGCATCCAGGGCGAACGAAAAAGCGAAGTCGGCATTTTCTGACAGATCCGTGCAAAACAGGATGCGTTGAAATGTTGTCTGATGATGTGAATAGTTGTTTTCCATAAATGCCTCACACAAAATAAACAATCATAAAAGGCCATCTCTTTCTTGTTTTGCGTTCTGCCCAATCTTCATACGCTATCCAATCCAAGCCGGTAAAAATGTACAAATAGAGGGGAAAATAATCAGCAGAACCGCCGCGATAATTAATGCCAGCAGAAATGGCATAGTTCCCCGAAAGATAGTCTGTAGTGGTACATCCCGCTCGATACCGCTGACAACATACACATTGACGCCTACCGGCGGCGTAATCACTCCCATTTGAGTTACGATAACAATAATCACGCCAAACCATATTGGGTCGTATCCCAGCGTGGTCACTACAGGATAGAAAATTGGAATTGTCAGCAATATCAGCGCCAGTGCGTCGATAAAACTACCTGAGGCCAGGTAAAACAAGATAATCATTCCGATTACCATCCACCCCGGTAGCGGCAGGCCTGCCAGCCAAGTTGCCAGTTCAAATGGAATTCGTGTAATAGCCAGAAATCTTCCGAAAATGACAGCTCCGGCAACGATAAACATTACCATGCATGAGGTTCTTACCGTTTCCATTAGTGATCGCATTAGCATCTTGCGCGATAGCTGGCCGCGTATGCCGGCAATTATAAGACTGCCTGCCGCCCCGATAGCCGCCGCTTCGGTTGGTGTGAAATATCCCAGAAACATCCCGCCCATCACTAATACAAACAGCGCCAGGGTTTCAATCAGCCCGGCCAGTGATAAGAATCTTGAACGCCAGCTCATCGCAGGGCCGGCGGGGCCAAGTTCTGGGTTGATTATACACCGAGCATAGATGGTAAGGCAAAAAAGTAGTGCAATGAGCAAACCCGGCAAAATGCCCGCCATAAATAATTTCCCAATCGATTGTCCGGTCAAGATTGCATAGACAATAAACACTACGCTTGGCGGGATTAACATACCGAGTCCGCCGCCGGCGGCCACAGTGCCGCAACTTAATTCATTGCTGTATTTGTAGCGTTTCATTTCCGGCAGTGCTACCGAGGCCATGGTTGCGGCGGTTGCAGGTCCGGAGCCGCAGATTGCGCCGAATCCGGCACAGGCGCCGACTGTTGAAGCAGCCAGCCCGCCGGGCAAGTGTCCCAGCCAGTGATATGCTGCGTCAAAGAGTCTGCGACTGATACCGGCATGAAAAGCTATCTGCCCCATAAAAACAAACAGTGGAATTACTGTCAGGCTGTAAGAGGTAAAGGTTTCGTAGAGCTCAACCGTTATCATACTGGCGGCAGCGTGAGTGTTTACGATTAAGGCAAATCCGATAAAGCCAATAACCGCCATGGCGAATGCCACCGGCAGGCTTGCTGCCAGCAGTACAAATAAGATAATACAACCCAGAATACCGATTTGCAGTGGCGTCATAGTTTGATCATCTCCCGTTGCGGATATATCAGATGATGCACAACTACAAGTACAACCACAAAACAGCAAAATCCAATGAAAATCGGCACCCAGAAGATGGGTATTCTGAGCGTCTGTGAAACCTGGCCTATATGGTACAAATCCGTTCCGTATAGAACACTACGCCAGCCGAGGAATCCAAAGAGCGTTATTGAGAGTAAACGCATTACGCTATCGACGATAATCCTGCTGATATGGTTGAGTTTGTGGAAAAAGTACTCTATTGCCACATGCCCTTTAACGGCTGTCGTATAGGGCAAGGCCGCTGCAAGTGTTACCGCTCCGGCGATTCGCACTATGTCAAACGCGCCAACGAAAGGCCGATTAATCCACGGTAATCTAAGCAGCACATCGGCACATGTAACTGCTATCATTACAAATACGCTGACAGCCGAAATATATGTCAGAGCAAATACAATAGTCCTGACGCTGCGGACGCATATGCGTTCGATTCTTCGCCAAATAAATTTACCTTGTGGCGTTTGGTTCATGGGTTGCCGGGCGTATTATTATTGTACTGTTGTCTTGTGCTCTTCTATTAGTTCAAGTAGTCTATCCAGGAAATCTTTACCCGGAAGACCTCGCTGTTCAGTGTTGGTTACATACTCCTGCAGTATAGGCTGGACGGCGTCTTTCCATCGCTGCTCTTCTTCGGAGGACAAAGATATGACCTCTCGATTTAGTTCGCGAATGAATTCCATTGCACTGTCGTCGGCTTGATCCCATGCCCGGCCGTGTTTATCAATCCACTCGTCGCTGACCTCTTCTATGATGCGCTGCTGTTCTTCGTTGAGTCTGTTCCAGCTTGCCTTGTTCATTACCACAAACATTGAGGTGGTATAGCCAATGACGGAGGTATCGGTGATAGAGTCGATGACTTCTCCCTGTTTCCAGCCTTCTAGCGTTTCTACCGGACAGAAAGTTGCGCTTACAACACCTCGCTGAAGGGCTTCATATGTTTCCGGCTGACTCATTGCCACCGGTACGCCCCCGAGATTTTGGACAATCTTGGCTGAAAGTCCTGTTGCGCGAACCTGCAAGCCTTCCATATCCTCCAGAGAGTTCACGGGTTGTTTGGATGCCAGTATGCCCGGGCCGTGTGCGTGAATATAGAGGAGTTTGACATCTTTTAGCTCTTCTGGCTCAAATTCACGGGCAATTTTGGTCGCTATCTGCGTTGCAGAGAGGCCGTTGGGATAACCCAGAGGCAGGTCAATTCCTTCCAGCAATGGAAATCGCCCGCGCGTGTAGGCAAAGCAGCTCATTCCAATATCAGAAATACCGCTTACCACGCCGCTGTAGCACTGATCGGCTGCGCTTAGCGTTCCGGCCGGATAGATAGTAATGTCAACGCTCCCGTCGGTGCGATGTTTAATCTCCTCTGCCCACTGCTCGGCCATCTGGCACTGGATATGTGTTGGTGGGAAAAATACGCTGTATGTCAGTCGGACGGTTTGTTCGCCTGACTCGTCGGTTTCATGGCCGCAGCCAAAAAGCCCCGTAAAGGCAACCAGACACGCTACTGCAAAGATACCTGAGAGCGTTCGTTGCATGACAATACCTCCTGAAATCGGACTATTGATAGGATTTAGAACGAAAAAAACGCTCCGTTCTTACAAGTTCGGTGTTAGTATAGTAAAGTTTTGGTCGTTTTTATGCAAGAATTATACCTTTGAGAAAACAATTTTGTGCGGCTGAAAGTGCACAGGATGTTTTGGTAGCCTTGCCACTATTTTGGATGGACCAAAATTTCCTATATCCAATGGTTATTGCTGAGGCCATTTGATATTGGATATTATTTTGGGCTTTTGCTCCAAATTGGTTGTATTGTGATGCCTTGGGATTATGCCGGGTTTTTTGTCAAAGCGGGCGATGGGATTCGAACCCACGACGTCCAGCTTGGGAAGCTGACATTCTACCGCTGAATTACGCCCGCGATCATTTAGGTTGTATTTTTATCGCTGGTGAAATTATAATCATAATAAATATTTGTTTCCAGAAGAATAAAGCCATTTTTATAAATTTAGTACTGCTAGGACTTTACATCATAACTGCTTTGCTGGCAAAAACTTACACTGTTTCAGTGTGTTTCAGTATGTTTCAGTGTGTATCACTTTTTTGGCCGTTTGTTACATCCGCTGTTACAATGCTCCTCCAATAGGCGCCCTCAAAATTTTAAAAAATATCATAAATTTTTTACATCGCGAAAAAAATTCTGCGGAACAAAAGCTCAACCAAGTGCATTGCTAATGGCAAATTTCCCCACTAATGATTGCCAAATTATTCCGGGCTTTTGAATTCTTCGATAGCCACTGCGGCTTCTTTTAGAAGTTGCAACTCGTACTTTTTTCATTAATCATTAAGTGCTTTAACCGATCAACGCAGGGCTACCTGACAGCTCTGCCATGCTCAATACAAGCAGCGGCATATTGTAATATTTTTCTCTTGCTATATTGTCAAATGTTTATATAGTGATATTATATTAAGAATCATACAGGAACAACCATTATGGAAGAACTAACTGAAAAACAACATAAACTGCTCAAGTTTATTGAGCAAAGGATTGACAGTGGAAATCCTGCAAGTCAGAGAGAAATGGGAAAGCATTTTAAGCTCAGCCAAAATGCGATATATCAGCTTATAGGCTACCTCAAGCAAAAAGGATACATCGTCAACGAAGGCGGTCATCGTGGCTTGAGGCTTTCCAAACAGTATATCCAGCAAAGAAAAAAGGGATTGCCCCTTGTAGGGAGAGTTGCTGCAGGTGAGCCGATATTAGCTGATGAAAATATCGAAGATTATGTTCAGTTAAAAGAGCTGCTTGGACTTTCCGATGACGTTTTCTTTTTGAGGGTATCTGGTGATAGTATGGTCGATGAGGGGATAATGGATGGTGATTTAGTCGCAGTTAAACCAGCAGGCACTGTTGAAAGCGGTAAAATTGCGGTGGTGCTGCTTGACGATGAAGCTACGGTGAAGAGGGTTTTCTTTGAGAAAAACAGGATTGCTCTGAAACCTGCAAATACCGCTGAAGGCTATAAAACTCGTTATATTACATCATCCCAGAAAGATATTCGTATAGTGGGCAGGGTAATCGGTTGTGTCCGAACTATCAGGTGAGCATTATGGCCACTGTTAAAATTGGAATTGCAGGCTGGTCTTATCCTGACTGGAAAGGGTTGGTATATCCTGAAAACAAGAAAATCGACCAGCTCGAATATATAAGCAGTTTTGTCGATTGCATCGAAATAAATAACACATTTTATCATCCGCCTTCGGCAAAGAATGCAAAGTCCTGGCTAACGAGAACAGAGCATAAAGAAGGCTTTTATTTTACGGCTAAGCTGCACAGAGATATAACTCACGCCAATAGAATTGATTCTGAGATGGTAAAAATGTTCCATAAGGGCTTTGAGCCTTTTATTGAGGCAGGAAAGCTCAAGCACCTGCTTGCACAGTTTAAATGGAATTTTAACGACACTGTTGATAATCGAGGGCAACTGGGTCTGATTGTCAGGAACTTCTGTGATTCTTTCAATATCGTTTTTGAGCTAAGGCATAGAAGCTGGCAGCAGAATGATGCCTTGAAGTTTCTTAAAGAGTTAGGCGTGGGTCTGTGCAATCTTGATTATCCGACAACGCATAACTCCTTTGATATGCCTGTCAGTGCAATCGGCAAAGCTGGTTATTTCCGTTTACACGGACGGAACAAAAATGCCTGGTTTGACAAAAATGCAGGGCGTGATGAAACATACAATTATTACTATGACCACAGCGAATTAAAAAAAATAAAGCATAGGGTAAAGCAGCTTTTAGAGGCGTTCGAGTCTCTTACTGTAATTGCCAACAACCACTATAAAGGCTCAGCTGTAGCTAACGCCATAGAACTCAAAGCTATGCTGACAAATAAGTCACAGCCTGTTCCTGAGCC
>PWDX01000100.1 GCA_003553245.1 Phycisphaerae bacterium
CAGAGACGAGTTGAAGGATCATGTGGTTCAGACGTTCATCAATGACCCTGATCATAAGATCATGGTGGCTAGTTATTTGGTTCTGGACACAGCGTTGGACATTACAGCTGCCACTGCTCAAATCTACTTCGATCTTCCCTACCAGTTGACAAACTTCGACCAATCCTATAAGAGGATCCATCGTTCAGGGCAAACGAAAGAAGTTACCTCATACTTCTTGGTATTCGCGGATACTATTGATGAGACGCGCTATAACATCATTCTGAATAAGAAACAGATTGACACCAAAGGCCTTGACTCATCGATGCCTCTTGAAGAGTGGAAACAATTGTTTACAGGTGACATACCTCAATCATTGGATGCCAGTATTGAGGAAGGCCGGAATTTATTCTGATATTTTCACTCCAGTTTCTGCCAACCGGTTGTATATTATAGACATGAAAACGACATACACGTGGAAAGGCAGAGGAAAGGGCGAAATTGCGAAGCTGGACATTACCAACGGACATTTCACCGAATCGAAGGGGTTGGACCTCGATGGTGTGGCGCTTTCGGATGATCTGGAAAAGGACATTGAAACCGCAATCAATGCAGCCATCAACGAGGTGCTGAACCACAAGCTTATCAAAATCAACGGACCTGTGTTAGACACGATTAAGTTTGACGATACCACCATCACTGACGATGGCGAGCTCCGATAGTAGAAGGGTAATGGAAATGGAAAACAGCATGATAGCAGACATAGCCGTAGATCGAAAAGAAGACCTGTTGAAGTTTATCGAAGACAAGAGGGCGGCTGAGTCCGGCAAGTTTTTCCCACCGGCCAAGATTTATCGGGTGGAAGCGGTTACCCCGTACGAGGTTGTCCAAGGACAGCTCCTGGTAAGCCATGATACCGAAGAGGTCGTTGATGTAGTGTCTCTCAGCGGGGAGATATACACACCTGCCGGATCTGATTCATACATAGAAGGTGAATTGAGCTTCGAAGATTTATTCGCCGGCGGACTGACGCTGTACATAGAATAGATGACCATCGATGATTTTATAGAGGAAGGAATAAGAAGATGCAAAAGCGAAATGTAGCACGGGAAGTTTTGGATAAGTTTGGAGTCGACGCGGCCCCAGCTGGTGTCGTTATTCCCCGGAAGAATTGCGCCGCAGCGATTAAGTATCTTTGGGATGAGATTGAAGACGAGAAGTCAAAGAAGGACCTTCTTCCTTATGTGGAAGGTCGAAAGCCAAAGACAATGCAGAACGTCACCAGCCTTGTGTATTATTTCACACTGAGCCGAGAGGGGTTGAAGGTAATATGAGCAACACTATTATACCCCTGCAATCGGAAGAATTCAAGAAAACGGCGTCGAGTTTACTGAAAAAGAAAGAATGGATTACTAACGCTTGGTATGATGATACAGATGTTTATGCGGATAAGTTCCTTAAGATTGACGTGACTTACTCCTATGATGTGAATAAGGCACAAGCACAATTACGTACTTTCGGAGAACATCGTATTCCTACGAAGGTAATACAACAACGCGCGATCCCTATTCGTCATGGCCGGAAGCAAAATGATAATGAAATAGAGAGGATCAACAAGGGGTTGATGGATGACATCTTCTTTGTTTTTGGGACATGGATAGGATCCGATAAGCAATGGAAGAAAAAATATAAGTATTACTTTCCTAAAGTGTGGATGTGTAAGGGGAAGGACTTGAGACTTGGAATTGATACAGGTGAGTCCTGGGACACCGGTGACGGCGAGCTCTTTAGATATATTGCCCCGGCCAATACACACATACTTCGATAGTGCATATATGCACTAACTATTAACACATAAGAAAGAGAGGACTACAATGGCAGCCAGATACGTAGTATATTTAGACGTAGACGAGTATGGAGAGGCGATGGCGCCTGAAAAAGTATTCATTTTCGGTATTTTTGATTCCACTGAGCAGATGATAGATGAAGTTGAACAAGCAATGGAGGCAGACGAAGAATTGTTCATTGACCCCAACACTGGCGATTTCAATCCAGAATGGGCAGTAGAGGGTTTTGAGGGTTCGAGACAAGTGCAGCCCGCGGAAGCTCTTGTTAGCTTCATGCAAGGTCGACGCGACATACCGAAGTACTCCGTCGGCTAATTAACGACTAAGTAACCAGGCAGTAGTACCTGCGACTCCTGCAACACCAACTGAAACTCCAACAGATTGCCAAAACCGACGCCTCCACACGGAGGCGTTTTTTGATGCCTCTTCTGCTTCTTCCCTCGCTTCATCTCTCTCGTTCAATCTTCTATCACTACGAGCCTCGGAAAGATTAAGCGCCACACGTGTTGTGTGTAGATCGCCTCTGGTGTCTTCTAAGTCTGTACGCTGTGCCTCGATGACTTGATCCTTCTCTTGGATGATGTCATCTTTCGCCTGCATACGGGGTTGGAAATATCTTATCTGGTAAATAGCCCCCTGCGTATAGAACCGCTGCGCCGCATCTTCAGCCCAATCAGCTAAAGGATCGACCGCGACGATTAGGAAGCCTTCTTCTGTGACACCTTGCAGTGGCAGGCTGTCGACTAAGTCATCTTCACTCGTCGGCGAGCTGATCAGCTCGTTCTCTAAGAGACTCTCTGAGGTTATCTCCGAATCCTGAGACCAAGCCATCCCGGTGCTCAGCAGTATCAGGAGCACCCCTATTATCAATCGTTTCATCTTCTTCCTCCTCATCTATCTGGCTTTCGTACTTTTTAACTGTTTTGTCATAATCTTGTACGGTCGGTGTTGTGG
>PWDX01000196.1 GCA_003553245.1 Phycisphaerae bacterium
ATCCACTGCACGAGATTGACAAATTATTTATAATGAATAAGATATAAAAATAAATATAGTATCTGACCCCGATATTGTCGTATAACAAGGTATTACATGTGTAATATTCAATAAAAAGCCCACGAAACACGACATTTTCATATTGAAACGCCGTATTATACGAAAAGAGGCATAATTTTATACTACATAGATTTTGCGAAATATCAAACTGTCTTCCAAGAAATTTGACTTTATGTTTTTGCTATGTATAGTGCTACTATTAACCGGTTAACGTATGTTTTTATCACGAACAGTTGTCCTTTTAGCTTTTGATAAACTAACATATAAAAACATTCGTAACCAGTAAATGTATAATTTCGTATATTAATTGTTGGCATCGGAGAGATGATGTGAAGAACGACTTCAAAACGGTGTACGACACGCTGCACCGGATATATCAGAAGCACCGGCGTGAGTATCGCGAGAATGGTGACTCGAAGCAGATGTGCTGCATGTGGTCAACGAACGACCCACCCGACATCATCGAGGGCACGCCCCCGTTCGAGGATGTCGAAGATGCCTTCGGCATCACCGTTGACGACGACGCAGCGATGGAACTCTACGACATGCACTTAGACGAAGCGGCAAGGAAGATCATGGGCATGAGAACTGAACAATGCCAACAATGACCTGCACGCGATTCCAAAAGGCCGCCGCTTCGCTCTGGCCTTTCGGAACGCGTGAGGTCTGACGTTGGGGAGAAGATGACCATACAGAAGCTGTCAATTATCGCAGCAATCATTGCTATTCTGGCTGCAGTCGGGTGTTGGTGGTTCTTGGACTGGGGATTGGGCTATGAATCAATGGAATTGCGGCGTGACGCCTCGTTTTCTTTAGTTGATCCATATAATGTGGAATTCGCGCCTTCTGAAAACCTGGTCTTGGACTACAGGGTTGGTCGTCGGCCCAGTCGTTCAACCACTGCTCATGGCTGCCAGGATCGCATTCTAATCGAGTTTACGCCGCGCGGGAAAGCCTCTGGTCTCTGTGATGTGGTTCACGTGGAGAGAATCGGGTACCGAAGAGGAGGCAACTATTCGATTGAATCCCCAGACGATGCTTGGGTAAAGATACGAAAATGCCAAGAGCATTTCCGCGTGGAAGCAGCAATTAAGATTACTACCAGTTCGGAAAGTGGTAGCTCCTGGGAGATTGTGTATATCCCCCGGTCAAAAGTGAATTGAACCCCAACAAGACGAATGCATGTAACTGGCTTCCGCTACATCCGGCTAGATGATCGCCGACGTTATCGGAATGAGAAATGTATCCATGAGGAATGAGTCGGCAAACTGGCGCAGAGGCGCGATTTTCGGGCTCGTTGCCGGGTTGACTGTGGCTTCAGCGTGGATGCGCTGGCTGGCATTCGTGTCGACTTTACCGGCCATCTCGCCGGTTTCTATTTCGCTCGCTGTGTCTCCATGGTGGCAAGCAAGAAATTGGGTGTCCGCCGGAGTTGCGTTCGTCATTGTTGGTGGGATTGTCACCATAGTGATTGCTCTGCAATCCGCAAAGAGGAAATGAAGAGATAAAAACGTTCGAGCGAACCGACGCATAACATCCGCAGACTCGCGTCCGCTGCGTTATGCGCTCGGTCGCTCAACTCGGCCATTCGCAAATAATGGGATCTGCAGTTGACCTTGACAAAAGATGTTGATCGCCTATTTTGTAAAAAATAGAATCTGCGTATGCATCTGTCTGCCCCGACCACTAGATATAGGGGGTCCGTCGCGCTTCCTCAACTATTCGCGCCACGGGCACCGGTTCACGGCCAAAGCCTGCTGCACCAGACGGTAGAAAAGCTTGGGTACTTGGAGGTACGCCAGGCAGGCTTCCTCGGAGTGGAAGCGTTTCTCGAACTCCAGCAGATTGTGCGGGTACTGTTCAATGCGAATACACTACATCTTGTGTCGGGGCATACAAGTGCATATGCAGAAAATAGAATTTAGTATTGCCAAAAGTAAGCTATCATCATGGACTACAACTTTGAATGGGATCCTTATAAGGCCGGGTGGAACCACAGTAAGCACGGCGTAAGGTTTGAAGAAGCCGCCACAATTTTTCGTGATCCTCGCATGTTAAGTATTTATGATACCGATCATAGCAGTGAGGAAGAGCGCTGGGTGACAATGGGGATATCAGCACAGGGGAGATTGCTTATCGTTTCGCATACGTTCAGTGATGAAGCAACTCAGTCAGCAACAATCCGGATCATTTCGAGTCGAAAGGCAACAAAAAATGAATCAAAAACATATGGTGAAGGAAAATGAAAGAGGAATACGATTTCACGCAGGCAGAACGAGGTAAATTTTATCGGCATGATGCCAAACTGAATCTTCCGGTTTATCTGGACGAAGAAGTTTTAGCGTTTGTGGAGCAAATTGCCGCCAAGAAGAAAGAAGATGTTTCCTCTGTTGTTAATGAAATTATTCGCTCTGATATGAAGCTAGTCGACATCATGAAATAAATCTTGTTTTGCGAACATAAGGCTTCACTCAACAGGTATGGAGCGGCAGCGGAATACCTGTTAAGTGGAGCCTTGTCGTTCGCCGATTGATGATTGTTGCGGGGTCAGATACTATATTTGCAAATGTAAGTTATTGCAATATAATGATATGCAAAGATGATTAAGGACGACTTAATGCCTTAGAGTGATTTTTTGTTGCCAAGATAATTGATTTAAGGAGGTCCTATGCCGAGACGACATAGATACTGGGG
>PWDX01000016.1 GCA_003553245.1 Phycisphaerae bacterium
TACCATTCAGGGGAATACGGATGATGGTATCTTGCCGCCGCTAGGCCTGGTGGGCCAAGTCAGCCGTTTTGACGCGGAAGACGTGGATTTTACGGCCTCCAGCACTCTTTTTACCATATGGATCGGTGGCAATGACCTTTTGAAATTCGGCCGGGGAGAGTCGGACGCGGCAACCACCGAAGATTTGATTGCAAACACCGTAGACAATGTGCTCAATGCCATGAGTGAACTAGTCACCGAAGAAGGGGCTTTGAACATTATGGTCATCAATCTGCCTGACCTGGGCAAGACTCCGGCCTATAACAATTTGAATGACTTAGAAATCCAGGCTGTGACGAACCTGACATCGGCATTCAACTCCTCCCTGGCCCAAGGGATCAACAATTTCAACAACCTTTTCCCCGATGTCACAGTGATCTCTTTTGACGTGTTTAACTATCTCAACCAGATCATCAGCGGCGGCACCTTTGCCGATGTCACCGGCACCTATATGGTTTTGGATGAAAACGGTAACCCCACCGGCGCGACCAACGAACCGCCCGAGGATTACCTGTTCTGGGACGCCATTCATCCTACCACCAAAGCCCATGAAATGGTTGCCGGGGAAGTGGCCAAAACCCTTGACGACATCAAGGAGGAAGATAGCACAATTAGCGACCCCGAGGAAGATAACGATGATAATGGTGATAGCAGCAGTGGGTGTTTCGTTGGGACCTTGAAATAAGGCCAGCTGTTCTGGAATAAATCAAGTTTAAAGAAGCCGTATTATATCGAATGCGGCTCCTTTTTTTTCAAGGGTTTTTGTGAACCACTCGGCTATGGTCCGGCAGTATTGCGAATTTTGCCTTGGACAGGATTGCCAGATTCAAGGTGCATATTTACGCATGCCCGGAAACTCAGTAGCGCCGATGCTTGCAATACTGATGATCTTGGCCAGCATGGTGGACCGGGAATTGCAATAGTGTCAATGCCCGCTGTACACGTTTTTTCTGTGTCCAACATGGACAACGAGCACCAGCAAATGATCATCCTTTATCATGGCCAAAACGCGGTAATTTCCTATCCGGTACCTCCAGAACTCCCGCAGTTGTCCCTTAAGCTGACTGCCAATCATTTTGGGGTCCGGGGCGACTCGTTCTCGAAGAAATGAAAGTATCCTTTTTGCATCAACCCTATCGAGCTTTTTCAAATCCTTTTCCGCTTTTGGCGTAAATTCAATCTTCCAAGTCAAGCCTTTGCTCCACTTCGTCGAGCGAAATAGGATTCTCTCCGCTCTTAATAAATTCTTCGTATGCAGTTTCAGCCAGATATGCGTCTTCCAGATCGTCAAGGGACCGTTTCACAGCCTCGCGGATAAAATAACTGCGGCTCCGGTTTGTGGCAGCTGCAAGAACCCTCAGGCGGCGGTCATGATCTTCCGGGAGTCTGACCGTGCTTATCTTCCCTTCCATAAAGCCCTCTGTAATTAACATAATCAAAAAATATTTTGTATACATAATACCCGTGAAAAGCATTCCTGTCAAGATTAACTCTGCTGCAATAGAACCTTCTCAGCTTTTAAAACTTACTGCAACATGCGGCTATGCCCCTCCAGTAATGCGAATTCCGGCCCGGACAGGATTGCCAGATTCAAGGTGCAAATTTCAGGACGTCCGGGAATACTTCATCCCATTCCAAACAAGAATAAACTCCTTTTTCTCTTGATTATCTTTATTAGCTTACTTTTTCGGTATCAGTGTGGGCATCAAGAGATTCCTTTTGGGTCAATGATTTTTTGTCAGTGTAACTCCTTCCCTTACCGTGAAGTAATAGATATCGTCTGCCTGGACTGGCTCCAGCGCATAGGGCATACCCCGCAAAATCTTGTTCATTTCTTCCTGTTCGACGGTCAAAACAAAACCATAATCTGATTCGGCTGGATCGGTAAAGGTCCGACCGGACAAGTTTGCTTTGATTTTTGGAAGGTCCTTTGCTGACAGATATATATTCCTGCCTTCAAGAGGCAGGTTATGAATAAAATCGCTCCATTGTCGATGGTCTTGTTTTTCAAAATATTCTTCCACAAATACAACAAAGTCATTATCCGTAGTATGCGGTTTTACAAATGCTGGAAATCTTGGGCTTTCATGCCATACTGCTTCAATGATCGTCAATTTTTCGTGCTCTTGAAATGGTACAAAGTCATACTGGTGGTGGATAATATGCACAATTTCTTTGCCCGAATTTTGTTGAAAAAAGCGAATTATGTCATCTCTCATCTCTGATCGAATCTGATGATGCGTGCCATTGTATGTTACAAACTGGGCATTTATACCGGCATCCGCAAAAACTGCCTGGCTTTCTTGCCATCGGTCCATAATGTCGTCGCCAAGCATTTCTCTGAGCAATGCAGCATCTTCCGGATAGTAGGCATCTGTAAACGGCAAAGTGTCGTTTTTGTCGAGGTAACCCGTAACTTCTCAAAAAGTGGTGGTAGTTCAAAAAAATGCTGGACAACGTTATGTTCATTTGATATGAGCATAATGCATGAGACTCTCAATCGACGAATTAAAAATTTCTGAAAAAGACAAGCAGAATCCAACTGTCTTATTGTTGCTTGACATTATCAGGCAGCAAGCTGAGGAGATTGAGAAGCTCAAAGAAAAAAACAACGCACTTACCGCTGAAATCAACACGCTTAAAGACGAAATCAACAGGCTCAAAAATCATCCCCGTAAACCCGATGTCAAGCCAAGCACTTTGGAGGATAAAA